>NZ_ANAX01000054.1:0-33120 GCF_000341065.1 Nocardiopsis halotolerans DSM 44410 | reverse complement strand
AGAAACCCGCCCAGCCGCACCTCCAGGGACCGCTCGCGTACACGCGGGTGCGAGCCCAACAGCCCGCCCACGCTCTCGTGGACGGCGGCCGAGGACTCGTACCGGTCCACGGCGTTCCCGGCCAGCTCGATCGCGGCGGCCTCGGGCAGGTCGCCCGGGTCCACCTCCTCCAGGGTGCTCGCGAACGCCTCCAGCCAGGCCGTCACCAGCTGGTACCGCGCCGCCAGGTCGCCGTCGAGCCCGCGCAGGTCCTCCTCGAAGGACGCGCGCGTGGTCTCCCTCGTGCTGTCGAGCGCCCGGTGGAACCGGTCCAGCAGCAGGCGGGCGCCCGCGCCGGACACGAAACCCCGCTCCCCGGGCGCCTCGGCGGCGATCTCCTCGAACAGGTACTCGCCCACCAGGTCCAGATCGACGTCCTGACAAAGCCCGGTGTCGGTCAGGAAACCGTCCACACCGGACGCCAGCTCGGCGCGCAGCCCGTCGATCGCCGCCGACCCGCGCATACCGAACACCGAGCGGGCCCGCGCCAGCGAGGCCGCCCGCGTCCGCCACGCCGACCGCTGCTCCTCGGCGGCGCCGAACGCCCAGAACAGCTGCGCCGCCGCACGAGCCGCGCCCGGGTACCGCAGCAGACCGGCGCCGGTGCGCAGCCGCAGCAGCGCCGACAGGATCCGCGCGGCGTCGTGATCGTGCACGCCCCGCTCGTACCCCTCGTCGTAGCGGGCCTCGGCGACACCGCGCACGACCGCCAGCAGCGACGCCCCGTCCCCGCCCCCCGAGTCCTCCGCGCCCTCCGCGTGCATCTCCGCCTGGCGCAGTCCCTCCAGCGACAGCCCGTCCGCGCCCTCCTCGGCCGCGGCCAGGATCGACGCGGCCAGGTACTCGGCCCGGTACACCTCCGGGCTCTCCGACACCAGCGACCGGTCCCACAGGTGCCGCGTCCGAGCGAGGTCCTCGTCGATGACCGGTGCGCGGAAGTCGGTGCCGGTGATCGCCACCGACATCTCCCCGCCGTGCGGGGTGAGGGTGAGGTCGATGGGCTGGGTGTTCACCGCGAAGCGGTGCCTGCCCAGCCGGATCGTCTCGCCGCCCGCGCCGCCCTCGAACAGGTCGGCGCGGTCCCGGAGGGCACGCCCCGCCTCCTGCCGGGCGGCCAGGACCCGTCCGTCCAGCTCCTCCGCGCGCACGGTGTCGCCGAGCTCGCGCATCTCCTCGGCGGTGCGGCGCAGCCGCGCCACCATCGCGTCCGACGCGAAGTAGGTGTTGACGTCCTCCAGCGTGGACAGCGTCGCGACCCGCCGGTGCACCCCCTCCAGCACGCGGGCGGCAGACGACGCCAGGCGGTCGGCCCGCCGCGCCCGCTCGTCCACCAGCGCCTGCTTGCGCGTGGAGAACGCCTCGTACACGTCCTCGCGCTTGTCCGCCAGCTCCCCGAGGAAGTCGTCGAACTCGGCGAACCGCGATTCCAGGTCCTCCAGCCGGAGCATGATCCGCCCCAGCTGGTCGTCGCACCGGTCGGGGGTGTCGGCGGCGGCCAGCGCGCCCGTGATCGCCTGCCCCAGCAACGCGAACTCGGCCGCGAACTCCGCCCTCCCCTCCAGGGCCAGCAGCTCCCCGCGCCGCGTCTCCAGCGTGGCGCGCGCCCGGTTGATCCCGGCCAGCACCTCGCTGACCCGTTCCAGGATGCGCGTGCGTACCCGGGCGTCGCCGATGTCCAGCGAACCGACGACCTCGGTGACCACCTGAAGGCCCTCGGTCTGCTCGGCGACGCGCTCGCCGACCGCGGCCGCCTCGCTGACCGCGTCGATGCCCTCCGCGTCCCCGACCAGCCGGTCCACCTCGTCGTGGTACCCGGCGAAGGCGTCGTCCCGCTCGAGGAAGGCCACCGTGCGGCGGCCGGTGGCGTCGATCTCCTCGGCGAGCCTGCCGTCCAGCGCCTCCAGGCGTTCGGTGTCCACGTAGCGCGTCTCGCGCAGCGTGGCCGCCCGCCCCTGGGCCCGGCGCAGTTCGGTCAGCCGCGCCACCCAGCCCTCCGCCGACCGCGGGGTCTCCCCGCGGGCCGTGCGGATGAGCGCGGTCGCCCTCTCCTCCGCCTCGGCCAGGGTGTCGGCGGCCTGCCGGGTCAGGGTCTGGACGGTTTCGAACTCCTCCAGCACCCGCGCCGCGGTCTCGCGCACCCGCGACAGCGGGGCCGCCAGGTCGCCCAGCTCCTCCTCACCCAGCCAGTGGAACCGGTCCGACACCCGGCGGCAGGCGGTGATGAGCGCCTCGAACACCTCGGTGGACGGCCGCATGTCCTCGACCATCCGCGTCACCGACAGGCACTCGGAGACGCCCCGCACCAGTTCGGCGTTGCCGATCCGCTCCAGCGGGCCGGTCCCCACGGGTTGCGCCGCCGCGTACACGTCGGACACGTACGGGGTCCGCCACACCTGCATCGGGTGCACGCGGGTCGGTTCACCCGAGTTGTCGCGGAACACCGTCATGGTGCCGTCGTCGAACAGCGAGTACCCGTGGCAGACGATCGGGGTGGCGACCTCCTTGCGGATGGTGTTGTACGGCAGCAGCAGGCTGCGGCCGTCCGCCCGGGAGTGGAAGACGTACAGCACGTCCTCGCCGTTGGGCGAGCGCACCACGCGCTCGAACTCCAGGTCGGTGACGTCGGTGTCGAACGTCCTCGCCACCCCGGTGGCCAGGTAGTAGCCGCCGGGGAAGATCAGCCCCTGGTCGTCGGGCAGGCGCTGGCAGGACNNGCCCCCGTCCAGGCGCTCGACCTCCTTGGTGCGCGTGTTGAAGACCAGGTACCGCCACGCGCTCTCGTTGTAGGGCAGGACGCGCAGCAGGATGAGCGCGCCCACCCGTGCGTAGTGCACCGCCGCGTCGGCCAGGCTCTGGAGCCGCTCGTCCACGGGCTCGCTGTAGACGCCCTCGCCGACCTCGGTGTTGTTCTCGACCTTGATGGTCAGGTCTCCGCCGACCGTCTCCACGAACAGCTCGTCGAGGATCGAGATGTGCGGATGGCGGCCCGCCACGTGGTCCTCGCGGGTGGTCTCCACCCAGGTGAAGTCGTGCGCGGGCGGGAACACGTGGTCGCGCTCCCCGCGGGAGTCGAGGTAGGCGATCTCGCCGGTGGGCGAGACCGACCACCGCAGCACGCGCACGTCCTCGGTGCTCGGTCCGGTCTGGAACACGGCCAGCAGCCGCTCCTCGACCCGGCGCAGCTGGAGCAGGTGCGCGTCACGGTAGTAGCGGTAGAGCTGGTCGAAGTCCTGCCGGAACCGCTCGTCGTCGAGCAGCCCGGGGACGGCCGCCCCGTCGGCGTCGGTGAAGGCGAAGCCGTCGCCGTCGTGTTCGTACCGGTGCAGCGAGAACACGTCGGGGACGTGGGTCCGCCGCTGCATGCCGATGAAGACGTTGTAGCCGAACAGGATCACGGCGCCGTCGGCGCCGCTTCCCACCGAACGCCCCACGCTCACGATGTCCCGGGGCACACAGTTGTGCTCGGTGCGGATGCGCTCGGTGCCGAGCAGGGTCAGTTCGGTGCCGCCGAACACCTCCAGGCGGCGTGCGTTCAGTTCGTCGGTCCGCCGGGCCAGCTCGCCGGTCTGCTCGCGCAGCCGGGCGCGGAGCACCTCGTAGGTGCCCGCGTCCAGCGAACGCGCGTCCCCGGCGTCCGGCCCGGTGTCGTCGTTGTCCTGGGACAGGGCCTCGGTCACGGAGGACTGCCTCACTGCTTGGTGGTGGCGAGTGCGGTGGCGGGCAGCTGGTCCACGCCCAGCGAACGGGCGGTGCCGAGCAGGCCGTTGAGCTTGTCGGCCTGCGGTCCGCCCGCGCCGATCAGCTTGAGCAGCAGCGCGGAGACGGTGAGGTTCCTGACGTCCTCGGTGTCCACGGACGCCAGCACCTCGCGCATGTCCCCGGCGAAGTCGCCCTCGCCGTTGAGCCAGTCGCCGCCCAGGGCCTGCACGGTCTGGGAGCTGCCGACGAAGCCGTCCACGGCCTTGCCCAGGCCGATGGAGTTGACCATGCGGTCGAAGAACGCGCCGTCGCCGCCGACGATGTTGATGTCGGCCTTCTCCAGGCCGGTGGCCAGCACGGTGGCCTGGGCCTCGGCGACCTGGCGGTGCACGTCGATCCCGGCCAGGCGGACCTCCTTCTCGGCCTCCAGCCGCAGGCGGTACTCCTCGTGCTCACGGCTGACCTGGTCGAGCGCGGCCATGGCCTCGGCCTTGTCGGTGAGACCGGCGGCCTCGGCGCGCAGCTTCTGCTCGACGGCCTCGGCGTCGACCCGGGCCCTCTCGCGGGCCACGGCGGTCTCGGCGCGACCGACCTTCTCCAGGGCGTCGGCGCTCTGCTGCTGGACCTGGACCTCGGCCAGACCGGCGGCCGCGGCCTCGGCCTGGACGCCCTCGGCCAGGCGGATCTTGGCGCGGGTGTCCAGCTCGGCGGCCTGCTGGCGGGCCTCGGCCAGGGTGAGCTCCTCGGCGGCCCGGTGCTTGGCGGCGGCCTCCGCCGCCTCGGCGGCCTTGATGTCCTTGACCAGGTTCTCCTGGGCCTCGGCCTCGGCCTGGATGATGACGGCCTGGCGGGTGCGCTCGGCCTCCTCGACGGCGCGCAGGCGCTTGATGGCCTCCTCCTGCTCGGCCACGGTGCGGTCCACGGCGACCCGCTCGCGGACGACGTCGGCGACCTCGCGCTTCTCGGCCTCGACCTCCTTGTCCTTGGCGATGCGGCTCAGCTCGGTCTCGCGCTCGCGCCCGATGACCTCCAGCACGCGGTCCTTCTCGATGCGCTCGCTCTCGATGGCGATGACGCGCTCGCGGTTCTTCTCGGCGACCGCGATCTCACGCCGCTGGTTCTCGTGCTGGACCCCCAGCGCCTCGGAGGTGCGGATGTTGGCGGTCTCGGCCTTGAGCCGCTCCTCGGCCTGCACGCGGGCGGTCTCGGCCTCCTCGCGGGCGCGGATGATCTCGATCTCGCGCTTGGCCTTGGCGGTGGACTCCTCGCGGCGCTTCTCCAGTTCGGCGAGGGTCTCGGCGGTCTCGGTGTTCTGCCGGTCGATCTCCTTGCGCCGGTCGTTCTCGAACTCGTTGGTGCGCTTGTGCTCGATCGCGGTGCGCTCGGTGATCTTGGAGATGCCCTGCGCGTCGAGGATGTTGTTGGCGTCGTGCTGGTGCAGCGGGGTCTGCTCCAGCTCGTCGATGGCCACGTCCTCCAGGATGTAGCCGTTGAGGTCGGTGCCGATCAGGGAGATGATCGCCTGGCGGAACTCCTCGCGCTGGGTGAACAGCTCCTCGAAGTCGAACTGCTTGCCGACCGTCTTGAGCGCCTCGGAGAACTTGGAGTTGAACAGCTCCTGGAGGGTGTCCTGGTCGCTGGCGCGCTCGGTGCCGATCGCCTTGGCGACCTTCTTGACGTCCTCGGCCGTCTCGTTGACGCGGACGTAGAAGTAGACCTTGATGTCCGCGCGGATGTTGTCCTTGCAGGTGAGCCCCTCGCGGCCGTGCCGTTCGAGGGTGAGGCTCTTGAGTGAGATGTCCATGATCTCGGCCTTGTGCAGGACCGGGAGGACGATCGCGCCGGTGAAGGTGACGTGGACGTCGCGGACCTTCGAGATGATCAGCGCCTTGCCCTGCTCGACCTTGCGGAAGAGCCGGGTGATCATCAGGATCAGGGCGACGAGGACGACGAGGCCGACGGCGATGGCGACACCGACGGTCAGGAAGGCCGCGTCCGCTGCCTCCTGGCCGCTCGTGGTAGCACTCAGCAACACGTGGGGGTCTCTTTCTGCGGTTGTGTGCGGAGGGGGAGGAGCGCGTCGGGGAGGGGTCGGCGGCGGGGGACCGGACCGGTGCGCTCAACGGATGGGACGGCGCCCGGGACCGAACGGTTCCACGTACCGGGTGGTCGGGAGGGGAGGCCCCGGAGAGGTGCGCGTCAGCTCTGGCCGGGGTCCAGCGCGGCGTCGAAGTGGGTGACCAGGAAGACGTCGTCCTCGGCGCTGTGGTCGAAGATCAGGGCGGTGCTGCCGACGGGCAGGACCTCGCCGCCGGTGGTGCGCACCGGGATGGAGATCGACGCGCCGCCCGCGGTGGTGATCTCGGCCTGTCCGAAGCCCTCGCTCGCCTCGCCGATACGGATCACGCAGGTGCGTCCGACCAGTTCGTGCTTGGAGTCGCCGCGGCGTTTGGGCAGGAACCGCTGCACCGACATGACCAGTCCGCTGGTGACGGCCCACGCGGCCACGAGCGCGATGACCAGGACCACGAGGCCCAGGGCGATCAGCAGGGGGGTGGAGGTGATGTCCAGAAGGCTGGTCATGATGCCTCCCATCATGCTCACGAACCAGGCGACACCGATCATCATGCTCAGCGCCACGGTGACCGGAACGCCCGCCCGTCGCCCGCCATCGCCCGTGGGGCGCTGCGCGCGGGACGGGTCACCGCCCTCAACGGACGCCTTCGGCGCGGTTCCCCCCAGGCCGACACGGCCCATGAGGGCGCTCAGCCCCACGGCGTCGCCGTCGGCGTCCACGCTGTCGAGGACCTCGGAGTCGGTGGCACCGGCCACCACGAGCAGCCAGTAGGCGACGACCACGATCAGCAGCGGGGTGAAGACGACCGTCGGAAAGCCGAAGGCCGTACTCAGGAAAAGTTCCATCCCCGTACTCCCTCACGCTGGGGTCAACACCGTTGACGGCGATCCGCTCAGGAACTCTACCGAACCCCCTGTTCCTGTACGCCCCCAGGTCCGTCGCTGACCGCTTGCGGCCGGGGAGGGGGGCCTGCCGGAACGGAAAGCCGCGGCCGGTAAACACCCGAGGTGGCGGAACCGTGACCGCCGGTCCATGGTCCGGAACCAGGTCCCCTTTCTCCGGGAAATCCTTCGCTCAGAGTAGTTGTTGCTCCACGGGCTGAAATCGTTTCCGGGTCAGTAAAAGCCCGTGCTCGGAAATGGTGAACACGTCGACGAAATCGCGTCGTCCGCCGTCGTTTCGTACGTAGGTCCCGACCACGGCCACGCTATCGTTCCCGGAGATGACGCGGTGCAGCTCGTGGTGGCCTCCCGCGGAGGGGGGCGGCGGGACGCGGTCGGACCGGGTGCGGGGCACCGCGCCCGCGCTGAGGGGATCCGATCCCGGATCCACGAGGGAGGCGTACCCCTCGGTGTCCCGCCGATCCAGGTACACGTAGGACAGGCGTACGTGGTCGACACCCAGAGCCACCGCGTGGGCGCTGGGTGCGACGGTCCGCCGCTCCTCAGGTGGATGTTCCATGGCCGTCCCGTGATCACTGCTGCCGGTTCTCGGTCGTTACGCATCGTCGGTGAGTTCGCGATCCCGGGACTATCACCTCGTTATTCCGGTGGAATGAGGAGTGAACATCCCGTGCCGGGATCCCCGGAAGAACCGGGGAAATGGCGGACAATGATATATGTTACTCCCGGGCGTCGTGGAATCCCGGTGTTGGCCGACGTGGTTGGGGAGGCTTCGATCAAAGCGGATCGCGACAACAACGAGAACCGGCCACCAGTGCTTTTCCGCGTCCTCGGCCCCGTCGAGGTGGAGGGTGAGGACGGGCCGGTCCGGGTCCCCCCGGGGCGGCAGCAGGTCGTCCTTTCGGCCCTGCTCCTCGAACTCAACCACGTGGTGTCCACCGACCGCCTGGTCGACGTGCTCTGGCACCACGATCCGCCCGAGACCGCGCGCACCCAGGTCCAGATCTGCGTCTCCCGCCTGCGTCGTCTGCTCCCGCCCGCGATCGCCACCATCCACACGCGTCCGCCCGGTTACGTGCTCTCCGCGCCCGCGGAGTCCGTCGACGCCCAACTCCACCGCCTCGGGATGCGCGACGCCGCCGAACTCGTCCGCGAGGGGCGCGACACCGAGGCTGCCGCGCTGCTGCGCTCCACCGTGGCCCTCTGGCGCGGCCCCGCGCTGAGCGGGACCGACAACGAGGTCCTGCGCTCGGAGGCCCTGCGCCTTCAGGAGGAGCGCATGGACGCGATCGAGGCCTACCTCGACATCGAACTGCGCCTGGGACACCACGCCAGGTTGGTCTCGGAGATCACCGCGCTCGTGGAGGCCCACCCCCTGCGCGAGAACCTGCGGGCCCAACTCATGCTGGCCCTGTACCGGTCCGGCCGCCAGGCCGAGGCCCTGGAGGTCTACCGAGTGGGCCGCGAACTGCTCGTGGACGAGCTCGGCCTCGACCCCGGCACGCGGCTGCGCGACATGGAGAGCGCCATCCTCGCGGGCGACCCCGGCCTTGACCCTCCCGTCGCGGCCGTCCCCCCACCGGAGCCGTCCGCGGCGGCCCCTCCGGGACGGGAGGACGGGGAGCACACGGGGGCCGCACCGGAAGCGCCGCCGCGCGCGCCCTCCCGGGCCCCGGCTCCCGAGGTCACCCCCTACCAGCTCCCCACGGCCGCCGCGGACTTCGTCGGCCGGGACGACGTCGTCGCCACGGTGGAGGACGCCCTGGTCGGTGCCGAGGGCGCCGTCGGGGTCGCGGTACTGGTCGGCAGGCCCGGTGTCGGCAAGAGCGCCACCGCTGTGCGCGTCGCCCGCGTGCTGGCCGACGACCACTACCCCGACGGGCAGCTGTACTGCGACATGAGGGGGACCCGGGAGACCCACCTGGAGCCCGCCGACGTGCTCGCCCGCTTCCTGCGGGCGCTGGGCGTCCCCGGCCAGGCCATCCCCGAGGACGTGGACGAACGCGCGGCCATGTACCGGGGGATCCTGGCCGCCCGGCGTGTCCTGGTCGTCCTCGACGACGCCGCCGACGAGGGCCAGATCGCTCCGCTCGTCCCGGGCGGCGCCGGGTGCGGCGTCATCGTCACCTCGCGGGCCCGACTCACCGGCCTGCCCGGGTCCACGCTGGTGGAGATGGACATCCTGTCCGACGACGCCTCCCTGGAGCTCCTCGCCCGCGTCCTGGGCAGGAACCGGGTGGAGGCCGAACCCGAGGCGGCGCGGGCCCTCGTTCACGCCGTCGGCCAGCTTCCCCTGGCCCTGCGGATCGTCGCCGCGCGCCTGGCCGCCCGCCCGCACTGGCCCCTGGCCGGAATGGTGAACCGGTTGGCCGACGAACGGCGGCGCCTGGACGAGCTCAGCCACGGGGACATGACCGTTCGGGCCAGTCTGTCGCTGACCCATGACGGGCTCCGCCCCCGCACCAGCCGGGTGTTCGCCCTGCTCGGACTGACCGAGGCGCCCACCATCCCGGCCTGGGCGGCGGGAGCGCTGCTGGACGACGACTCCCCCTTTCCCTCCGATCTGGCCGAGCCGCTCGTGGACGCGCACATGCTCGACGTGGTGGGGGTGGACGCCGCGGGCGAGCCGCTCTACCGCTTCCACGACCTGGTGCGCGACTACGCGCGAGAGCAGCTGATCCGGAACGTGACCGCCGACACCCGTCGGGCGGCGGTGGAACGCCTGCTGGGCGGCTGGCTCGCCCTGCTGGACGAGGCCAACCGCCGCCTCCTGGGAGGGGACTACCTCCAGGTACGCGGGGACGCGCTCCGGTGGGTTCCGCCCGACGGGTACGTGGACCGGCTGCTGGCCGATCCCTACACCTGGCTGGAGGCCGAGCGAGCCAACCTGCGCCACGCCGTGTCCCAGGCGGCGGACGAGGGTCTGCACCAGCAGTGCTGGGAACTGGCCGTGGGCTTCTCCATGTTCCTGATGCGGCGCGGGTACGTGGACGACCTCGCCGAGCTCTACGACCGTGCCGAACCCGTCGTCACGGCCGCGGGCGACCGACTGGGCGCGGCGGCCCTGGCGGAGGGGCTGGCCAACGTGATCAGCCACCGCTACGGCCAGGAGGAGCGGCGACGTTTGCTGGAGGGCGCCCTGGCCGAGTTCGTCGAGCTGGGCGAGGTCCGCGGAGAGGCGCTGGTCCGCACCCACCTGGCCTTCATGGACCGCCACGAGGAGAACGACGCGTCCGCGCTCGCGGAGAGTGAGCTCGCCCTTGAGGGCTTCCTGAAGGTCGGCGACCTCGGCGGCCAGCGGCGCAGCCTGATGCTGATGGGCCACCTGCGCGCCCTGGGAGGCGACATCGACCGGGGTCGGGAGCACCTGAACGAGGCGCGGTCCCTCGCCGAACGCAGCGGCGATGTTCGAGGGCGCGCCCAGGTGCTCCGCCTGATCGGGCAGACCGACCTCCTGGACGGGGAGCACGCGTCGGCTCTGCGGAATCTGGGCAGCGCGTTGGACCTGGTCAGGGATATGGACGATCCCGTGGGGGAGGCGCTGCTCCTCCATGACCTGGCTCGGGCGTACACCGGTGGCGGCAATCCGGAGGAGGCCCGTCCCATACTGCTCCAGGCCCGCGAGATCTACGAGCGCGTCCGCGACGAGCAGGGCGTGACCGACGTGGAGCGGGCCCTGGCCGAGGTCGACTCCTGATCCGGGTCCCGCTCTCCGTCCTCCGGTGCGCTGGGACCCCTACTTCCAGGGGTCGGAGTTCACGGGGCACAGAGGCAGTTCGTCCGGGAGGAGGCCGCAGACGGTGCCGATCGGGTCGATCGGCAGCAGGGCGACCGACGCGGTCGGGGAGGCCTCCGCGTTCGCGTCCGGTGCGGTGGAGTCGGCCGCGGCGGGGGAGGCGACGAGAAGGGACAGGACGGCGGTTGCGGTGAGGGTGGTCAGCTTGGCGATCCGCATGTGTACCTCCTGGGCTGGGGGATGTCCCCGGTTTCTCGGATGACCCCAACCTAGGAAGGGGCACCGGCCGGGGGCTTATCACGCGGCTATCCACACGGGGTCTCCGCTGTTCGGGGCTGCCACACCGGTCCCGGAACGGCGGAGGCCCGCCCGGGGCCGGGCGGGCGTCAGGAGCGGACGACTGGGTCGGGGCGCCGGGGCGGGCGGGTCAGACGGGCACCACCGCCTCGGGTGCGACGACGGCGCGTACGTCCTCCACCGTCAGACCGTCGAGTCCGGGCAGGCCACGGCCCCAGTGGTGCAGGGACGTGTCGGCCACCGTGGCCGTGTCCAGGGCGTCCGGCGGAACCGGGCGGATCCCCCAGCGTTCGGCGAGGCAGCGCACACCCGCCACGGGATCCTCGGGCAGGACCCCCGGCACGGCGCGTGCGGCGGCGGCCCAGATCCGGAGCAGCCGGTCGGTGTCGCCCCACGTCCGGTCGCCCTCCAGGACACGCGCCCACAGGCCCGGGGTGACGGTGGCCAGGCCGCGCACCTTGGAGACGTCGGCGGCCGTGGACACCTCGTGCCCGACGTACCAGCCCCGGAACCCGAACGGATCCCGTCCCAGGTGCATGGCGGGGGTGTGACTCATACCGCTCAACCGGGCCAGTTCGGCGCGGTCGGCCGCGTCCGTCCCCCGGCTCGGTGGCGTGCTGGAGATCCGCTCACCGACCACGACCAGCCGTGCCGCCACCGCCTCCGCGATCTGGTCGGGCCGCTCACCGCGGCCCGGGCCGCCCACGTAGGGACCGACGGTCCGGTTGAACGCCTCGAAGGCCCCGTCCAGGAGCAGCTGGCGGGGCAGGCTCGCGGTCGCGGCGGGGTCCAGGACGGCCAGGTCGGCGCCCAGGCCGGGGCCGCTGATCAGAAGCCTGCGGTCGCCGGCCGTCACGACCGCGTTCGCGCTCATCTCACTGCCCGTCCCCACCGTGGTGGGGACCGCGACCAGTGGGGCTCCCCGCCGACCGTCGGGGAGCCGCAGCAGGCCGGAGCGGTCGTGCGCGGCGACCGTCCCAGCGAGGTCCAGGCCGCCCGCGACGACGTTGGCGAGCTTGGCGCGGTCCATCACCGCGCCGCCGCCCACCGCGATCACCGCGTCCCCGTCCAGGGACACGGCCGTCGTGTGGGCGTCCGCCGCGGTTCCCGCACCGGCGGCCGTATGGACCCGCACCCGGGCACCGGCCGCCTCGGCCGCCCTGGCGAGGGCGCCCACCAGGGGTGACCCCTCCAGGGCGGCGTCGACGAGCAGCACCGCGCGGGCCACCCGGTGGTCGGTCGACCAGGGGGTCAGCGCCCCGGTTCCGGTGACGATCTCGGGGGTCGCCGGTGGCCTCGGCATGTCGTACCTCCTTCGCGTGCGTTCGGCGACGGTTCAGACGAGGGTGGCGATCTGGTTCTCGCGCTGGAGGACGCGCCCGCCCATCCGCACCATGGCGTACGCTGCGGCCCAGAACAGGGCTCCGAGCAGCAGGCCCACCCACCAGTAGAGGAGGAACAGGCCGGTCGCCTGGCCCACCACCAGGGCCACGAGCGGGATCACGCCCACCCCGGACACCTGGTGGGCGGCCTGGACGGTCCTGGCCCGGGCGGACACGAACACGGTCAGGCCGAGGGCGGCCGTGGTGAAGGCCGGGCCGAACCACAGCACGGTCATCGCCCACGGCAGTGTGGGCAGGGGCGGCGAACCGGTCACCGGCGCGATGGCGGCCACGGCCACCGCCGCGTACACGAGCTGTGAGGCCAGCCCCAGGACCAGCGCCGGGACCAGGGCGCCCACCAGCTTGCCCATGAGGATGTCGCGGTCACTGACCGGCGTCAGCAGCAGACCCTCGATCGTGCCGCGCTCGCGCTCGCCCGCCACCGAGTCGGTGGCCATCACCGACGCCGTGAGCAGGGACACGATGATCAGCAGGGGCGGGCCCACGTAGGTGGCCAGGGCGATCGCCAACCGGACGCCCGGGGAGTGCTCCGTGCCGCCGTCGGCGGAACCGGTCAGGTCGAGCAGGCCCGTCAGCGGACCGAGGTCCATGGTGGTGCGGGCGGCGAGGAACGTCGCCAACGAGAGCATCGCGACCAGGGCGACGGGCACGATGAGCATGGGGACGAGGACACCGAGGTTGCGGCGCACGGTGGCGAGGTCGCGGGCGGCGATCGCCCTGACTGCGTTCCGGTTCATCACTTCGCCTCGCTGTTCCGGTCGGTGCGGTCGCCGTGGTCGTCCCCGGCGTGGAGCCGCAGGTAGAGGTCCTCCAGGGTGGCCTGGGCGGTCCGCACCGTGTACAGGCGCACACCCGCTCCGACCAGGGATCCGACGAGTTCGGGGACGGAACTGCGGGCCACCCCGTCCAGCCGGAACGTGCCCTCGGAGACCCGTTCGGCGTCGGTGAACCCCGCCATCACCGCCAGGGCGGCGTCGGTGTCGGCAGCCTCGCACTCCAGCTCGACGGCGGTCGGCACGTCCACCCGCGCGGCCAGCTCCTGCGGGGAGCCGGAGGCGATCACGCGACCCTGGGACAGGATGAGGACCTCGTCGCACAGGTCGGCGGCCTCGGCCAGGTCGTGCGTGCAGATGACGACGGCGATCCGCTCCTCACGGCTCTTACGCCGGATCAGCTCGTGCAGCTCTCGGATGGCCACGGGGTCGAGCGCGGAGGAGGGCTCGTCGAGCAGCAGCAGCTCGGGGCGTGACAGCAGCACCCGTGCCAGGGCGGTGCGCTGGCGCATACCGGCGCTGTAGGTGGAGACCCTGTCGTCGGCGCGTGCGAGCATGCCGAACTCGTCCAGCAGGGAGTCGACGCGTTCGTCCAACCTGGCGGGGTCGACACCGAACAGCCGTCCCGCGAAGCGCAGGTTCTCACGGCCCGAGAGGCGGTTGTCGAGCAGCTGCGAGCTGGGCAGGACGCCGATGCGGCGCCTGACCTCGACGCCGTCCCGGACCGGGTCGAACCCGAGGACGGACACCGTGCCGGAGGTGGGGGTCAGCAGTCCGGACACCAGACGGACCAGGGTCGTCTTGCCCGCGCCGTTGTGGCCGAGCAGGCCCACGACCTGCCCGGGGCGGGCCGCCAGACCGACGTCGTCCAACGCCCGGACACCGCCGGTGAAGGTCTTGGTGACGGAGTCGACGCGCAGGGCGTCGGGTGCGGAGGCGGGGTTCTCGGGGAGCGGCATGGCCTCGTGGGGTGTCGGAGGGCGGGTGTCGAGTGTGGTCACGTGTCGTCTCCGTTCGTGTTGACCGAGACCGTGGCGTCGGCCGGTTCCGGTGAGCCGTCCGTCACCGCCGGTTCCTCCCCGGGGGTGGTGCGGTCCTCGTGCTGTTCGGGGACGTGCGTGGTGGGATACGGCGTCTCGGTGGTGGCGCTGGTGGAGCCGTCCGCCAGGGGGCGCAGGGGACGCCGGGCGGGCCTCAGCACGACCGATCCGACCGCGAGGACGAGCACGGCCGCCATCACCGCGGCGGGCCGGGCGTGGTCGGCGAGTCCGTCACCCTCCAGGAGACCGGACGGGTTGACCAGAACGGTCGGCGACCACTCCCGAAAGCTCTCGACCGACCCCACCATGTCGCTCACGATCACCACGGCGGCGACCGAGACGGCGGACAGGAACGGGGCGTTGGTCCAGCAGGCCAGGCAGGCGGCCACCAGGGCGAAGGCGACCAGGCCCAGGGACTGGACCCCGAGCGCGAGCGCGGCGTCGGCGACCTCGGTGTCCTCGGCCAGGACGGCGGTCTCGTACAGGGCCACCGCGGCGCCGGTGAGGGCACCGGCCAGGACGCACGACCCAGAGACCAGCAGTCGCGGCCCCACGATCTGGCTGTGGCGGGTGACCCGGGAGGTGTAGAAGATGCGCAGCCGGTCGTCGGACCCCAGCGCGCACCCCCACGCCGCCAGGTAACACGCGATCAGCAGGGCGATCTGGGACGAGTTGCCGAAGTAGGACAGCAGGAGGTCCTGCCACGTCGGTTCGTCGGCGATGATCTCCAGGCCCGAGGTCCCTCCCAGCGATTCGAAGATCTCCGTGCTGTAGGCCGCGATCAGCGGGGACGTGATCCCCGAGAACACGAACACCAACACGACGAGCAGGAGTCGCTGGGAGCGGAACCACCGTTTGAGTTCGATTCCCACCATGATGGATCTACGCTTCCTCGGCTGTGACGGTTTCCAGGAAGGCCCTCTGGAGCGAGGACCCGTCGCCGACGGTAAGAGCGCGCAGTATCCGCGGCCTATCACGGAGGAATCCCAGGCTCGTGGCCAGGTAGGCGAAGGGGATCACGACCGTGCCGGAGGCGTCGTCCTCCAGGCGGCAGGGAACGCCGATCCGCACCAGGTGGGCGCAGAACTCCTCCACCCCGTCCCTGAGGACGTATCGCACCTCGGTGTCCACGGGGCCCGAACCGATGAAGCCCTCCTTGGGTCCGGAGTAGACGAGCCTGCCCCGGTTGAGGACCACCAGGTCGTCGGCCACCGACTCCACGTCCTCCAGGATGTGGCTGGAGAACACGACCCGGATGTCACGCCCCAGTTCGGCGACCAGGGCCAGGACGTCGTCGCGGCCGACCGGGTCCAGCGCGCTGGTGGGCTCGTCCAGGATGAGCAGCTTCGGCTCGCGGATCAGCGCCGCCGCCATGCCGAGCCGTTGGCGCATCCCCCGCGAGAACCCGCCGACCCTGCGGTCGACGTGCTCCGCGAGGCCCACCCGGGTCAGGCACCGCTCCACGTCCTCCGGGGCGGGACGGGCACGGCGGCCGCGGCCCAGGAGCGCGGACTGCGTCAGGACCTCGCGTGAGGTCAGGTAGGGCTCGAAACTGGGGGTGTCGGGGCAGTAGGCGATGGTCTCGTGGGTGCCCTCGCCGCTCACCGTCCCCGAGGTGGGGGACAGCAGCCCGATCAGGGTGTGGATGAAGGTGGTCTTGCCCGCGCCGTTCACGCCGATCAGTCCGCACACACCGGTACCGCCGAAGGCGTGGCCCACGCCGTCCAGGGCGGTGAAGGTCCCGAACCGCATCGTGACGTCGCGCGCCTCGACCAGGGTGGCGGTGTCAGGCATGGCTCGTGTGCCCCCTCCCGAGCAGGAGGTAGGCGATGCCTCCGAAGGGAATGGACAGGGCGCACAGGACTCCCCACGCCCACTTGGGCAGGAAGCGCGTCTCGGCGACGCGGTACAGGTCGAAGTAGCAGTAGCCGAGGAAGGCGACGCCGACGAGGATGGCGGGAAGCAGGAGTTCGAGCGGGGGGACGGGCATGGTGTTCAACCCTTCTTGAGTTCGGTGCTGATCTCGTGCAGGTCGGCCAGGGCGTCGTCGTCGCCGTAGGTCAGGGCCACCGCGGTGATGTTGACGATCACCTCGTCGACGCCGAAGTCGGGGAAGGCGCGCAGCCGGTCGGCGATCTCGGACGGGCTGCCGTAGACCACCACTCCCGCCGAGACCAGTTCGCGCGCGCTGGAGACCGGGTCGGACGCGTGCACGTCCAGACCGGCCCGGCGCAGCATGTCGGAGTAGTGCTCGCGGGCCAGGTGGTTGCCGCAGCCCACCTGGGCGAGCAGCTGCGGGTTGCGGCCGGGGCGGCGCACCGCGCAGTGCACGTGCGTGGCCACCCGGGGACGGCTGCCGTCGGCGCGTTCCAACCGGGGGACCAGGACGTCGCGGACGTAGTTGCCCGGGGTGAGCCAGGTGACCACGAAGTCGGCGACCTCACGCGCCTTGGCGGCCATGCCGGGGCGCAGTACCCCGACCCCGGCCTCCACACGAGGATGCTCCAGGGCGGGCAGCTGGGCACGCAGCGGCAGGTCGTCGAGCCTGCTCACGGCCTCCTCGCCGCGCAGCAGCGCACCGACCAGCCGGGCGTACTCGGCGGTGTAGGAGGCGGGCCTGGCGAGCGGGGCGCCGCGGACCGAGGTCACGAACCCCGGGTCGGCCGCCCCGTAGCCGACGGACACCGGCTGTCCCAGCACCGCGGCGAGCGAGCGCGCCGACAGCGCCGCGTCGTAGGGGGTGCGCAGGGCGGCCAGCGCTGTGCCGATCCCGACCGGGACGGTGTTTCCCGAGCGGGCCAGGGCCGCCAGCGCCATGTGGCTCTCGATACTGAAGGACTGGCCCATCCACAGCCGGGACAGGTCGTGGTCGATGACCAGCCTGGCGAAGTCGTTGATGGCGTCGGGGTCGGAGGGCTGCTGGGGGAAGAGGACGGAGTACTCGCTCATGCCGGTGCTCCCTGGGGGGTCGGGACGCCGTCGTGGTTGCGGGCGACGTCGCCGGAGTCGATGTTGGCGGCGGTGAACGACTCCACCAGGGCCTCCTGGAACCCGACCCCGTCCCGGACGGCCCGGATGACGGCCTCGGCGATCGCCGCGCACCGGTGTTCGCCGTAGCTGCGCTGCTGCTGGCCGGGTCGGGGGTCCACGGGTTCGTGCGCGGTGTACAGACCCGACGGGTGCGGGGCGCACAGCGGAGAGGCGTGCGCGGCGGTCTCCTCCCCGGCGAGCAGGTCGGTCATGACCTCCTCGAACAGGGAGGTGTCGCCGAGGACGTAGTAGACGGCCGCGTCGTTGCGGGGGTAGGCGGCGCGGCGCGAGAGGATCTTGGTCCGGAAACCGGCGCCGGCCGTGACCAGGCGGTCGACGCCGCGCGCCCACAGGTCCAGGGTCGAGTCGGGGTCGGCGCCGCCCAGGTAGTAGCGCGTCACCCGGTCGCCGGGCCGGGCACCGGCACCGGTCTCGTGCAGGTACATGAAGAACCCGGGCGTCAGGTTGGGACGCAGGCAGGAGACCCGCACACGGGTGTCGTCGCCGTCGCGGACCAGCTGGTCACCGGTCAGGCGCAGGCGGACCCGGTGCAGTTCGGCGAGCGCGGAGCCGTCGGTCGCCTCACCCACCTCGCGTACCGGCACCAGCAGACCCGGGTCGGGAAGGCGGGAGCGGATGTCCTCCTCGAACACCGGGTCGGCCAGGACGGAGTCGGGCGAGAACACGTCGGGGTTGCCCGTGTGCGTGACGGCGTACAGCCAGGCCGTCAGCTCGGCGGTGCTCTCGGGGGTGTCGGGCGCGGTCCGCTGGTGCTCCCCGACACTCAGCGTGCGGGTACGCGTGTCCAGCCGGACGATGTCGGTGATGTGCGCGGCCGACCGGGTGCCGGTGCGCAGGTCGAGCTCGCTCACGAGTCGTTCCCCATTCCAAGGATGGCCAGCGCGCTGGCGGGGTTGAGGATGGCCTGGCGTCCCACGCCCGCGATGGCGCGGTCGCTCGGAGGCAGGCGGTGGGACATCATCGCCCGGGCCATGACCCGCTCGATGAGGAACCAGCCAATGTCGGAGCCCAGGCGCAGCGCGTCCACGTCGCGTCCGGAGACGTTCCGGTAGGCGGCGAGAAAGGCCTGGACGGACGGGGCGACCGCTCCCAGGAGGTCCTCACCCCGGGACATGAAGCCCCGGTGCAGCTCGCCCGGGAGCACGTTCCGCCCGGGGGCGCCGACGAAGGTGCGGACCAGGGCGTCGAAGACCAGCGATCCGGCGATCCCGGCGAGGTCGCGGCTGGCCGGACCGACCGTGAACTCCTCCCAGTCGATGAGCGCGAGGTGTTCGGAGGAGACGAGGAACTGGTCGGGGCGCAGGTCACCGTGGACGGGCACCGGGTCGGGGTCCCCGGTCTGGTCGGCCACCCACGAGCGCAGCCCCTCCTGGAGCTCGGTGTCGTGGTGGAAGAGCCGCCAGGCCTCCAGTTCGGCGCCGCTGGCGTTCGTGTACTGCTCGGGGGTGAGGTGGCTGAAGACCGTGAGGGGTCCCATGCCGGGGTCGGCGGGGGCCTCGCGCCGGGGCAGCAGCCTGGTGACCTCGTCCACGGGTACGGAGTGGAGTGTGCCCAGGAGCGCGCCGCAGCGGCGCAGGACCGGCACGAGCGCCTCGGTCCCGGCGCCCTCGTCCAGGATCTCCTGGAGCGTGCGCAGGTTGTCGAGGTAGGGGAAGGAGAGGACGAGCCGCTCGTCGTCGCGTTCGGCGACCGGCGGCCCGAGGTCCAGGCCGCGCGCCTTCTGGAGCGCGTCCCACGCCAGGGAGTTCTCGTAGCGGCGCTCGCGGTCGGGGCTGGGACCGTCGAAGCGTTTGGTGATCACCAGTCCGGTCGCACCGACGTCCACTCGCGTGGTGTTGCGGCCGACCTTCCTGTCCTGCACGTCCGTGGACGACACGGTGTGGGCCTTTCTGGATCGTCGTTACTGGCGGGTGAGGCCGAGACGGGTGAGCATGGACTCGGCGCAGGTGAAGGCGTAGAACTCCTCCAACATCCCGAGGGGCTCGTCGGTGTTCACGGCGAACATCAGGGAGCCGGTGTGTTCGCGGGAGCGCCGCGTCCACGACGCGGCCAGGACCCCGGGGGCGTTACCGCCCTTGTAGAGGAGGCCGATGGGCGCGCCAGGGGGCAGCTGCGCCCCGGTCGGCCAGGGCGTCCAGGACATCGCGGCCAGCTGTTCCATGGCGGAGGCCACGGCTGTGAGCGGCGCGTAGTAGTCCAGCCCCAGGTGGTGGACCCGGGGCAGGTGGGTCAGGGAGTTCCAGTGGGCGGCTGGGTCGGCGGTCCCGGCCGCGGGCCCCCAGGAGAGCTCGGCCGCCTCACGCATGGTGCGCAGGGGCGTGTTGAGCGAGGGGTCGACACCGCAGCGGGCCATCTCCTCTGCCACGGCCTCGCGGCCGACCAGCCGGACGAGGGTGTCCATGGCGGTGTTGTCCGAGCGCAGGATCATCAGGCGGCACAGCTCGGCGACGGTGATCCGCGCTCCCACGTGCCGCGGGCCGAGTCCGGCGCTCAGGAGGCTGATGTCCCCGGCGCCCAGGACGTGCCGGTGGCCCAGGTGCAGTTCGCCCCGCTCGACCGCGCGCATGACGGCGAGCTGGACGAAGACCTTGACCAGGGAGGCCACGGCCTTGACCTGGGTGTCCGCCGTGTCGATCCCCTCCGCCCGGACGAGGACGGCCGCGTGGGGATCGAGCACGGCGAGTGCCGAGCGCAGGGACCGCGCGTCGGTGGGTTCGGGGGTGGGGGTGAGCACGCGGAAGCCGCCCAGGGTGCCGTCGTCCTCGACGGCCACGAACAGGTCGGCCCGGATACCGCGCTCGGACTCGACGGCGACCGCGGTGACCCGTTCCTCCGGAGCCTCCCGGGAGGAGAGGATCCGGGGGCGGCTCAGGCGGACGCCCTCCATGCTGTCGGTGAGGGCGAGGAGCTGCTCGTCGGTGACGTTCCGGCCGAAGAGGCGCTCGGAGTGCTCGCGCGCCACCTGCTCTGTGCCGGTGACCAGGTCCAGGACCGTCTCGGTCAGGGAGGGCGATGAGGTTCTCATGTGCGTTCCTCTTCGTCGGGACGCCGGGTGACTGCGGGTGGCCCGCAGTCACCCGGCGTGGGTCCGGTCCGTCAGGCGGATCAGGTCCAGGAGACGGACCAGGAGACCGACACGGAGTAGCTGACGCTCAGGCTGACCGAGGTGCCGACGTTGTTCAGGCGCGAGCCGGCGAGGGTCTCGTTCTGGATCTCGGCCGGGGCGGAGTAGGCGGTGTAGCCCTCGAGCAGGTCCTGGGTGATGTTCTTGTCCATGTCCTCTGCCTTTTCTTCTCGTTCTTCTCTGGCTCTTACTGCTTGTCTTGGGGAGTCCGTCTCTGCCGTGCTCCCTGCTGACGACAACCAATCTGACAGCCGGTCTTCACGCTGCTTTCACGTGTTCATCGCATGCGGGATTTTTTCTGAGATTTTCTTTCGTCGCAGGTCAGAAGGGTCGATCGGGCCGGTTTCCGGGATCGGGAATCCATTCGGCCCCCCGTGGGCGGTCACGCCGGAATCACATGTGTTTCTCGCGGTTCTCACACCGGTGCGCGCGGAGGGGGTTCGTCACGCACGGGAGCAGGGGAAACACCCGCCGCCACAGGGATAGATCGCGAATAGGCCAGGGATGGAGGGGTGCCCGAGGTTGGGCTTGCGGTCGGACCGGAGCGGGTCGTCCGGCCGAGGCCTTTCGAGCAAGGAGCCCTGATGGAGAGAACGGTCGAGATCTCGACACTCGGACGCTGCGCGGTCAACGGTGTGAACGTCCAGAGCAGACGGGCCGTGGAACTCGCGGCGCTGCTCGCGCTTTCCGGCGGGCGGGCCCAGAGGGACTGGCTGATGACCAACCTCTTCGAGAGCGACCCCTCGCCGTCGAGCCTGCCGACGCTGGCACTGCGTGCGCGCAAGGTGGGCCTGCCCGTGCGCTACGACCGCTTCCGCGGCTTCTACTGGCTGGAGGACGGTGCACGGTGCGACGTGGTCGACATCCTCGCCCTGCTCCAGGAGAAGAGGATCGAGGAGGCGTTGGACCGCTACACGGGCCCGTTCCTGCCGGGTAGCCACAGCCCCTTCGCGGTGGAGGCGCGGGCCAGCGTGGAGAACGCGATCGTCCGGGCCGTGCTGGAGCAGGCCGACGTGGACCTGATGGCGCGGGCCGACCGCGTGGTCAAACACCCCGAGCTGAGCGAGGAGCTCGTGCGCCGGGGCGCCGACACGGCCACCGTCTCCCTGAGTCGCTCCTGGCTGGCCGCTCTCGCGGCCGGCTGACCACCACTCCGCGCCGGGCCCTGCCCTCGCCCCGCCTTGTGCCCGGGACGCCCCGCCCCGGGCCTCTCCGCGTTGTCGCTGGCCAGCGGCCTGCGAGAGAAACCAGAAAAAAAGTTCCCGGGACGTGTCGATCCGCGGTCGCGCCGTTCGACGTGTGTACAAGAGCGGGGGGAGAGGCCCCCGCACCGCACGAGAGGCGAACACCATGCGCTACATGATGACGATCATGTCCACCCCGGAGACCGAGGCCGCCGACTACGAGCCCGGTCCGGAGGTCTTCGAGGCGATGGCCGCCTACAACGAGGCGATGGTCAAGGCCGGGGTCCTGCTCGCCGGGGACGGCCTGGCCCCCGCCTCCGAGGCGACCCGGGTCACCTTCCGCAACGGCCGGGCGAGCGTCACCGACGGCCCCTTCGCGGAGGCCAAGGAGTTCATCGCCGGGTACTGGGTCATCCAGGTGTCCTCGCACGAGGAGGCCGTGGAGTGGGCCAAGCGCTGCCCGCACCCGCCGGAGGGGGACGACACCGAGACGAGTCTGGTGCTGCGGCGCGTCTTCGACACCGACGACTTCGGCGACGAGATGCCCGAGCACCTGAAGGAGCGCGAGCGTGAGCTGCGCGCCCAGGGGTACTCGCACGGCGGCTGACCGTGTTTGCGCCGGTGTGGCCCCTGGTGCTGAGATTGTTCCGTGAGCCACGCCGAAACCACGCGTGCGGTCGAGGCGGTCTGGCGTATCGAGTCGGCCCGCCTCGTCGCCGCGATCACCCGCATGGTCGGCGACGTCGGCCTCGCCGAGGAGTTCGCCCAGGACGCGCTCGTCAGCGCGCTGGAGAAGTGGCCGGACGAGGGAGTGCCCGACAACCCGGGCGCCTGGCTGACCACCGTCGCCAAACGCCGCGTGCTCGACCGCTGGCGCCGCGACGAGCGCTTCCAGCGGCGCGTGGCCGACCTCGGCCGCGAGGTCGCCGAACACGACGGGCGGGACGCGTTCGACGCCGTCCTGGAGGAGGACTACGGTGACGACCTCCTCCGGCTGATGTTCGTGTGCTGCCATCCGGTGCTGTCCACCGAGGCCCGCGTCGCGCTCACCCTCCGCCTGCTCGGCGGGCTCACCACCGAGGAGATCGCGCGGGCCTTCCTGGTACCCGAGCCCACCGTCGCCCAGCGCATCGTGCGCGCCAAGCGCACGCTCACCCTCAGGAGGGTGCCCTTCGAGGTGCCCGCGGGCGAGGAACGCGACGCACGTCTGTCCTCCGTCCTGGAGGTCGTCTACCTCGTGTTCAACGAGGGGTACACCGCCACCTCGGGTGCGGACTGGACGCGTCCGGAACTGTGCGAGGAGGCCATGCGCCTGGGGCGGGTGCTCGCGCAGCTGCTGCCCGGGGAACGGGAGGTGCACGGGCTGGTGGCGCTGATGGAGCTGCACGCCTCGCGGCTCCGCGCCCGGGTCGGCCCCGAGGGCGAGCCGGTCCCGTTGGCCGAACAGAACCGCGCGCGCTGGGACCGCCTGCTCATCACCCGGGGGCTGGAGGCCCTGGTGAGGGCGCTGCCGTCCGACCCCGGCGATCCCGGCGGGCCCTACGTGCTCCAGGCGGCCATCGCGGCCGAGCACGCGCGGGCGGCCACCTCCGAGGACACGGACTGGTCGGTGATCGCCGGTCTGTACCTGCGCCTCGCGCGCGTCACCGGATCGCCGGTGGTGGAGTTGAACCGGGCGGTGGCGGTGTCGATGGCCTCGGGTCCGGAGGCCGCGCTGGAGATCGTGGACGCCCTGCGCGACCAGCCGGGGATGTCCGACTACCACCTTCTGCCCGCCGTGCGCGGCGACCTGCTCGTGCGGTTGGGACGCGCCGCCGAGGCGCGCACGGAGTTCGGGCGGGCGGCGGGGCTGACCCGCAACGAGAGCGAGCGCGCCCTGCTCCTGGAACGCGCCGGTGGCTGCGGGGACTGACCCGGCGGTCACACCGGAGCGCGACGGCGCGGGTGGCCGGATGCGGCCATTCTCCCGGGCCCCGGATTTCTCCCGGGCCGTTCGTGGAAGGCTCTTCTGGCGCCTTTTCCTCCGGTCCGGCACGGCGAAAGTCAGGGTGTCTGTTGACGAAGGATGTGCCGACGGTTGCTCGGCCCATGCGCTTTCCCCCATTCTTTCTGGCGTGGCGCACACCTGTGGAGGGTGGTGTATATCCGCTGGCCGTGGTGGTGCGCAACCAACGAAAGTCATGCTCTTTGGCCCTCCGGGGCACTCGCGTATCGCCGTCCGTGAGGCACGGGGAGCCTTGTTAGGCTCCTCGCGGATCCCCGGTGAGGAACGCGGAAACTTACATGGTCGTGTCCTTGTCCGAGAGTCTTTTTTCGGCATTCCCCCGACGAGAGCGAAACGCATGCCAGCGATCGAGATAAGGAACGTGTCCAAGGCGTTCCGCGGCCACAAGGCCGTCGACCACGTCTCCTTCACGGTGGAGCCGCGCACGATCACCGGCTTCCTGGGTCCCAACGGCGCGGGCAAGACCACCACCCTGCGGTGCCTGCTCGGCCTGGTTCGCCCTGACAGCGGCGAGGGGTTGGTCAACGGTCGCGCCTACACGAGCCTGCCCAACCCGCTGACCGAGATCGGCGCGGTGCTGGAGGCCACCAACCTGCACCCGGGGCGCACCGGCCGCAACCACCTGCGCGTCATGTGCGACGCCGCGGGCCTGCCCCTCTCCCGAGCCGACGAGGTGCTGGACGAGGTCGGGATCGCCGGGGCCGGGGACAAGCGGGTCGGCGGCTACTCGATGGGCATGCGCCAGCGCCTGTCACTGGCCGGCGCGCTCCTCGGCGACCCCAAGGTGCTCATCCTGGACGAGCCCGCCAACGGACTCGACCCCGAGGGCATCGAGTGGCTGCGCCGGTTCCTGCGGTACCAGGCGCACGACAGGGGCGTCGCCGTCCTCGTGTCCAGCCACGTCCTGGCCGAGGTCGAGCAGACCGTCGACAACGTCGTCATCATCGCCAGGGGCCGCCTGGTCCACCAGGGGACCCTCAGCGAGCTCACCGCCGACGGCGAGAGCCTGCACGACGCCTTCCTCCGGCTCACCTCGTCGGGGACGCCCGCCCACACGTTCGGAGGCCAGAAGTGATCGCGCTCGTCAGGTCCGAGCTCCGCAAGGTCCTCACCACCCGGCTGTGGTGGATCCTGCTCCTCGCCTCGCTGGCCTGGGTGGCCCTCTCCCTGGGCCTCGTGGTCTTCGCCTCGGGCATGGAGGGCGGCCTCAGCCGCGACAGCACCGAGTACGCCGGGTCCGTCTGGCCCATGGGCGCATCGGGGACCCTCTTCGTCATGGTCATCGGCATCATGATGGTGACGTCGGAGTACCAGCACCGCACGGTCAACGTCACCTTCCTGACCAGCCCCCGGCGTCTGCCCGTGATCCTGGCCAAGGTCGTGGCAGCGGCCCTGATCAGCCTGCTGTTCGGCGTGGTCGTCGTCGGACTGTCCTCCCTTGCCGCCGGGGCCTCCATCCTGAGCGGGGGAGGGGAGCTGAACCTGGTCGACAACCAGGTGCCGCGCATCCTCCTCGGCTCCGTGGGCGCCTACGTCGTCTACGCCATGATCGGCGTGGGCGTCGGAGCCCTCATCCGCAACCAGGTCGCCGCGCTGGTGGTCAGCATCCTGTGGGTGTTCATGCTGGAGCCGCTCCTGGTCGTCGTCCCCCAACTCCAGGACGTCGGCAGGTGGCTGCCCGGCGGCGCGGTCACCGCGCTCTACGACACCGGGATCGACTACGGCTTCGGCGTCGCGGACCTGCTGCCCGTGTGGGTCGCGGCTCTGGTCCTGGTCGGCTACGCCGCCGTGGCGGTCGCCCTGGCCTCGGTCACCACGCTCCGCCGCGACGTGGCCTGAACGACGGTTCCGCCCCGGGTGGCCGGGTCTGGCGGGCCGGGCTTCTGAACAGGGGCCGAGAACTCCGCGGGGGCGTGCTGGGCACGCCCCCGCGGAGTCCGTCAGTCCTACGAAGAACGACGTAGCACCGTGGGACACGGTGAGCTTCAATCAGTCTATGAAGGCCATCACCCAGCGCGGGTTCCGCAACAACGCGGCCTCCGTCATGGACCAGGTCGAAGCGGGCGAGACTTTTCACGTGACCCGTAACGGGGTCGAAGTGGCCCGGGTAAGCCCGATCACGCTTCGCCGACGCCGCAGCGCGGAGGAGCTGGTGGAGCGTCACCGCGGAGGGCCGCCTCCCCACGGGGAGACGGCCCTTCCGCGCTCGTGTCCGGTTCAGACCGCCGGGACCCCCTCGCCCTTCCGGGAGGTCACACGGAGCCGGTCCGCGGCGTCGTCCACGTCCACCACCACGGTGTCGCCCTCGGTCAGCTCGCCCGACAGCAGCTCGCGCGCCAACGGGTCACCGATCGAGGACTGCACCAGGCGGCGCAGCGGGCGCGCGCCGTAGTTGGGGTCGTAGCCCGTCAGCGCCAGCCACTCGCGTGCGCCCGCGGACACCTCCAGTTCCAGCCGACGGTCGGCCAGACGCCTGGCCAGCTTGTCGACCTGGAGGTCCACGATCCGGGTCAGCTCCTCGGTGGACAGCGCGTCGAACATGATCACGTCGTCCAACCGGTTGAGGAACTCCGGCTTGAACGTCGCGCGCACCACGTCCAGCACGTGGGACCGGCGGGTCGACTCCTCCAGCGTCTGGTCCACCAGGAACTGCGATCCCAGGTTGGAGGTGAGGATCAGGATGGTGTTGCGGAAGTCCACCTGGCGGCCCTGGCCGTCGGTCAGGCGGCCGTCGTCCAGCACCTGGAGCAGGGTGTCGAACACCTCCAGGTGCGCCTTCTCCACCTCGTCCAGCAGCACCACCGTGTACGGGCGGCGGCGCACGGCCTCGGTCAGCTGGCCGCCCTCCTCGTACCCGACGTAGCCGGGAGGCGCCCCCACCAGGCGCGACACCGAGTGCTTCTCGGAGTACTCGCTCATGTCGATGCGCACGATCGCGCGCTCGTCGTCGAACAGGAACTCCGCCAGCGCCTTGGCCAGCTCCGTCTTGCCCACACCCGTGGGACCGAGGAACAGGAACGACCCCGTCGGCCGGTCCGGGTCGGAGATGCCCGCCCGGGCGCGCCGCACAGCGTCCGACACCGCGGCCACGGCGTCCTGCTGGCCGATGAGCCGCCTGCCCAGCTCCTCCTCCATACGCAGCAGCTTGGAGGTCTCGCCCTCCATCAGCCGCCCCACGGGGATGCCGGTCCACGCCGACACCACGTCGGCGACCTCGTCGGCGCCCACCTCGTCCTTGACCATGGTGGCGCCGCCCTGGCTGGCGGCCCTCTCCTCGGCCTGGGTCGCCTCCTCGACCTGCTTCTCCAGCTGGGGGATGTCCCCGTACATCAGCCGGGAGGCCTCGCCGAAGTCCCCCTCGCGCTCGGCCAGCTCCGCCCGCGTGCGCAGGTCGTCCAGCTGACCCTTGAGCTCACCGACCCGGTTGAGCCCGGCCTTCTCCTGCTCCCAGCGGGCCACGAGCCCGTTGAGCTGCTCCTGCCGGTCGGCCAGATCCNGCCGCTGGCGGCTGGCCGGATCCGACTCCTTGTCGAGCGCCATCTCCTCCATCTTCAGGCGGTCGACGGTGCGCTGGAGCTCGTCGATCTCCACCGGGCTGGAGTCGATCTCCATACGCAGCCGGGACGCGGCCTCGTCGATGAGGTCGATCGCCTTGTCCGGCAGGAAGCGCGCGGTGATGTAGCGGTCGGACAGGGTCGCGGCCGACACCAGGGCCGAGTCGGCGATCTGCACCTTGTGGTGCGCCTCGTAGCGGCCCTTGAGCCCGCGCAGGATCGCGATCGTGTCCGCGGCCGACGGCTCACCCACCATGACCTGCTGGAAGCGCCGTTCCAGCGCGGGGTCCTTCTCGATCCGCTCCCGGTACTCGTCCAGGGTGGTCGCGCCCACCATGCGCAGCTCACCGCGCGCCAGCATGGGCTTGAGCATGTTGCCCGCGTCCATGGCGCCCTCGGCGGCACCGGCGCCCACCATGGTGTGCAGCTCGTCGATGAACGTGATGACCTGGCCCTCGGACTCCTTGATCTCCGAGAGCACCGCCTTGAGCCGCTCCTCGAACTCGCCGCGGTACTTGGCGCCCGCCACCATCGCGGACAGGTCCAGGCTCACCAGGCGCTTGCCCACCAGCGACTGCGGCACGTCACCGGCCACGATCCGCTGGGCCAGACCCTCCACGACCGCGGTCTTGCCCACGCCCGGCTCACCGATGAGCACGGGGTTGTTCTTGGTGCGGCGGCTGAGCACCTGGATGACCCGCCGGATCTCACCGTCGCGGCCGATCACCGGGTCCACCTTGCCCTCACGGGCCCGTTCGGTGAGGTCGACCCCGTACTTCTCCAGGGCCTGATAGGTGTCCTCGGGGTTCTCGGAGGTGACCCGGCCCGAGCCGCGCACCCGCTCGAACCCCTCCAGGAGCGCCTCGGGGGTCGCACCGGCCTCGGTGAGCAGCCGGGCCGCCTCACCGCCGTCCGTGGCCAGACCCACCAGGAGGTGCTCGGTGGAGACGTACTCGTCCTCCATCTGCTGGGCCCGCTGCGCCGCCGTGTTGATGGAGACGATCAGCTGGCGCGAGGAACTCGGCGAGCTGACCGTGGAGCCGGCGGCCTTGGGCAGCGCGCCGATGGCCTTGTCGACCCTGTCCCTGAGCGCGTCCGGGTTGGCGCCGACCTCCTTGAGCAGCGGACGGGTGATGCCCTCCGCCTGCTCCAGCAGGGCCGCCAGCAGATGCACGGGCTCCGTCTGCGGACTGCCGTCCGTGGTGGCCCGGCGGATCGCCACCGACAGGGCTTCCTGGCTCTTCTTGGTGAGCTTGTAGTTCATGCGCGGTGACTCCTTTCACAAGTCGTGTCACGGGGGTGATGTTCCACGGCCGACCGCGCCCCCGTGTCGCCGTGGCGGAGCCCCGTCAGTCCTGCTCGTCACCGGTACGGCCGGAGCCGCCTCCGCCGGAGCCCGGATCCCGGTCCTCCTCGTCGTTCCTCGGCTCGGCGGTGTTGAAGATCGTCACGCGGGTGCGGCGCACCAGTTCGCCTCGCACCCCCGCCCCGCCGTCCGACCCCGCCGGTCTGCCCCTCCGGGCCACGGCACGGCGTGCCGCCTCCAGCTCGTTGGCCAGGTGGAACACCTGCTCACGCAGCTGCTCCACCTCGTGCTCCAACTCCAGGATCCGTTTGATCCCGGCGAGGTTGACGCCCTCCTCCTGGGACAGCCGCTGCACCTGGCGCAGCGTCTGCACGTCGCGCATGGAGTAGCGGCGCCCACGGCCGGACGCGCGGCCGGGCGAGACGATCCCCAGACGGTCGTACTGCCGCAGCGTCTGCGGGTGCATCCCCGCCAGCTCCGCGGCGACCGAGATCACGTAGACCGGGGCGTCAGCGCCGAAGGGGTCGTTCACTTCGTTCACGCACCTTTCGCCCGCGCCTCAAGACCGTCACGCGGGTCGTGGTCGGAGGTCGCGGCGCGGAACTTCTCCAGAGCCTCGCGCGCGTCTCCGTTGAGTGTCCTCGGCACCGCCACCTCGACCGTGACGAGCATGTCGCCCGCGGTGCCGTCCTTGCGGGTCGCGCCCTTGCCGCGGACCCGGAGCTTGTGCCCGTTCTGCGTGCCCGGCGGGATCTTCACGGTCACCGGGAAGCCGTTGAGGGTGGGGATGCGCACGTCCGCGCCCAGGACCGCCTCGGGGAAGGTCACCGGAACGGTGATCGTCACGTTGTCGCCGCTCCTGCCGAACACCGGGTGCTCCTTCACGCGAACGACGACGTAGAGGTCCCCCGCCGGGCCGCCGTTCTCGCCCGGTGCGCCCTTGCCCTTGATCCGGATCCGCTGCCCGTCGGTCACGCCGCCGGGGACACGGGTCTGGACGGTGCGGGTGCTCTTGCCGCGCCCGCTGCCGTCACAGGTGGGGCAGGGGTCGTCCACGACCAGGCCGCGGCCCTTGCACTCGCTGCACGGCTCGGACAGCGAGAAGCCGCCCAGGTTGGTGTTCTCGTGCCCGGTGCCGGAGCACTTGGGGCACATCCGCGGGGCGGTGCCCGATCTGGCGCCGGTGCCCTTACAGGTGGGACAGGGCGCCTCGCTGGTCAGGTTGAAGGAGCGCGTGGCCCCCTCGGCCGCCTCGCGGAAGGTCAGTGTCGTCTCGGTCTCGACGTCGGCGCCGCGTCTGCTNNNCGCCCGCGGCTGCCGAACAGCCCGCCGAAGAGGTCGCTCAGGCGTTCGCCGCCCGAGGTACTGGTGCCGCCGCCCTGCCCGAACAGGTCGCCCATGTCGAACCCGCCGGGGCCGGTGCCACCGCCACCGGGACGGTAGGACCCGCCGAAGAGCGAGCGCGCGTCGTCGTACTCCTTACGGCGTTTCTCGTCCGAAAGGACGTTGTAGGCCTCGGAGATCTCCTTGAAGCGGTCGGCCGCGCCCGGATCCTCGGTGTTCGCGTCCGGGTGGTTCTCCCGGGCCAGCTTGCGGTAGGACTGCTTGATCTCGTCCTTCGAGGCGGTCTTTGAGACTCCGAGGACCTTGTAGTAGTCCTTCTCCAGGTAGTCCTTGGTGCTCATCGACTGGTGCCTTCTCCCCGCTGGTGCCGGTTGCGTCCGATGCTTCCATGTGGCCCCGCACCGCGTCGGTCCGGGGTCCGGCTCCGGCCGCGGCCACCGCTCACGCGGGGCCGCGGCCGGAGGATCACGGGCGGACCCGTTACTTGTCGTTCTCCCCGCCGCCGGCGTCGGTCCCGTCCGTGTCGGACGGGGCCTCGGCGGTGGACTCGGCCGGAGCCTCGTCGCCGCCCTCCACCGGGTCCCCGACGACCACGCGGGCCGGACGGAGGATCCTCTCACCGATGCGGTACCCGGGCTGGAACACCTCGATCACCGTCTGGGCGGAGATGCCCGGAACAGGGACCAGAGTGAGCGCCTCGTGGATGTTGGGATCGAACTCGTCGTCCTTCTCCGCGTACCTCTCCAGGCCCAGCTTGGTGACCGCGGCCTCCAGGGCCTCGCCCACCGCCTTGAAGCCGCCGGTGAGCTCCTCGTGCTCACGGGCGCGGCCGACGTCGTCCAGGATCGGCAGGAGTTCGCCGACGACCTGGGCGGTGGCGATCTCGCGGACCGCCACGCGGTCGCGGTCGACCCGCTTGCGGTAGTTGGCGTACTCCGCCTGCACCCGCTTGATGTCGTTGGTGAGCTCGACGACCCGCTCGTCCGCGTTGATCGCGTCCGTCACCACCGACTCCGGGGTGTCCGGAACCTCGGGGACCCCCTCGCCCAGGTCGGCCTCGACGACCTCCTCCTCGGCGACCTCGGGGATCTCCTCGCTGGAGTCGCCCTCGGTCTCGGGGTCCCTGACCTGCCCGGTCTCCGGGTCGATCCGGCGGTTGTCGCGGATCACCGGCCCCTGGCGCTCCTCACCGTCGCCGGTGTCGTTGGTGTTCTCCGACGGTGCCATGCGACACTCCCTCCTTCCTCGACTCGACCCCGAATCAGGACTGGCTGCCGGACTGGGTGCCCTTGTCGTTGTCCTCGTCGACGATCTCGGCGTCCACGACGTCGGCGTCGTCGGTGGAGTCCGAGGCCTGGCCCGCGTCGCCCTGGGCGCCGCCCTGCTCGCTCTGGCTGTAGATCGCGGAGCCGATCTTCTGGCTGGCCAGTGCGACCTTCTCGCTGGCGGTGCGGATGGTCTCCACGTCGGAGCCCTCCAGAGCCGTCTTCAGGTCGGCCAGGGCCGCCTCGGTCTCGGAGCGCACGTCCGCCGGGACCTTGTCCTCGTTGTCCTTGATGACCTTCTCGGTCTGGTAGACGAGGGACTCGGCGTTGTTGCGGACCTCGGCCTCCTCGCGGCGCTTGCGGTCCTCCTCCGCGTACTGCTCCGCCTCGCGGACCATCTTGTCGATGTCGTCCTTGGACATCGCCGAGCCGCCGGAGATGGTGACGGACTGCTCCTTGCCGGTGCCCAGGTCCTTGGCGGTGACGCTGACGATGCCGTTGGCGTCGATGTCGAAGGTGACCTCGATCTGCGGGACGCCGCGCGGCGCCGGGGGCAGACCGGTCAGGTCGAAGACGCCCAGCTTCTTGTTGTACTGGGCGATGTCGCGCTCACCCTGGTACACCTGGATCTGCACGGACGGCTGGTTGTCGTCGGCCGTGGTGAAGATCTCCGAGCGCTTGGTCGGGATGGTCGTGTTGCGCTCGATGAGCTTGGTGAACACGCCGCCCTTGGTCTCGATGCCCAGCGACAGCGGGGTGACGTCCAGCAGCAGGACGTCCTTGACCTCGCCCTTGAGCACACCGGCCTGGAGCGAGGCGCCGATGGCCACGACCTCGTCCGGGTTGACGCCCTTGTTGGGCTCCTTGCCGGTCATCTCCTTGACCAGGTCGACGATCGCGGGCATACGGGTGGAGCCACCGACCAGGACCACGTGGTGGATCTGGTCCAGGCTGATCCCGGCGTCCTTGAGGACCTGCTGGAACGGGGTCTTGGTCCGCTCGACCAGGTCGGCGGTCAGGCGCTGGAACTCGGCGCGGCTGAGCTTCTCGTCCAGGTGCAGCGGGCCCTCGGCCGAGGCCGTGATGTAGGGCAGGTTGATCGCCGACTCGCTGGAGCTGGAGAGCTCGATCTTGGTCTTCTCCGCGGCCTCGCGCAGGCGCTGGAGGGCCATCTTGTCCTTGGACAGGTCCACGCCGTTGGAGTTCTTGAAGCGCTCGACCAGCCAGTCGACGATGGCCTGGTCCCAGTCGTCACCACCGAGGTGGTTGTCACCGTTGGTGGCCTTGACCTCCACGACGCCGTCGCCGACCTCCAGCAGGGAGACGTCGAAGGTGCCGCCACCGAGGTCGTAGACGAGGATCGTCGCCTCGTCCTCCTTCTCCAGGTGGTAGGCCAGGGCGGCCGAGGTCGGCTCGTTGATGATGCGCAGGACGTTGAGGCCCGCGATGGTGCCGGCCTCCTTGGTGGCCTGGCGCTGGGAGTCGCTGAAGTAGGCCGGGACGGTGATGACCGCGTCGGTCACGTCCTCGCCCAGGTAGGCCTCGGCGTCGCGCTTGAGCTTCTGGAGCACGAAGGCGCTGATCTGCTGCGGGTTGAAGGTCTTGTCGTCGATCTTGACCGACCAGTCGGTGCCGATGTGGCGCTTGACCGAGCGGATGGTGCGGTCGACGTTGGTGACGGCCTGCCGCTTGGCCACCTCACCGACGAGCACCTCACCGTTCTTGGCGAAGGCGACGACGGACGGGGTGGTGCGGGAACCCTCGGCGTTGGCGATGACCGTCGGCTCGCCGCCCTCCAGGACCGCGACACACGAGTTCGTCGTACCGAGGTCGATTCCGACCGCACGTGCCATGGTGGCTTCCTCCATCAAAGTTGAGTCGTTCAGACGTAATTTTGCTTCGTCAGGTGGAGGCTGTCAAATCAGTTGAGTCAACCTGACTCAAGTTGCTTCCTACGCCCTGACAACGGCCGGCCGGGCCGGGATGTTCCCGACCTGGGCCCGCTCAGGGGAGATATGGGGGAAGTCCGGGACAACTCGGGGAGATCCTTGACCCGGAAACCAGGGACGCCCGGGGGTCGTCCGGGGTGGTTCCGGGGTTCTCCGGGGCTCCGGGGAGGCCGTCCACAGACGGAGGACGGGCGTTGCCGACGGCGGGGGCGCTCGGGAGACTGGAAGACGGGGGGTCCCGCGTCACCCCGCGCGTCGCCGTGCCCGCGGTCAGCGAGGAGGCGCCTCCCGGTCAAACGGAGGAAAACGTCCGTGTCGCGTCCCGTCCGTGCGGGTCCCGCGGCTGACGATGGTCCTGCCGCTGCTCGCCGA
>NZ_ANAX01000053.1 GCF_000341065.1 Nocardiopsis halotolerans DSM 44410 | reverse complement strand
CCCCCGCCAGCGCCGTGCTCGCACCCGTGAAACGGAGACGCCCGTGACGCCCAAGGCCCTGCTCGCCTCCGCGCTCGCCACCACGGTGCTGCTGGCCCCGTGGGGCGCCGTCCCCGCGTTCGCCGGGGACGATCCCGCGCCGACCGGGGGCGTCTTCTCCCCCACGTACCGGCACAACACCTTCGAGCGTCCGGCCGCGGGCAGCGCCTACACCCTCGCGGAGTGGGAGAGGGACGGGTGGTACGCCCCCAGCGCCAGGGGCCTGGAGGACCGCGCCGTGATCGACGACTCGGTGCCCGCCCACGGGGGCGACCAGTCGCTGCGCGTGTCCTATCCCGAGGGGGAGATCGGTCCGCGGGACTCCGGCGGGCTGGCGCCGTTCCGGCTCACCCCGGCACGCGAGTACTACCTGTCCTTCTGGGCGCGCTTCGGGGCGGACTTCAGCTGGGGGACCACCTCGTTCGGCGGGAAGCTGGGGTTCGGGCTGGCGGGCGGCGCGGGGTGCTCGGGCGGGGACGTCTGCACGGGGGAGAACGGTTACAGCTCGCGCGTGATCTGGCGCCGCGACGGCAGGGCGGAGCTGTACTACTACCACATGGACAAGAAGGGCGAGTTCGGCGACTCCGAGCCCCTGCGCGTCGACGGGGGCGTCGTCCACTACCCCCGGGGCGAGTGGGTGCACATCGTCCAGCGGGTCCGGGTCAACACCGTGACCGACGGCCGGGCCAACCCCGACGGGGAGATCGAGGTCCTCTACGGCGGCGAGTCCGCCGCACTGGTCACCGGTCTGCGCCTGGTGAGCAACGAGGACCTGGTGGAGAAGGCCTACCTCTGGTCCTTCTTCGGCGGCTCCACCGAGGGGTTCGCCCCGGCACACGACAGCTACGTCTGGTACGACGACCTGAAGGTGTCCACCTCGCGCGCCGACATCTGCGAGCTCGGCGGCTGCGCCTGACCTTCGGTGTTCCTCCACAGGCGGAGGGCGGGCGTTGTCAGCGGTGGGACGCCCCGGAGGGACTGGAAGACGGGGGCCCACGTCACCCCGCGCGTCGCCGTGCCCGCACACGCCCGGCCCCCGTTCCACCGCCCGGCCCCTTCCCGCGCCAGCCCCCTTCCCGGGAGCGCCCCGGCGGTCGTCCACAGGTGCGAAGTCGTGGTCGTTCCACCCCCGCCCATGCCGCAACCTGGTAATAGGGGAGAAACGGTGAAGACACCGATACCCCCGTCGAGTCGTCCCGTGACCGCCGTCCGCTACATATAGGACGTGCGGTGCGTCCGAACTCCGTTCGGGCACATCCAGCGCGGTCCCGCCGTGCCGGTGCGGACCAGCACCGGTGCGGACCAGCGCCGGAGCACACGCGGCGACCGGGTTCCGCGGCCCGGGATCGCGTGGTGACGGGGCGGGGCGCCCTCCTGGGCGACCTCGCTGGCGACCGCGCTATTACTCGCTAGTAACATAGATGTCGACCCCCGGTGTGTGGCGCACCGGACGACGAAGCAGGATGGGAGGCCACGGACGATGCTGTACCTGACACTGGGCATCATCACCTCGGTCTTCGCCGTGGTCGCGTTCACCATGTTCGCTCTGAGCATCCGCCAGATCGTGCGAACCGTGGGTGTGGGCCGCTCGGTGGAGCCGGAGCGCAAGGGGCCGTTCGGACAGCGGTTCACCATGGCGCTCATCGAGATCATCGGACACGGGCGGATGCTCAAGCGGCCGTGGATCGGTGTCGCCCACTGGTTCGTCATGGTCTCGTTCCCGCTGTTGGTCTTCACGGTGATCGAGGCACAGGGCGAGGTCTTCGACCCGCACTTCAAGCTGCCGATCATCCACGACTGGGCCCTCTACGGCCTGGCCATCGAGGTCATCGCCGCGGCCAGCCTCGCCGGTATCGTCGGCCTGACCGTCTACCGCCTGCTCAACGGGCCCAAGCGTCTCGGCCGCCAGTCCCGGTTCACCAACTCCCGGCACTGGACCGCGTACTACGTCGAGTCCTACCTGTGGCTCCTGCTGATCTCGATCTTCGTGATCCGCGGGTTCAAGTCCGCCATGGGCGACTTCCCGTTCCCGGCCTGGGCCACGCCGATCTCCACCGGCCTCGGCGCGGTCCTGCCCGGCGATCCCGCGATCGCCGAGCCCGCCATCGCCCTGGTCGCCGCGTTCAAGCTGGTCATCAGCTACCTGTTCTTCGTGGTCATCGCCCGCGTGCTCACCATGGGCATCGGCTGGCACCGCTTCCTCGCGCCGGTCAACATCTACTTCAAGCGCAACGCGGACGGCGCCCCGTCCCTGGGCGCGGCCAAGCAGATGATGGACAAGTCGGGCACCAAGCCCCTCGACTTCGAGGAGGCCGACCCCGACGAGGACCCGTTCGGCGCGGGCAAGCTGGAGGACTTCACCTGGAAGGGCCTCCTGGACTTCACCACCTGCACCGAGTGCGGACGCTGCCAGTCCCAGTGCCCGGCCTGGAACACCGGCAAGCCCCTCTCACCGAAGAAGGTCATCCTCGACCTCCAGGCCCACACCTACGAGAAGGCCCCGTACCTGCTCCAGGGCATCACCGAGGAGACCCTCGCCGAGAAGCCCGACGAGAGCCACGCGGGCGTGGACGTCCTCTCCCTCCTCAACCGGCCGCTGGTCGGCACCGAGGAGGAGAACGGCGTCATCCACCCCGACGAGCTGTGGGCCTGCACCAACTGCGGCGCCTGCGTCGAGCAGTGCCCGGTCGACATCGAGCACATCGACCACATCCTCGACATGCGCCGCTACCAGGTGATGGTCGAGTCCAACTTCCCGTCCGAGGCCAACACGCTCCTGAAGAACCTGGAGAACAAGGCCAACCCGTGGGGCATGGCCGAGGACCGGCGCATGGACTGGATCGAGGAGCTGGCCTCCCAGGAGAACCCGGTCGAGGTCCAGGTCGTCGACGACAAGCTGCCCGAGGACACCGAGTACCTGTTCTGGGTCGGCTGCGCCGGCGCCTTGGAGGACCGCGCCAAGAAGACCACCAAGGCCATCGCCGAACTGCTGGACATGGCGGGCGTGAAGTTCGCCGTCCTGGGCGGCATGGAGGCCTGCACCGGTGACCCCGCGCGCCGCCTGGGCATGGAGTACGTCTTCCAGATGCTCGCGCAGCAGAACGTGGAGACGCTGAACGAGGCCGGTGTCACCAAGATCGTGGCCAGCTGCCCGCACTGCTTCAACACCCTCGCCAACGAGTACCCGCAACTTGGCGGCACCTACGAGGTCGTGCACCACAGCCAGCTCCTGGCCAAGCTCGTGGAGGAGGGCAGGCTCACGCCGGTCAACTCCGTGGAGGAGAACATCACCTACCACGACCCCTGCTTCCTGGGCCGGCACAACAAGGTGTACACGCCGCCGCGCGACATCATGGCGCAGGTGCCCGGCGTGAAGACGCAGGAGATGCACCGCCACAAGGAGCGGGGCTTCTGCTGCGGCGCCGGTGGTGCCCGCATGTGGATGGAGGAGCGGATCGGCAAGCGCATCAACACCGAGCGTGTGGACGAGGCGCTGACCACCAACCCCGACACCGTCTCCACCGCGTGCCCGTTCTGCCAGGTCATGCTCGGCGACGCGATCAACGAGAAGAAGTCGCAGGGCGAGGCGAAGGAGTCGCTGGAGGTCGTGGACGTCTCCCAGCTGCTGCTGCGTTCGGTCCGGGACGAGGCGCCCAAGGAGAAGACCGAGGCCGCTGACGCCCAGGGCTGACGCCCGGGGGCACGAGGTCCTTCGAGGGGCCGGTGCGCCGACCGTCGGGTCGGCGCACCGGCCCCTCCGTTTTCCCGGTCCCGGTCGCCGACCAGCCGGGAGGCCACCGGGAGGGAGGAGATCCGGACGGCCGCCCGCTCCTCGCGCGGATGACATTTGTCAGTGCGCGTGCCGGGAGGTTCCACACCGGTAGCCGGTGACAACGGACTCTGTGCCGCGGCACCCCTGATGCGGGATTCTCGTACGCATGACGACGACAGCGAACACCGCGGCGGCCGACCAGGGTCGACAGGACACCACCGGCCCGGCCGTGGTCGTCCGTGATCTCCGCCAGCACTACGGCGACTTCGAGGCGGTCAAGGGGGTCTCCTTCGAGATCCGCCCCGGCGAGCTCTTCGCCCTCCTCGGCACCAACGGTGCTGGCAAGACCACCACCATCGAGACCATGGAGGGCTTCCGCCGCCCCAGCTCCGGCAGCGTCCGGGTCTTCGGCCTCGATCCCCACGGCCAGCCCAGCGGCGTCCGCGAGCGCACCAACGCGGTCCTCCAGGGCAGCGGCCTGCTGGACGACCTCAGCGTCGACGAGACCATCGGCCTGGCCCACGACCTGGCCGCCAACCCCCGGGACACCGCCGAACTCCTGGACCTGGTGGGCCTGTCCGACAAGGGCGGTGTCGCGGTCCGGCAGCTCTCCGGTGGCCAGAAGCGCCGCCTGGACCTGGCGCTGGCCCTGGTCACCCGGCCCGAGGTGCTGTACCTGGACGAGCCCACGACCGGTATGGACCCCGAGGCCCGGCACGAGACCTGGCAGATCATCTCCGGCCTGAAGAAGCACGGGGTCGCGATCCTGCTCACCACCCACTACCTGGAGGAGGCCGAGCGGCTCGCCGACCGGCTGGCGATCATGCACCGGGGCGAGGTGAGGGTCGAGGGCACCCTGGCCAGCGTGCTGGCGGGCTGGGGCGACCGGGTGAGCTTCCTGCTGCCCGAGGACGTGCGCACCGGCGACCTGCCGGAACTGCCCGAGGCCGAGATCGCCGTGGAGACCCGCGACCAGGCCCTGTGGGCCACCTACACGGCCATGGGCGGTGACGTGGCCGACCGTGCGCACCGCACCGTCGCGGCGCTCATCGCCTGGGCCGCCGAACGCGGGATCACGCTCCAGCACCTCCAGGTGCGCGGCGCCTCCCTGGAGGACGTCTTCCTGCGGGTCGCCGACGGCGCCGCGGACCTGCTCACGGACTGACCGGCATCCTCCCCACCCGTCCCCCCACAGACCTTCGAGGAACACACATGACCACCACCGCCGCGGCTCCGGAGCGGTCCAGGCCCACCATCAGCCGGACGAAGCAGGTACTGCGCCTGACCAGGACCGAGTTCACCCTGTTCGTGCGGTACAAGACCGCCTGGATGTTCCTGTTCCTGCCGCTCTTCCTGGCCTTCGTGACCCTCCAGCTGCCCAACGACGAGGTGATCCCCGGATTCGGAGCGGCCGAGCTGGCCATGATCGCCTCCATGGGCACCATCGGCCTCATCCTCGGGGTCGGGCACCCCTCGAACGTGTTCACCGCCCGGCGAGAGTCCCTCGTCCTCAAGCGGTTCCGGGTGAGCGGTGTCCCCCAGTCGGTCATCTTCGGCGCGGTCATCGGGGTTGTGGTCCTGTTCTCCCTGGTCATCGCCGCCCTGGTGGTGGGGTTGGTCTTCGCGACCTCCGGTGGGACGCTTCCCCGGGACCCGCTGATGCTGGTCGTGGCCGTGATCCTGAGCGGCGTCATGTACTCCCTGATGGGTCTGCTGGTCACCCCGTTCGTCCGCAACGCTGAGGCCGCCCAGATGGCGGCGATGGTGCCGATGATGATCCTGCTCTTCACCGGCGGCGGAGTCATCCCGCTGGAGTTCCTGCCCGAGACCGCACGCCAGGTCATGACCTTCGTCCCGTCGGTTCCGGCCGGGGAGATGGCGCAGGCCGCCTACACCGGGTACGACGCGTTCGGCGGGTTCGGGAGCGCGGAGGAGAAGGGCTACCTCGGGCTGTGGGTGTCCGCACTGCCCTCGCTCGGTGTGCTGCTCGCCTGGATCGCGGTGCTCACGCTGCTGGTGCGCAGGTACTTCAGGTGGGACCCCCGCCAGCCCTGACCGGGCGCGGGAGGGCCGGGGGGACCGGGACGGAGGTCCCCCCGGCCCGTACGCCGGAGAAGGGCCTGTGGACGACCGTTCCGAAGGGAACGGGGCCTTCTAGGGTGGTGGTGACGCGGCCGACGGCGGCCGCGGAGGAGCCGACGCCGCGGCGGGGCGAGGGGAGGTGTGACGGGTATGGGCCAGACGGCCGTTCCGGTACCCGAGGCCACGGGCACCGGGTCCGCTGACACCGTCACCGACCCCACCGCCGGAGCGGGGCCGGGCACCCGTTTCGCGCGCAGGGTGCGGATCGCCTGGTGGGTCATCGTGCTGTCGTTGGCGTGGTTCACGTTCACGCTCCCCCTGATGCCGCTCACCGAACTGGCCATGTACGGGCTCCCCCAGGAGTTCGGCGGGAGCGGGCGGTATCCGGTCTGGCCCTCCGCGGCGGCCACCGCGCTGACCCTGGTCTGTTCGCTGGCGGCCTTCTGGATGGCCTACTCCCGGGTGAACGGAAGGAGGGTCGCCCCCTGGATCTTCTGGGGATCGCTCGTCCTGATCGTCCTGGCGTGCGGCCTCATGCGGAGCAGCGGTTACGCCTTCTTCCTCTGCGGTGGTTGGTGGGCCATGGTGGTCCTGGCGGCGCCCCGGGGACGCGCTCTCCACGTCACCCTCGCCCTGACGGCGCTGTCTCCGCTGCATCCTTTCGTCTCCCCGGGGGATCCGCCCCTGCTCTGGCTGGTCTTCGCCTGGCTGATGGCGGTCCTCTGGTCACTGACGGTCTCGGCCGGCTGCCTGACCATGGTCCGGATGTGGGACGTCATCAACGACGCGCGGGAGGGGCACCGGGCCCGGGCCCGGCTGGCGGTGAGCCAGGAGCGGCTCCGGTTCGCCCACGACATGCAGGGCGCGATCGGAGAGGGGCTGACCACTCTCGCGGTCAGGGCCAGACGGGCCGAGCTGCTGGTGGAGAGTGACCCGGCGCGCTCGACGGCCGAGATCAACGAGGTGCACGAACTGGCACGTCAGGTGCTCCAGCAGGTGAGGTCGGCGGTCAGCGGTTACCGGGACATCGACCTCCACGAGGAACTGGCGTCGGTCAGCGCGGTCCTGCGCGCCAACGGGACGGCCACCACCGTCCGCGGAACGGAGCACCTGGACCGGTTCGCGGACGTGGCCGGGACCGCCGCCTGGGTGGTGCGCGAGGGGACCACGAACGTCCTCAGGCACAGCGACGCGCGCCGCTGCCGCATCTCCTTCCTGGAGGCCGTCGAGGCGGGGCGGAGCGCTCTCGTGGTGGAGGTGCTCAACGACCGCGCGCGGGGGGGTACGGAGGGTGAAGGCTCCTCCGCCAGTGGTCTGGGAGGGCTCTCCGAACGGGTCTCCCGCGGAGGTGGGACACTGTCCGGGACCCGTACGGCTGACGGTGGTTTCCTGCTCAGAGCCGTTCTCCCCCTGCCCGGCGGATCCCGTCGCCCCGAGGAGCCACGTTGAACGCGAAGGGCATGGCCCACACCGCCGCCGACCGTGACGGCGACCGCAGGGTCCGCTTCTCCCGGACCGTCATCATGTTCTCGGTGGGCTTCACGTCGCTGCTCGTGGTGGGTATTCCCCTGGTCGACGTCGTCACGGCCGTGGCGATGGACTGGCCGCTGTGGCGCTCCCTGGTCGGCGCGGCCGCCTCCGTGCCGATCGCCGTTCTCCTCATCGTGCTGCTCCGGGGCAGGCTGGACGGAGACCGGAACCCGTCCCCGAAGGCCTACTGGGTCTCCCTCGGCCTGCTCGCGGTCGTCGCCGGGTGCCTCCAGGAGCCGATCAACACCATGTTCCTCCTGGCCGCGTGGTGGGGGACCGGTGTCTTCCTCGCTCCGCGCCGACGCGGCACCTACGTCACCGTCGCCCTGCTGGTCCTGCCCTGGCTCCTCGTTCCGCTGTACGGGTTCGAGGAGTTCCACCCGCTCTTCTACCTCCTCGTGTGGATCGGGATGATCCTCTGGGCCCTCATGCTCGCCGGGGCCTCGCTCTCCATGATGTGGCTGTGGGACGTCAGCCGCGAGGCCGTCGCCGGGCAGAGGGCCCGCGCCCAACTGGCGGTGAGCGAGGAACGGCTCCGGTTCGCCCGGGACATGCACGACCTGCTCGGACACAGCCTCTCCGCACTCGCGGTCAAGGCCCAGTTGGCCGGGAGACTCGTGGAGCGGGCACCCGACCGGGCCGCCGCGGAGATGGCCGAGGTGCAGGTACTGGCCAGACAGGCGCTCCAGCAGGTGAGGTCGGCGGTCAGCGGCTATCGGGAGGTCGACCTGGACGGGGAGGTCGACGCCGTGCGCGCGGTGCTCGACGCGGGCGGTACCAGGACGGTCACCACGGGGCTGGAGGGGTTGGAACTGCCGTCGGAGACCGCGGCCCTCGCGGCCTGGGTGGTGCGTGAGGGCGGTACGAACGTCCTCCGTCACAGCGAGGCCACCGAGTGCCAGATCGGTTTCACCCTGACCCGCGACGCCCCCGTGGGCCCCAGGGTCCTCGTGGTGGAGGTGTTCAACGACCGTGCCCGGGACAGCGACCGGGACGGCAGGGAGTCGGGGAACGGGCTGGCCGGTCTGTCCGAACGCGTCGCCATGGGCGGAGGCACCCTCTCCGCCACCCACACACCGGGGAGGGGTTTCCTGCTCCGCGCCGTCCTCCCGCTCTGAACTCCTCCGCGGCTGGTAGCGGCCGCGGAGGCGACGAGTACGTCAGCGCGACGGGACCTCCCGGCCCCCGGAGGACGGGGCCCGCCGCGGCCGGTGTTCCTCGGGGGGAGCGGGTCTCCCGGGGCGGGGAGAGGCGCCCCTCAGACGTACCAGGGGGCGAGGGGCAGGGGAGCGGCCCACAGGGGGTGGAGGCCGGGGACCTCGCGGGGCGCGGGCAGCACCGTCGGAGGCAGCCGGGGCCCGGCCGGAAGCGGATCGGTGGACCACGCCCGCCGTGCTTCCGGCTTCTCGTCGCCCGGTTCGGAGGGGCCGCCCAACCCGAGGACCCGGTCGATCTCCGCGGAGCTGAGCGGGCGGTCGGCGTCGGCCACCGCGATGAGCACCTCGGCGTACAGCTCGATCTCGTCCAGCGCGACGTGGTCGTGGAGGTGGTCACTTCGGCGCAGGTCGAGGCTGTCGTTCACGTGGACTCACCCCCTGGGACAACGGTGTCGCGGCAGGACGAGGCACCCCCGCCGGAGCGGTGCGGGTACGGGTGCGACGGGCCGTTCCCACGCGGGCGTGAGGGAGTACCAGGCTACGCACCGGCGCGTCCAACGCGCATGACCCGTGAGGACCAGGGAGGGGGTCACCCGGGTTAGCCAGGCGTGAGCCCCTCCCTGGTGGGCGCGGTGCTTTCGGGCCACCGTGCCGGTGCCCCCGCCCCTTCTTTCGTCGCTACTTCTGGTGGGGACCCAGCCGCGCGGGCCGCCCCTGAGGCGGCGACCGTGAAGGTCCACCCTCAACCTCGTTCGTCGTGGGTACAGGTCAGGGCCCACGCGTCACGCCAGAAACGTTTCCGGCCGGCTCCGTCAGCTCCAGGTGACGTCCTGGTGCTGGACGGCGAGCGCGGCATAGTGCGCCGGAGTGTGCTGGAGCACGAGCCGGTCGTCGTCGTTCAGTTCCCGGATCACCTTGCCGGGTACGCCCGCCCACAGGGTGTCCGGCGGAACGGTCTTGCCGGGTGGGACGAGCGAGCCCGCGGCGACCAGTGCCCCCCGGCCGACGCGCGCGCCGCCCAGGACGATCGCGCCGATGCCGATGAGCGCGCCCTCCTCCACGACCGCGCCGTGCACCATCGCCTTGTGGCCCAGGCTGACGTCGTCGTGCAGGACCGCGGGCTCCCCGGGATCGGAGTGCAGTCCGCACTGGTCCTGGATGTTGACCCTCTCCCCGACGACGACGTCCTCGCTGTCGGCGCGCAGCACCGACCCGTACCAGACACTGCTCCGCGCCCCCAGGCGTACGCGGCCGACCACCACCGCGCCGGGGGCGATCCACGCGCTGGGATGGATCTCGGGTCGTCCGAAGTCCGCGCCGCCCACGCGCGGTACCGAGGGTCCGTTCTCCGCGCGGCCGTCCGTCGCACTGCCCATCCTGTGGCCTCCCTGAGTCCTGTGGCGCCGGGGGCCGGATCAGCGGGAAGTTGACCGCTCTGCCCCCGTACGGGGATGATCGCGCATACCTTAGTAAGAACGTGACCGGGGTCCGCACGGCGATGTACCAGTCGGGGATCTTGACGTGGTTGCGCCGCGCGTGTCTACCTTGGTCGCCTGGACGATGTCCACAGCGGTGACGCTCCGCTCCCGACCGGTGCCCCCGAGCGGCCGGGCCGGTGCGAAAAAGGACACCCTCGGGCGGATGTCGTTAACAGGACCCGACGGGTGTCGTTGTGACAATGGGTACGGGTCGACTCGCGCCTTCTGCGACGTGCAGTCAAAACGGTGTAAGGACATGAAAGGCACATGAGCGATATGTTGCCGGGTGGCGGACTGCAGCAAGACAGGTTCCCGACGATGCGCAAGGGCGGCTACGACAAGACGCACGTCGATGACTACGTGGTACGGACGGAGAACCAGCTCCGGAGCAACCGCGAGCGTATGCAGCGGTTGGACGACGATCTGGAGCAGTACAGGCGTGAACTCGCCATCGCTCACGAGAAGGCGCAGGTCAAGCCTGAGCACGAGCAGATCAGTGAGCGCATGGCCGAGATCCTGCGGATCGCCGAGGAGGAGGCCAAGGAACGCCGTTCCAGGGCCGAGGCCGAGGTGAAGGAGTCCGAGAAGCGGGCCCAGGAGGAGATCGCCAAGTACCGCAAGGACGCCGAGGAGCACGCCGAGCGGATCCTGGCCTCCGCGCGCTCGGAGGCCACCACCATGGTCGACAGCGCCAAGAAGGAGGCCGACCAGCTCCGCGACCAGGCCAGGCAGGAGGGCGACCGCCGTCTGAGCGAGGCCGAGGCGCGCGCGAAGAAGATCCACGACACCGCGGACCGCAGGCTCGCCACGCTCACCGCCACGCACGCCGAGGCGCTGCGCCGCCTCAAGGACATGCACTCGACCCTGGCGGACCTGGTCGCGGCCGAGGACAGGGCGGGCGCACTGGAGACCGGCCTGTCCCGCGAGGAAGCGACGCCCACGCCTGACAAGGACGCCAAGCAGGGCAAGGCCAAGCCCGCCGCGTCCGCCGAGCCGAAGGCGGCCAAGGCTCCCGAAGACGGTGCCGACGGTTCGCGTCCGGTGCCCTCCCGGCCGCAGGCCCGGACCGAGGCGGCCGAACCCGCTCCGGCCGCCGCCGAGCCCGCTGAGGGGGCCGGCGCCACGATGCCTCCGCCCCAGCAGGAGCAGGACGAGGCGACCGTGCGGATCAAGCCGGTGGCCAAGCCGGAGCAGGCCGGACAGAGCGCGGCCGGAGCCGCCGCCCAGCCCGGGAGGGAGGACGGTGCCCAGGCGCAGGCCGCTCCCCGCCCTCCGCAGGGAGCCCGTTTCTCCGGCCCCGCACCGGAGGAGAACCAGCAGCGGCCGCAGTCCGGTCCGCAGCAGTCGCAGGCCGGGGCCCAGCAGTCGCAGTCCGGTCCGCAGCAGTCACAGGCCGGGGCCCAGCAGGGCCAGTCCGGTCCCCAGCAGAGCCAGGCCAAGGACCAGGAGGCCGGCGGCGACCCGGGCATCACCGGTGTCTACCGGCGTCCGGAGTCCGGGCAGAACCAGCCGCCCAAGGGTGACGACGGCGTCCGGGTCATCCGCAAGCCCTAGACCGTGTCCGGAGGTCGTGGCCCGTCGGTCCCACCGGCCCCGGAACGGTTTCCGGGGGCGGGCACCGTCCCCGCCCCCGGTGTTTTGTGGTCGGATGTAGGGTGACGTCCGCCTTGTCGCAGGCTGTCGGCTACGATGCCGACAGCCATGATTATCCGCGCGGCCATTCGGTCGGACCTCGGTGCGATTCTGCGTCTCCTCAGGGAAATCGGCGACACCACCCACACGCAGAGCGCTCACGTCCGCATGTCCTCCGCCGCCGTGCGTGCCTGGACGCGGATGGAGAACGACCCCGACCGCACGGTCCTCGTCGCCGAGCAGCGCGGCCAGATCATCGGCACCCTCGACCTGCTGGTGGTGGCCAACCTGACCCATGACGCCCAGCCCTGGGCCGTGGTGGACAACCTCGTGGTCGATCCCCTGGTCCGGCGCCGCGGCATCGGCCGGGCGCTCATGGAGGACGCGCTGGACCGGGCGACCGGGGCCGGGTGCCACAAGGTGGAGCTCCTGTCACACGGGAGCGGGCAGGGTTTCCACCAGTTCTGCCTCGCACTGGGCTTCGACAGCTCCACCGAGGGCTTCCGCCGCGGCCTCTGAGCCGCGGGCGTCAGCGCCCTCCCCGCGGGCCGCCGCGCAGCGGTGTCCCCCTCATGAACACCACGGTGACGAGCCCGATCGCGGCGATCGGGATCCCCGCCAGGAACACCCCCTGCATGGCGTGGTCGAAGGCGCCCACGATCACGTCGCGGACCGGGCCCGGCAGCGAGTGCACCAGTTCGGGGGAGCCCTGGGCGGACTCGGCGGCGTCGGCCAGCCCCACCGACAGCTCCGCGGCCCCCGAGTCGACACCGGCCCCGGCGTCGGCCGCCGCCCGTGCCCGGGCGTCGGCGGAGGCCTGCGCCAACGCGGAGTCGAGCCTGCCCACCATCACCGCGCCGAACGCGGCGACACCGGTGGCACCGCCCAGGTTGCGGAAGAAGACGACGGAGGCCGTGCCCGCGGCCATGTCGGAAACGGGCAGGGCGCTCTGCGTGGCCAGGAGCAGGATCTGCATGCACAGGCCGAAACCGAGGCCGGCCATCACCTGTCCCGCGACCACCGTGGTCAGCCCGGGGTCCAGGTGGGCCTGTCCGAGTGCGGTGAACCCGACCAGGCACAGGGCCATGCCGACCACCGGGTAGGCCTTCCACCGGCCGCTGCCGCCCACCGCGTAGCCGGAGCCGATCGAGGTGGTCAGGAACGACGCCACCAGGGGCAGCGTCATCAGCCCGGACACGGTCGGCGTCATCCCGTGGACCATCTGGAGGTACTGCGGCGTGTAGATGATCAGGCCGAACATCATCATCCCGACGCAGACCGACCCGAGCGAGGCCAGCACGAACGTGCGGTCGCCGAACAGGCGGGCCGGGATGATCGGCTCCCGCGCCCGGCGCTCGACCACCACCGCGGCGGCGGTGAGGAGGACGGCCGCCGCGCCCAGGGCGTAGGACAGGGAGGAGTTCCAGGGGATCTGGGTTCCGCCCAGGCTGAGCAGGACGATCACGGTGCTGGCCGCGCCGAAGACCAACCCGGCGCCCAGCCAGTCCACGGGCGCGTCCCGGCGGGGGACGAAGGGCATGGTGAACATGAACTGGATGACGACGAACGCGAACACGGCCAGCGGCACGGTGATGAGGAAACACCACCGCCAGCCGAGCGGGCTGTCCACGAGGAACCCGCCCACCAGCGGTCCGAGGACGGTGGACACACCGAACACCATGCCGATGAGTCCGCTGTAACGGCCGCGTTCGCGGGGTGTGACCACGTCTCCGAGGATGATGTTGGGCAGCGTGGCCAGGCCGCCGACGCCCAGCCCCTGGAGGGCGCGGGCCGCGATCAGCCAGTTGATGTCCTGGGCCAGGCCCGCCGCGACCGAGGCCACGATGAAGACGAGCAGGGCCAGCTGGAAGAGGAGCTTGCGCCCCCAGATGTCGGAGAGCTTGCCCCACACGGGGGTGGAGGCGGTCATGGTCAGCAGCGCCGCCGTGGCGACCCAGGCCAGGCGGTCCTGGCCTCCGAGCTCGCCCATGATCGTCGGCAGGGCGGTGCCCACGATGGAGTTGGTGAGCATCGAGGTGAGCATGGCCAGGACCAGGCCGACCATGATGCGGTGCACGACGCGGCGCGGGGGCAGCGGGGGCGTGCCGTCGTGGGGAGCTCCCTCGGGGGCGGTGCGCGCGGGAGCGTCCGTGGTGGCGGCCCCCGGGGATCGGGTGGAGGGATCATCGGAGGTCTCGGTGCCCGCGGCCGGATCGGCGCCCGTGCGCTCCGGTTCGGTCTCCCCACGCAACGACTGTTCCACGCAAGCCCCCGATCGCGGACGCACGAAAGGCCCCGCGGCGCTCTGCCGGGGGCGTCATGCTCCTCCAGGTATATGTAAACGCTGTTGACCTGTCAAATCGATATCTCTCCGCACGTTTCGGTATGCGTCGGTTCGCCAGGGGTGCCAACCTGGAGTTCTGGAAGCCAGACCGCAGCCGCCAAGGGGTGTGCAGATGGATCATCCGGAGGAAACCGGAGGCGACCCCGGGCCGACGCGGGGGCGTGAGGCCACGAAGGCGCGCATCCTCGCCAGTGCCAAGGAGCTGTTCACCAACGAGGGGTACGGCTCCGTGTCGTCGAGGATGATCGCCTCGCACGCGGGGGTCAACGTCGCGTTGATCAACCGCTACTTCGGCGCCAAACGCGGGCTGCTGACCGAACTCCTGCGCGCGGACGGCGTCTTCCCCGGGCTGATCGAGGGCGATCCGGCCACGCTCACGCGTCGGCTGGCCGAGCACGCGGTGAGCCGCCTGCACGGCGAGGGCACCGCGCTCCAGCGCGCCCTGGACGACTCCGCGGGCGACCCCGACCTCCAGAAGGTCTACCAGGGGCGGATCACCACCGCGATGATCGATCCGCTGACGGCCTATCTGGGCGGGGACGACGCACGGGCGCACGCGTCGTTGATGTCGGCGGTGATGCTGGGGCTCACCCGGGTCCGACTGGTCGAGGGGGCGACGGCGCTGCGCGCGCTCGACCGCGAGCGGCTCACGGACCGGCTCCAGGCGCTGCTGGACCTGTGCCTGGACGGTTTCGGGGAACCGGAGGACGACGGGGAGCCGGGTCGGGGGTGACCCCGGGCCGTGAGCGCCTCCGGGGCCCGGCAGCGGTTCGAGGCGCGTTTTGCCACACCGGCAAAGAACATTGCGTGCCGCGGACGCGCTGGGAAGAGTGGGGCGCGGAGGTGGTCGACATGGCCGGTGAACCGATGAGGGACCCCCTGCCCGAGGACATGGGTGAGGAGTTCTGGAACGAGCGCTACCGCTCCCAGGACCGGATCTGGAGTGGGAAGCCCAACCGCCACCTGGTCTCCGAGGTCGCGGACCTGGAGCCCGGCCGGGCGCTGGACGTGGGCAGCGGCGAGGGCGCCGACGCGCTCTGGCTCGCCGAGCGGGGCTGGCGGGTGACCGCGCTCGACATCTCGACCGTGGCGCTGGAGAGAGCGGCGGTCCACGTCCGTGAGCGCGGTGGGGAGGCGGCCGAGCGCATCACGTGGACCCAGGCGGACGTGACCCGGTGGGACCCGCCCGAGGCCGCGTTCGACCTGGTGACGGCGCAGTTCATGCACCTGCCTCCGGAGGCTCGGGCGCGGTTCTTCCCGGCGCTGGCCGCCGCGGTCGCACCGGGGGGAGAGCTCCTGGTCGTCGCGCACCACGTCCGCGACCTGGAGGAGGGCGTGCCGCGCCCGCACAACCCCGAGCTGTTCTACACGGGGGACGAGGTGGCGGCGGCTCTGCCCGAGGGGGAGTGGAGCGTGCTGGCCGACGAGATCCGCACCGGGACGTCCGTCCTGGGCGGGGAGCCCCGCACCGCGCACGACCTGGTGGTCCGTGCCCGCCGGAACGCCTGACCGGCCGTACGGCCCGGACCACCGGTGACGAGCCGCCGTCAGTCGCGGAGCTTGGCCACCACGTCGATCTCCACGAGGATGTCCGCCAGGTCCGACCCCACGGTGGTGCGCACGGGGTAGGGGGCACTGAAGTGCTCCTCGTACACGGCGTTGAACTCGGGGAAGTCCGCCTTGAGGTTCTCCAGGTGGACGGTCGCCTTCACGACGTCGTCCAGGGTCAGCCCGTGCTCGGCGAGCACCGCGGAGACGTTGGCCAGCACCTGGGCGGTCTGCTCGCCCACGGTCGTGGCCACCCGGCCGGTTCCGGGCTCCTGCGGGCCGAAGCCCGCGGTGTACAGGAACCCGCCCGCGACCACCCCCTGGCTGTACGCGCCAGCCGGGGCGGGGGCGTTCTCGGTGCGGACCGCCTTCTTGGACATCCGTGGACTCCTTCGCTGGGTGGTGACGCGTGCACGGTCCCGTGCCGGTGCACGGGCGGCCACGTGCCCATTTATTGGCAACAAAGTTACCAATTATCTTCCGGGAAGCGTATCTTGGGTCACACCGACACCCGGGCGGCGGCGCGCCGCCCGAAGGGATCGGCACGTCGAACGGAGGAACAGTGCAGCCCGAGACCGTACTCACCGGCGGACGGGTGGTCGACGGTACCGGCGGACCCTCCCGCCGTGCCGACGTCGTCCTCCGCCACGGCCGCGTCACCCACGTCGTCCCTGCCGGGAGCGCGCGCACCACCGGTGCCGTCGTCGACGTGGACGGGCTCGTGGTCGCCCCCGGCTTCATCGACATGCACTCCCACTCGGACCTGGCCGTCCTCGCCGATCCGGCGCACGAGGCCAAGACCCTCCAGGGCGTCACACTGGAGGTCCTCGGACAGGACGGACTCGGCTACGCCCCGGTCACCGACGACACGGCCGGGGAACTCCGCTCCCAGCTCGCCGGATGGAACGGCCTCCCCGACCTCGACCACTCCTGGCGCGGCGTCGGCGGGTACCTCGACCGGATCGACGCGGGCGCGCCCGTCAACGCCGCCTGCCTCGTTCCCCAGGGCAACGTCCGCATGGCCGTCCTCGGCAACGAGGACCGCCCGCCCACACCCGCCGAGCTCGACCGCATGCGCGGGATCGTCGCCGAGGGCATGGCGGACGGCGCGCACGGCCTCTCCGCCGGACTGACCTACACACCCGGCATGTACGCCACCGACGACGAGATCACCGCCCTCCTCGAACCCGTCCGCGCCGCGGGCGGCTACTACTGCCCCCACCATCGCAACTACGGTTCCCGGGTCGTGGAGTCGTACCAGGAGTGTCTGGAGATCGCCCGCCGCGCCCACGTCCCCCTCCACCTCGCGCACTGCCACGTCAACTTTCCGCAGAACCGCGGACGCGCCCCCGAGGTCCTGGACGCCATCGACGAGGCCACCGTCCGCCACGGCCTCGACGTCACCCTGGACAGCTACCCCTACCGGGCCAGCGCCACCCACCTCGGAGCGCCGCTGCCCAGCTGGGTCCAGACCGGGGGCACCGCCGCCACCCTGGAACGCCTGCGCGACGCCCCCACCCGCGCACGCGTCCTGCGCGAGATCGAGACCGAGGGCACCGACGGCAACCACGGCGTCCCCATGGACTGGTCGGCCATCGTCGTCACCGGTGTCGCCGACCCCGTCCTGTCCTGGGCCGTCGGCTCCTCCGTCGCCGACCTCGCCGAGCGGCGCGGACGCGCACCCGGCGACCTCTACATGGATCTGCTCGTGGCCGACGAGTTGCGCAGCGGCTGCCTGCTCCAGGTCGGCAACGAGGAGAACATCCGCACCATCATGCGACACAGCTCCCACACAGCCGGAAGCGACGGCATCCTCGCCGGAGCCAAACCGCACCCGCGCGGCTGGGGCACCTTCCCCCGCTACCTCGGCCACTATGTGCGTGAACTCGGCGTGCTCACCCTGGAGGAGTGCGTCCGCCACCTCACCTCGCGGCCCGCGCGTAGACTCGGGCTCACCGACCGGGGCATCGTCCAGGCCGGCGCGATCGCCGACCTGGTGGTCCTGGACCCCGACACCGTGGCCGCCCGCGCCACCTACGAGGAGCCCCGCCTCGCCCCCGAGGGCATCCACCACGTCCTCGTGTCGGGGGAGTTCACCGTCCGGGACGGCCGTCGCACCGACCGCCTGCCCGGCCGATCCGTCCGGAGGAACCGTCGATGAGCGAGCACCCGGCCCCCACGGGAGGCGAGCCCACGAGAGAGACCACGGGGACCGACGTCGTCTGCGTCGGCGAGACCATGGCCGTGCTGGCCTCCGCCGAGGCGCTCGCCGCCGGAACGAAGCTGGTGGTGGGCACCGGCGGCGCGGAGTCCAACGTCGCCGTTGCCCTGGCCCGCATGGGACACGCCTCCTCCTGGGTCAGCCGCGTCGGCGACGACCCCTTCGGCCGCATCGTCACCGAGGACGTCGCCCGGTTGGGCGTGGACGTGCGCGGCGTGGAGGTGGACCCCGAACGCCCCACCGGCCTGTACGTCAAGGACACCGGACCCGGTGGCGCGGGCGTGCTGTACTACCGCGCCGGTTCGGCCGCGTCCGCGCTGTCGGCCGCCGACGCCGACAGGGTCTGGTCGCTCGGTGCCCGTGTGGTCCACCTGTCCGGTATCACCCCGGCGCTGTCCGCGCGTGCCGCCGCACTCGTGGAACACCTGCTGGACCGGCGGAACGGGAACGGGGCGCTGCGCTCCTTCGACGTCAACCACCGGCCCGCGCTGTGGCGGCCGAGAACCGCCGCGCCGGTGCTTCTCGACCTCGCACGCCGCGCGGACGTGGTGTTCGTGGGCCGGGACGAGGCCGAACGGCTGTGGGGCACCCCGACGGCCGAGGACGTGCGCGCCGTGCTGCCCGAGGTCCCGGTGCTGGTGGTCAAGGACGCCGAACACGGCGCCACCTGCTTCGACGAGGACGGCCCGGTGTTCGTGCCGTCTCCGCCGGTGGACGTGGTCGAGGCGGTCGGCGCGGGCGACGCGTTCGCCGCGGGGTTCCTGTCCGGCCTGCTCGACGGCCTCTCCCCGGAACGGCGGCTGCGTCTGGGCCACGCGGTCGCCGGTGCGGTGCTGTGCTCGCCCGGGGACACCCTGGAGGACCTGCCCGAGGGCGTCGCCGACATCCGCGGCACCGTGACGGGGTGACCGCCCGGTGCCGTCCCCGTGCCTCCGAGGGCCGTTTCCGTGCCTTCCGGCGCCGTCTCCGTACCCGTGCCCTCCGCGACCGGGGCGGTCAGCCGATGACGATGGCGCCGGCGAGGACCGGGTCGCCGAAGCTCACCGAGCCGTGCCCGGAGGCCAGTGCGCGGCTGCCCTGACAGCTCGTGCCCGCGAAGAGGGCGAACTTGACCTTGCCCTCCGTGGCGATCGCGGTGACGCCGCCCTGCCCCGTCTTCAGGGCGCGGCAGCCGCCGTTCTCCACGGTCTGCTGGTATCCGGACTCGAAGGTGACCTGGACCGGGCAGGCCTGGTCCTGTCTGCTCGACAACCCGGCGATCGCTCCGGCGATGGTGGCGGACATGGTGGCGAGGTTCGCAGGACGGATCGGCACGGTAGCTCCCCTTCTCTGCCGGACTCGCACGGGCACGAGGGCTTCTGGCGAGCGCGGAGTTGGTTACTCTGTGTCATTTAGCTACAGGTTCACGCGAACCGAGAGGAGCTTCGGCGGAGTGTCGGCGGATTTCTCCGGCCGGTCCGCTCACAGCAGCGCCCTCACCCGGACGCGCCCGTCCGTTGGAGGAGCGCTCCGGCGCGGGTAGGATGCGGTTCCGACGGAGAGAACGGGAGGTGAGGACGTCGTGAGCCTGCTCCTCGCGTTCTTCGAGTTCCTCATGCTGGGCGTCGTCCCCGCCGAGCTCCTCCCCGTCCCCGGCTCCCTGGTGCTGCTGTTCGCCGCCGTCGGGGTGGCCGTCGCCTGGTACGTCCTGCGCGGCACGAGCCCCGGGACGGAGGGCGACACCGCCACGGGTGCGGCGCACGCGATGCGCCGCAGGTCCGCGCGCCTGCCCGTGCTCACCCTCCGCGACCCCGACGCGGCGGGGCGGCCCCGCCCGAGAGCGCCCGGCGCGGCCCTTCCGGCCGCTCGCTGACCGTTCCCCGACACCCTCGCGTGCGCCTTCCGCGACGCGTGCCCCGGTGCCGCGCGCCCTCCGCGACGCGTGCCCCACGCGCCCGCTCCGGAACGCCGCGCTCTCCGTGTCCCCGGCCGAGCGGCCCGACGTCTGTCCTCCCGACCTCGGACGAAGGGCCATCCCACCTTGTACAGCTTCGGGCCGATCGCGGCCGCCATGACCCTGCTCTCGACCACCCTCACCGCCCTGACCTCACTGCTCACACCCCTCACCGGGGGCCTGGCCGCCGGACTCGCCGTGGTGGTCCTGACCATGGCCGTGCGCCTCCTGCTCGTCCCCCTCGGCGTGATGCAGGTCCGCGCGGAGAAGGCCCGTGCGCGCCTGGCGCCCCAGCTGGCGAAGCTCACCACCAGGCACCGCGCGAACCCCGAGAGGCTCGTCGCCGAACAGCGCAGGGTCTACGCCGAGGCGGGGACCTCGCCGCTGGCCGGATGCCTGCCCTCCCTCGCCCAGATCCCCGTCATGATCGCCGTCTACGGGGTGTTCGTCGGAGCGGGGGACGCCGAGGAGCCGATGCTCACGCACACCCTCGGCGGCGTCGAACTGGGCGCGACCATGCTGGGCGGCGCCGACGGCGCGTCCGCGGCGCCCGTGTTCGCCGTGCTCCTCGCCCTGATCGCCCTCGTGGCCTGGGCCAACCGCCGCTACCTCGTGCTGCCCACCATGCGGGCCAACACCGCCGCCAACCCCGGTGGGCTCCAGCCCCCGGGAATCCTGACCTACATGCAGTTCACGACCGTGGTGGTGGCCGCGTTCGTGCCGCTGGCCGGAGGCCTGTACCTGCTGACCTCCGGTTCGTGGGCGCTGGGTGAGCGGCTCCTCCTGCGCCGGGTGGTCCCCGACTGAGCGGATCCGGGCCCCTGGCCCCCAGGGGCCCGGAAGGCCGTCAGAAGTCCACGCTGACGCAGGCCAGGCGGTCGCCCGCGCTGCCCGCCTCACCCTCCTCGGTGCTGGTGTGGCGCTCGTGCAGCACCAGTGACCGGGCCTCGCCCTCACGGAACTCCCAGTCCACCATGGCGCTGGTGCGGGCGTTGCCGTCCGCGTCGGTGGTGAAGTCCAGCCAGACCTCGTTCTCGGGGTTGGCGTACGCGGGGTCGGTGGAGGGCTCGCCCTCGGCGGCGGCCGGGTCGACCTCGTTCTGGTAGTGAGGGCCCGCGTCCGCGGGGTCCTCGCCGCAGGGCCGGGTGTGCACGTGGGCGCCGAAGTCGCGGTCGGCCGCCAGGCCGGTGCCGGTGAACTGCACGTGGGTCCGGCCGTCCTGGACGCGCACCTGCACGTCGGAGGTGGCGCCCGGGGGGACGGCGGTCTCGTCGTAGGTGAAGGCGCCCGTCGCCTCGTCGGGAGGCAGGAAGGTCGACACGGTCACGCTGGGGGAGGCGGTGGGCTGGGGCGGAGAGGAGTCGGGGGCCGCGGAGCCGCCGTTCTCCTCGGAGGGGGCGGGCTGGGAGCATCCGGTGGCGAGGACCGCGGTCAGGGCCAGGCCGGCGGCGAACGGTGTGATGCGCATGGCGGAACTCCCGGTGTGTTCTCGACGGTCGCCCGCAATGCTACCCAAAGTGTCAGAATGATCACCTGGTGTGCGGGACGCGATCGGCCGGGGGCGGGAAGGACGTTCTGAGGGTGAAGGCCTCGGGGGTGGGGCCGTTCGCGCGCAGTAGGTCCAGGCGCCTTCCGGCCTCCTCGACAGAGGGGATCGTACCGCTGGGAACCCACCACAGGGCCAGATACGCCTCCCGGAGGTGCTCGAACCACTCCCTCCGGCCGCGCAGCAGCTCCAGGTGCTCGCTGCGGTAGGTGAAGTTCCACAACGACTCCACGTCCTCCCAGACGGAGTAGTTGATCAGGAGCGCGTCGCCGAAGGGCCGCAGGCCGGTGGCGTCCTCCTCGCCCTCTCCGACCAGCCGCCACACGAATCCGGGGGCCTCGTCCGCCAGTGCGTTGATGGGCTCGATCCGGGTGCTGAACCCCGCCATGGAGGGATCGCTGAGGGGCGCCCTGAGGACGCCGACGTTGACCTGGGCCAGGTGGTACGCGGAGGGGGAGCTCGTCTTCATGTGGCACAGCACACCACGCCCCGCCTTCTATGTCAATGAGTATTGTTTTTGGAGATCACCACGCAGCACCGCCCCGGACGGGAGTCCATCCGGGCACGGGCACCGTCCTCGCCGCGCCCCTCCAGCAGCCCGCGCAGCAGTTCCAGGTTCATCCCGCAGGCGAGCGGCGGGAAGGTCTCCGCCAGTGTGTGGAACGGGCAGTTGCGCAGCCGCACGTCACCGCCCTCGGTGCCGGCCTCGGCACCGCCGTCCCCGGGAGGCGTGGAGGGTCCGGGCACGCCCCCACCGCCCTCGGGTTCGTAGCCCCGTGCGCGCAGCAGGTCCGGGAGCGCCTCCTCCCGGTGTTCCGCACCGATCCGGCGGCCCTCCTCGCGCGCCGCCGCGTGCAGGGCCTCCTCGGCCCCGTGCCGCTCCACCGCCTCCGCCAGCACGTGCGCGGCCAGTTCGTAGTCCCTCGGCGGCAGGTGCAGCGACAGGTCCCTGGACGAACGCCGGTAGAGCTTGGCCGGGCGCCCCGACCCCGGGCCCTCCCGGCCGCTCACCTTGCGGCGGGTCACCTCCAGAAGGCCCGCGTCCGCCAACCGGTCCAGGTGGTGCGCGGCCAGGGTGCGCTGGAGGCCGAGGGCGTCGGCGGCCTGTCCGCGGCTGACCTCGCCGCCCGCCGCCGCCACGTACTCGTACAGTCTGCGGCGCACCGGGTCGCCCAGGGTCCGCGCCGCGTCGATCGAGGAGTCGTCCATGCCCCCATTGTCCGCGCGCCCCGTCACCGCCCGCCCCGTGCGGGCTCCGCTCCGCGACGCGGACCGGTGGCCGTGCCCGAACCCCGGAGTGGGACACTGGTGGGCGACCGACGACCCCTGCCGAACAGGCGACATGCGAACGATCAGACGTGACGGAGAGCACGGGCTGGAGATCAGGAAGTCCCGCTTCCTCTGTGCCCTGGCGAGGGTGGACAGCGAGGACGCCGCCCGCGCCTTCATCGCCGAGCGCCGCAGGACGCACTGGAACGCCAACCACAACTGCACCGCCTACGTGCTCGGTGACCGGGGCGACATCCAGCGCTCCAGCGACGACGGCGAGCCCGGAGGGACCGCCGGGCTCCCCATGCTGGAGGTGCTGCGGCACCGGGAGCTCACCGGAACCGTCGCCGTGGTCACCCGCTACTTCGGCGGCGTCAAGCTCGGCGCGGGCGGGCTGATCCGCGCCTACGGGAACGCGGTGTCCGCGGCCGTCGACGAGATCGGCGTCCTGGAACGCCGTGAACTCCTCGTCGTGGACGTGTTCGCCGACTACGTGCTCGGCGGACGCCTGGAGAGCGACCTGCGCGACTCCTCCCTGATCGTGCGCGACGTCGCCTACACGGACCGGGTCCGCATCGAGGTGGCCCTGCCGGAGGCCGACCTGCCCGGGTTCGGCGTCCGCCTGTCCGAGCTGACCGGCGGGAGGGCGGAGTACGAGACGCGGGGCACCACGATCGTCGAGGTGGAGCCCTGAGCACGCGCGGAGTCACGCGGCGGTCACGTCCCACGGTCCGTGTGTGGGCCCGTCACGGGTCGGCTTAGGATTTGCCGTAAACGTCATCGTTCGTGGGGAGAGGACAGCCATGCGCGGCTCACGGGTGCCACAGGTCCTCACCTGTGGCCTCGCGGTGCTGCTGGTCGCCGCCTGCACCGGTGACCCCGAGCCCCCCGCGCCCCCGCCGGAGGAGGGGCCCGCCCCCGTTCCCACCGCGTTCGGTGGGGAGGCGCCGCCCGGGATCGAGGGGGAGGTGCTGCGGTACCTGCACGGCGACACCGCCGACGTTCACGAGATCCTCGACGATCCCGCCGGTGTGCGGATCAGCCCGGTCGGCGACGCCTTCCTCATCAGCTCCGGCAGCGGGGACCGCCACCTGCTGCACGACGCCGCCACCGGCGCGACCCTCTGGGAGGGCGAGGCGCGTTTCGACGGGTTCGGCACCGACCGCGACGGCGACCGCGTCCTGCTCATGGCCGGTGCCGACGGCTCCCCCTTCGTCCTGGACGCCCACGGCGAACGCCTGTGGGAGCCGGAGAGGGAGGGCGACACCTACCTCGACGGTCTCGCGGTGCGCCGCCCCGAGGGGTGGACCGCCGCGGAGCCGTACGGGACGTTCTCCCTGCTGGACGCCGACGGCGACGCACTGTGGGACTACGGGTTCCAGGCCCCGGACGAGGCAGAGGCCCCGGAGGAGAGCCCGGAGGAGAGCCCGAGCACCGGGGACGGCGAGGAATCCGACACGGAGGATCCCGCCCTGGGCGTACCCGTGGCCGTGCGGAACGACCTGGTCCTGCTCGCCACCGGCGGTCCCGTCCTCAACGCCCACTCCGTCGGGGACGGCACCGCGGGCGAGGAGCTGTGGACGGTCGACGGTGAGGACGAGGAACTCGGTCTGCCCACCTCCGCACCGGTCACCGCACCGCAGGTGCTCGGCTTCTACGCGCTGCCCGAACCCGGGGACGAGAGCACCGGCGGCGGGGACGCCGAGGAGGACGCGACCGGCGAGGACGCTGCCGGCGGCGAGGAACTCCTGCTGCTGCGCTGGGCCCAGCCGGAGGCGCGCTCGACCCTCTCCGCGCACGACCCCGACACCGGAGACCTCCTGTGGACCCTGGAGGAGCCGGGCACGAACCCGGTCTCCGGTGCCTTCGACGCCACGGAGGTCGCGGGGAGCCTCCACGACGACGACACCGGAACCCTCCTGCTGCCCCAGGCGAGCGGTGCGGCGCCGGTGGTGGCGATCGACCTGGCCGCCGGGGAGGTCCTGTGGGGCCTGGGCGAGGACGCCGGGACGGTATCCCCGGCCTTCGCCTTCGACGGACTCGTCTACGGCGACTCCCGCACCAGCGGCGGTGCCGGGCAGACGGTGCTCGACGCCCTCACGATGGACGTGGTCGAGGACGAGCTGCCGGTGTACGTGGAGGCGGTCACCGACAGCGGGCACGCCATCCTCGTCCACGACCGCCAGCGGTTCGTCTACGGACCCCTGCCGGAGGAGCCGACGGACGGCGGAAGCGGGGAGCCCACGGAGGGGGAGGCCGACGCGCCACCCGGCGACGAGGCCAGCTGACCCACTGACCAGCGACCACCGGGAGATCGGCCTTCGCGCGGGCGCCACGTCCCCTCGTGACGAGGCCGTTGGCCCCCGCGCGGACCCCGGGGCCGGGCCCGACCCCGGCCGCGCCGACCGTCCCCGGTCTCAGCCCCTGCGCCCGGGCATCCGCACGACGACGTCGATCCCCAGCGCGCCGGTGTCCACCGTGCCGTCGTCGAAGGCCTCCCACTGCCAGCGCGCGCTGTGTGACGCGCCCATGGCGACCACGATCATCCCCGGCGGCAGGCTCGTCAGCACGTGCTCGTCGGCCTGGCCCAGCGGGCGCGGGACGACCACCACCGTCGGCGTCTCCGAACCCGGGTCCAGTCCGTGGATCGGGTCCGGCGCCGCCACCACCGGGGTCGTGTCGGGAACCAGCGAGTGCAGGGGGCGCCCCTGCTTGAGCACCCGCACCGACAGACCCGCCGCGTGCAGCCCGTCGGCGACCACGCGCACCGTGTCGGAGGCCACCTTCGGATCCCCGTCCACGGCCAGCAGCCCGCGCATACGGGTGAAGTCCACGTGCACCAGGGCGTCGGTGTCCTCCTTGCGGCCCAGGCACACCAGCACGCCCCGCAGCGCGGTTCCCACCATCGTGTGCACGGACGTCCCGAAGTTCACCGGTGCCGACGACCGGCCGCTGCCGTACCGCCAGGTGGTCGTGTCCACGACCCGCCAGGAGGAGGCCGGCGGGGTCGCGCCCGCGGGCACCACGGCGGTCGTCTCCGAACGCGTGGTCAGCAGCGCCACGGGCCGTGCGGGCACGTCCGAGGGCGCGCTGATCAGCTCCGCGTGCGCCGTTCCCGCACGTTTCGCGGCGTCGGGATCGGAGTCGATCAGGTCCGTCGCCTCCCGGCGCCGCCGCGCCGCGACACCGGGGCGCGCGGTACGCCGCTTCTTCGGCCGGTTCGCCCTGGCCGCGGCGATCCTACGGAAAGGCCAGGTGACGGCCCGCCCGATCGGCTGCCAGAACAGGGTGACGAGGGTCAGTACGACCAGGCCCGCCGCGCCCGCCGCGAGGACGCGCGGGTCGATGCTCGGCTCCTCCTCGGTGGAGGAGGGCGAGGCCTCCGCCGTCGGTTCCTCTGGCGGCGGCGTGTACGCGGGCGGGGGCGGAGGCGGTGAGGGCGGGGCGACCCCCAGCGCGTTGGCCTCCTCGACCGCGACCACGCACAGCGGGTCGGGGCCCTCGTAGACGCCCTCGCCGCCCGCGTCGAAGGGCACCACCAGGCGCCAACCGGGCCGTACCTCGCGGTCCTCGCCCAGAGCGCCGCCGTCGGCCTGGGTACGGCCGGCGTTGTACTCGTAGATCTCGTCGGCGCGCTCGGGGTCACCCAGGACGAGGTCGGCGATGCTCTCCAGGCCGGGGGAACCCTCGGGGACCACGTAGTAGTACACCGTCGGGCAGATCTCGTAGCCCGTCCCGGTGTCCGACCCCGTCGTGTCCGCGGCGGCCGGTGCCGCGAACGCGGCGCACCAGGTGGCCAGGACCGCCGCGGCCAACATGCGCCGCACCGACGCGGCCCACACCACTCCTGCCTGAGTCACGCGTTCTCCCGCTGCGTCATCCTGTGTCATCTCGTCGCTGTGCACGGTCCCGGGATCTCGTATACCGAAACGTCACCCGGTCGCCCCGAACCTCTCCAGTCACCAGGGCATCTGTTCTCCCGTGGGTGCGCCGGCCTAGTATGTCGGGTCCACAGTGCACCCTAGAGCCCCGCGCGGCCAGGAGACCACCTGTGGGCGGGGACGGGCCGGAGCGTGGACGAGGACACGGAAAGCGAGTGGGGCGGACGTGACGAATCATCGCCACAAGCGGTGGGACCTTCTCGACCACGCCAGTGACCCCATCCCCTGGGACAGCACGTCCGCGGCCGGCCTCAAGACGTACTACGACACCGTCAGCGACGCGGCACACGAAGCGGCGAACGACATCCGCAAGCTGGACCGGGGCGACCTCGGCAAGGGCGCGACCATCGACGCCCTCAAGGAACTGGTCAACCAGCTGCCCAAGCTGCTGGACGAGGCCAGCGACTCCTACGGCAAGGCCCACGCCGCGTTCCGCGACTGGGAGACCGCCCTGGAGGACGTGCGCACCCGCAGCCTGACCGTGGTGGAGAACGCGGCCGCGGCCTACGACGCCCTGGAGGACAAGGAGGACTGGGACAAGGACGACGCCGCGCCCAAGCACGGCTACGTCAGCGACCTGAACGCCGTCCTCGGGGACATGGAGACGGCGGTCGACAAGGCGGTCAACGCCCTGGACGAGGCCCAGCGCGGGTTCGGGCGCAAGCTCTGGGACTTCTGGAACGAGGTCGTCGAGTGGATCGAGGAGAATCCGCTCGTCTACGCCGTCGCCATGATCGTCGCGGGTATCGCGGCGATCTTCATCCCGGGAATCGGCTTCGCGATCGCCCTGGGGGTGTTCTCCCTCCTGGTCAGCGCCACCCAGCTCCACCGGGACGGCAAGCTCGGCTTCAACCTGGAGACCTTCGTCACGCTGGGGCTCGACGTCCTCTCCGTCGTCCCCGGCGCGGTCGCGCTGCGCGGCGGCCGTGTCGCGTTGGGCGCGATGGGCCGGGGCGCCACCCGCGTCGCCAACCGTGTTCCCGGACTGAGCACGACCTCGCTGCGCAACGGGGCCCACACCCTGCGCACCAGCCGGGCGGGGACCACGGTCACCAACGTCGTCAACCGGACCGGCAACACCATGCGCTCGATCCGGGAGGGGACCTTCGTCGGGCCCAAGACCAGCCTCGCCGTCGACACGGCACTCCAGGTCACCCGCGACACGGCCATCGGAACGGCGGGGTCCGTCGCCGTCAACGCGGCCGCGGGCAACGACATCGACCTGGGCCAGGAACTCCTGACGGGCTTCGCGACCAACGTCCTCGGCAGCGGCTTCAACGTCGCCAACGACCACAACCTGATCGGCTCGGGCCCCCTCGTGGGTACCGGCGAGAACGGGGTGCCGCCACTGGGCGTCAACACACCCGGCGCCGATCCCTCCCAGGGCAGCCTCGCGGGCGTGGACACCGACTTCTCCTCCGACGGGCCGTCCAGGGTCACCACGCCGGAGGGTGTCACGACGGTCACCACCGATCCGTCCTCCGGAACGACACTGGACACCACGGCGGCCGACGGCACGCGGATGTCCACCACGGTGGACCCGTCCGGAGGGCTCTCCTCGGCCTCCGTCACCGGCGGGGAGCCCGGTTCGGTGGCGCACTTCCAGGTGGACACCGAACCGAACGCCGGAAGTACCTCGCTGACCTCGGGCGAGAACCCGGTCACCACCATCGTCTCCGGGGACGCCAGCGTCAGCACGGGGGACTTCGGTGAGATCCGGTTCGACCGCTCCCAGGCCGCCGAGCCCTCCGTCCTCTACACGGCGCCCTCCGGCGACCCGGAGAACCCGGGCCTCACCCTCGACGTCCGGAGTTCGGGCGAGGCGGTGGTCGGCGGTGACACCAACGTGCGCACCGACGCCACCACGCTCCAGGTGAACGACTCCGGCGGCGGTGTCACCGTGCCGCGCGGCGAGTCGGGCCGCGCCAACGGCCTGGACCTGACCAACCCGGACGGCACCCCGGGCGCCTCCTACCGCGACGGGCAGATCACCGTTCCGGACGGCGCGGGTGGCACGACCGTCACCCGGGACGCCAGCGGGACCGACATCGCCAGCGGCGGGCTCGACGTCAGGACGCCCCGCGACGCGGGCGAGCCCGTGGCCGTCTCCGCTCGGGGCGCCGACCCGACCCAGCTCAGGGTCGGCACGGACGGACCCCAGGTCGTCCTGTCCCCGGACGGGGCCGGGCCGAGTGTCGTCCGCGACCCCGACACGGGGCGTACGGCGTCAGTGGACGGCCAGGGGCACACCGTCTCCACGGGGTCCGGGGCCGGGCACGACTACCGGGCGGACACGGGCACCGTACGGGCGTCGGACGGCGGCTCCGACGTCACGGCGACGGGCGCCGGTGTCAGCACCGGGCGGGACGGCGGCGGGCGGCCCGAGGACTCCGTCAGGCTCGACCTGTCGGCCTCCGGTGAGGGGAGTGCCACGGCGGCGGGCGCGAACGCCACGGTCGCCCCGGACGGCACCGCCGCCTACCGGCACGACGCGACGGGCGCGACCGCCCACCGGACCGCCGACGGCGACCTGGTCTCGGGCTCGGTCACCGTCTCCCCGGACGGCACGGTCCGGGGGCCGGACTTCGTCCGCAACCCGGACGGCTCGCTCTCCGTCTCGGACGGCCAGGGCGGACGCCGGGACTACACGGCCGACGGCACACCGGTTCCCTCGGGCGGCCAGACGCCCACGCCGCCGCTGCGGACCGACCCGGCCACCGGGCAGCCGGTGTTCACCTCGCGGGACGGAACCACGGTCGCCCCCGGCGCGGGACTGCCCGTCCGCACCGGTGAGGGCATGACCCTGCACGCGAACGGCGGGGACGTGACCCTCACGGCGCCCCCGAACACGCGGGGCGAGTCGCTGAGCGTCACGCACACCCGTGACGGCGGCGTGCGCATGGAGGCGGGCGGGCACCGGGTCGGCTCCGGCCGCGACGGTGTCGAGGCCAGCGCTCCCAACGGGTACTCCTCCGTCCGCTCCCCCGACGGTACGCACACCGTGCGCGGCGGCGGACTGGACACCAGCGTCTCCCCGGACGGGACCGCGCGGACCACGGACGACGCGGCCGGGGGCGGCACCGTCGCCGAGCACTCGGCGGGCACGGGAACCGTCCGTGTGACGGACGGCGTCACCGTCAGCCACGGCGACGCCGGACGTATGGACGTCACACGCGGCGGTGACGACGTGACCCTGACCGACGGTCAGCGCAACGTGACCGTGTCGGGGGAGCGCACCGAGGTGCGCGACGGCACCGCCGCCGACGGCTGGTCGGTCGGCTCCGGCCCCGGACGCGAGGTCCACGGCGGCACCGGCCCGGACCACCGGATCACGTCCCGTCCCCAGACCGGGCTGTCCTCGCGCATGCCCGGCGGGCGCGGCGACGACGTCTCCTTCACGGCGGGAGACGGCATCAGCGGCCACCAGACCGGAGCGGGCCGCACCACCGTGACCGACCGGTCGGGTACCACGATCGGCGACACCCGGAGCGGGGTGCGCGTCGACGGGGGTGACGGCGGACCGAACGCGCTGATCCAGCCGGACGGGATCCGGGTCACCTCCCCCGAGGGGCAGACCCACCGGATCGGCTTCGACGAGAACGGGCGACCGTCCAGGGTCGACGTCAACGACATCGACGTGGGGCACCAGACCCTGCACTCCGACGGCCGTGCCGTCTCCGACGGCGAGAACGGCACCGTCACCGCCAGGCCCGACGGCTTCACCGTCGAGGGATCCGGTCGGACGGTCACCGCCGACGACTCGGGAGCGACCTACCGGCGGGGCGGTGCCGACGATCCGGACGCCGTCCGGATCCGTCACGGCCGGAGCGACGCGGACGGCCACCTGCACGTCGACCGCGACGGTGTGAGCCAGTCGTTCGGCGCGGACGGGCCCACCAGGCAGGAGCGGGGGTCCGACGCTCCCCGACCGGTCAACCAGACCGAGCCCAGGGTGACCCGGGACGGGAACGCCTACACGGTCGAGAACAGTTACCAGCGGCACGCCTCCGCGCCGGTGGTGAACGGGCCGACGATGACCCGCGACCCCTCCACGGGGGAGAGCGGTGTCACGAGCCCGCACGGCTTCTCCGCCACGCAGAGCAACGGCACGCACGGGGGACGCGACACCGAGGTCCGCGTCAGCGAGGGGGCCCCGACCGTCACCCGCAGGGACGACGGAGAGACCACCGTCGAGGGGGAGCGCCTGCGTGTCTCCGGCACGGGGTCCGTCGGCGAGCGCAACCACACCGTTGAGCCCCGCGGTTCCGGTCCCAGCCTGACCAGGGGTCCCGGACGCGACGGTGCCGTCCACGTCGCGGACGGCCCGGACACCCTCGTGCGCAGGGACGCCGACGGCGGCCTCACCGGTCCCGACGGGCAGCCGTTGACCCCCGACGCCGACGGGCCCCGGGTCGTCCAACAGGGCGACAACCGCGTCCGCGTCGAACCCGACGGCGAGGTCCGCGTCACCGGACGAGACGGCACGAGCGTCGTCCTGCGTCCGGACGGCGGCGTGACCTACCGGAGCGGCGGTGAGACCGTCGACTTCAACCGCAACGGCCTTCCCACCACGCGGGTCGACCGTGACGGAGCGCAGACCACCGTGCGCGAGAGCGGCAACAGGACCCTGGAGATCCACGGGCGGCGGGAGGACGGCGGCGTCGTGGACACCACGCGCACCCACATCGGTGACGACGGCGCGGTGGAGTCCCGGATCAACCGCACCGGCGGTGCGGAGAACGAGAGCTGGGGCGTGGGCGTGGACTTCGACGGTCGGACCAACACGCGCAACTACCGGGTGCGGGGAGAGGAGTCGCACCAGCTCAGCGCCGACGGCAACCTCACGTCCGGGCACTGGGGGCACAAGACCGACCTGGCCGACCTGTCCAGGGACCTGCGGACCGCCCGGGAGTCCGGCGACCAGGGCGCGATCGACCGCGCCAGTCAGGAGCTCGGGGCCTTCCGCAGGGACATGTCGTGGACGTCGGCCTTCACGGAGCTGCGGGCGGTCGCGTTCAACGCCCTGGGCGGCCTGGCCCTCGACCTCATGCAGGGCAAGGACCTCGACGTCACGACCCTGGCCACCCACCTCAGCACCTTCGTCGGCAACGGCTACCAGGCCATGGGCGAGGGCAGGCTGATCGGTCAGCAGGGCGTGCCCGAGGGCGGCGCGGGCCAGCTCCTCTCCCGCACGCTGATGAAGACCGGTGGCGCGCAGATGGCCAACGACCTCAAGGACGGCTTCCTCCAGGAGTTCGACCCCGAGGCCCACGAACTGGCCCAGCAGGAGGACGCTCTCAAGCACCTGGAGGAGGGGCGCCTTCCCCCGCCCGGCCAGCTGCCCCCGGAGTTCCTGGCCGACTACGAGCACCTGTCCGGACAGGAGAGGATCGAGGCCATGGAGAGGGACCTCAAGGCGCGGATCGAGGCCGCGAAGAACCCGTAGGGTCACGACCCCCGCATACCGTGTGACAACACCCAGTGAAGGAGGAACGCCATGGCCGGACCACGTACCCACGTCGTGATCAACACCGACGAACTGGGGGACATCAGTACCGCCCTCAACACCATCAGGACCCGGTTCGAGGGTGAGCACTCCGACCCGGCCCGGTACCTGGACGACCTCGGACCCTCCCGGCTGGTCGACGAGGCCCGGAACTACGTCGACGACAGCCGCGAGGTCTTCGACCGGATGGCCAACGACATGGGCAAGCTCAAGGAGGCCATCGACCCCGTCATCGAGAGCTTCCACAAGGTGGACGAGGACCTGGGCAACGAGCTCAAGGGCGACGAGGGGTCCGGCCCCCCGCCGAACGTCCAGGTCTAGCGCGGTGACCGAAGGGGGTCACCGGCCCGCCCCGTTCGCCGGGACGCCTCTCGTGCCCCCGGCGCACCCCGGTCGTCGAACCTCGCCGTGAGGACGGGACCGTCCGGGGCCGGAGCACCCCAGCCACCCCCGGCGACGTATTCGGGCGACCCACCCGGCCCGACACATCGACCACACGATCCGGCCCGCGCGCGGGAGATCGGAGGAGGAACACGGTGCCCTATCTGTTCGAGGAGGACCTCCCGGGCGAGGAGATCGGCTTCGACGTCCGCGTGCCCGACAACTGGACGCGGTACGACCTGTCCGGTGACGCACTGGCGGACATGCGGGCGCAGGCCGCCGCGCGGTTCGGGGAGCGGTCGGCGGAGATGGACGTGCTCAACGACGTGTTCGCGGACATGACGACCTCCCTGAGGGACACGACGGACTCGGGACTGCTGTCGGCGGCGGGTGTCATGGAGGAGTACGACGACGGCTTCCTCCTGGCCAACATGTGCGTGTTCGCCTTCACGGCCCCGCCCGGACAGGACATGGACCCCCTCAAGCTGGTCGAGCACGTGTACACCTCGGCGGCCACCGACCGCCCCGGAGCGTGGCTGGAGAAGACCGTGGTCAGCCTTCCGGAGTCGGGCGCCGACCTCTGTGGACGGATCTACGGGGTGGCCGACTACGATGTCGGCGACATCGCCACCGTGCGTACCGTCGCGATGCACACGGCCTTCCGCGCCCCCGGCGTGGACAAGCGGATCCTGGTGAGCTGTTCGAGCCCCAACGTGGACCAGACCGCCGACGTCCTCGATCTGTTCGACGCGATCACCGGAACCGCGTGGTTCTGGCGGCGCGAGTACCTGCCGCCGGGATCCGCCCCCTCCGGCGGTTGACCGCGGACCGGGACGAAGGCCCGAAGACACCGCCGCTCCGGGCGGACCGGTGCCTCCGACGACACCCGCGTGTTGAAAACGGGGGCACCCCTGTATGAATATCGACAAGCCGGCCGCGGCGTCCGTCAGCACGTCGACGGGCGCGGCTCCGGCGCCGACTTCCAGGAGACAAGCACATGCCGCAGTTCAACGTCGACTCCGACCGCACGGAGGAAACGTCCAGCTCGCTCATGTCGGACTTCACCGAGTTCCAGGAGCGTATGGCCGCCATCAAGTCCAGGGTCGACGGCCTGATCTCCGACGGCTACAGCACCCCGGCCGCGGAGAAGCACTTCCGTCCGTTCTTCGAGGAGTTCAACAGCGGCTTCGAGAGCGTCAACAAGGGGCTCGAGGGCATCGCCAAGTACGTCAAGACCGTCGGCGACACCTTCAGCGACACCGACCAGAAGCTGGGCGAGGGCCTGAGCGGCGGCTGATCCGCGCCGCCCGCAGTCCCGCCCGGCCATGACGCGTCCGGGCGGGACGCCCCGCGCCTTTGCCCGACGAACCCGGAAGCAGTCCCACCGTGCGCCTCCTCTTCACAGCGACCCCAGCCACCGGTCCGGCCGTGGACGGCCCGGGCGGCACCGGCCCCGTGGCGTCCTCGGCCCTGCGCCTGGACGTCCTCGTCGACGCCGACCCCAGTTCCACGGTGCGTCAGCTCGCCGAGGTCGTCGACCCGATGGTGCGCACCCTGCCCCGGGCACCGGGCCAGGAGGTGCCGCTGTACCTGGGCGACCAGGTCGTGGACCCGTCCTCCTCCCTGGCCGACGCGGGTTTCCTGGACGGCTCGCTCGTCGGTGTGGGCGGACCCGCGCCGGTCAAGGGCGAACCGCCCGGTGTGGTGGAGGTCCGTGTGGTCTCCGGCCCCGACGCCGGACGCGTGGCCCGCCTCGACCCCGGCGACTACGTCATCGGGGACGACGAGGTGGCCGTGCTCGTCGTGGACTCCGACGGTTACTGGGCGCGGATCCGGGTCGCCCCGGACGGAACCGTCACCATCCTGAACACGAGCGGCGGACGGGGCTGCGCCCTGGAGGGCGACGAGGTCGGGCCCGACACCGTCTGGCCGCAGGGCGAGCAGCTCACCCTGGGCGGAACCCTCTTCGAGGTGTGGCCCAACCACCGCCCCGACGCGTCCGTGGTCCACTCCGAGGACGGCACCGGACTGGACTACAACCGGCCGCCCCGACTGCATCCGGCGCCCACCAGGACCAAGTTCAAGCTGCCCAGTCCGCCCGAGCCGCCGGACAAGCCCATCGTCCAGATGATCCTCATGATCCTCATGCCGATCACCATGGCGGTCGGCAGCGCGCTCATCATGAACCGGCCCCACTACCTCCTCATCGGTCTGCTCGCCCCCGTCTCGGTGCTGTTCATGCAGATCATGCAGCGCCGCACCACCAAGGCCCGCTACGAGACCCAGCTCGCCGAGTTCGAGGAGAAGACGGAGCGCGTCACCCGTGACGCCCGCGACGCCCTCGTCGCCGAACAGCGCAAGCTCCGCGACACCTGCCCCGACCCCGCCGCCGTCCTGCTGCTGGCCACCGGACCGCGCGCCCGGCTGTGGGAACGCCGACAGATCGACGAGGACTTCACCCAGCTGCGCGTGGGCACCGGCAGCATCCCCTCGCAGGTGGTCCTGAGCGACCCCACCAAGGACGAGCACCGCAGGGACGTCACCTGGGACATGCGCGACGTTCCGGTGAGCGTGTCGGTCAGGGACAACGGGGTCGTGGGCGTGGCCGGGAGGGGCGAGGGCGCCGAGGCCCTGGAACGCTGGCTGATCGCCCAGCTCGCCGCCCTGCACAGCCCCGCCGAACTGCACCTGTACCTGCTGTCCATGGAGGGCGACCACAACCGCTGGCGCTGGACCCGCTACCTGCCCCACCTGCGCGGCGACCGCCCCCAGTTCTCACTCGGCCGCATCGGCATCGACGCCACCACCTGCGCCCGCCGCGTCTCCGAACTGCTCATGCTCATGGAGGCGCGCCAGCAGGCCCGCCGCGACCTCGCCGACCAGCCCGCGGTCGTGGTGGTGCTGGACGGCGCCCGGCGCATCCGCTCCCTGCCCGGCGTGGTCCAGCTGCTGCGGGAGGGCCCCGAGGTCGGCATCTACGTCCTGTGCCTGGACGCCGAGGAGCGCCTGCTCCCCGAGGAGTGCCAGGCCGTGGTCAGCATCACCCCGCAGGGCATGCGCCTGCGCCGCACCTCCTACGACAACGTCGAGGACGTGCGCGCCGACGTCCCCTCGGCGGCCTGGGCCGACCGGCTGGGCCGCGCCCTGGCGCCCATGCGCGACAGCAGCGTCGGTGAGAGNNTCCCTCCCGCGCAGCGCCCGCCTGCTCGACGTCATCGGCCTGGAGCCGCCCAACGGCGATGCCATCGCCGCCCACTGGGCCTCCGGGGGCCGCAGCACGGTCGCCACACTCGGCGTGGGCCTGGACGGGGCGTTCTCGGTGGACGTCCGCCGGGACGGTCCGCACGCCCTCATCGCCGGTACCACCGGTTCCGGCAAGTCCGAGCTGCTCCAGACCCTCGTGGCCTCCCTCGCGGCGGTCAACGCCCCCGAGTCCATGTCGTTCGTGCTCGTCGACTACAAGGGCGGCAGCGCGTTCAAGGACTGCGTGGACCTGCCGCACACCGTCGGCATGGTCACCGACCTGGACACCCACCTGGTGAGCCGGGCCCTGGTGTCGTTGGGCGCCGAGCTGCACCGCCGTGAGCACATCCTCGCCAAGGCCGGGGCCAAGGACATCGAGGACTACCTGGAACTGCTGGACCGCGACCCGCGCATGCCGCGGATGCCCCGCCTGATGCTGGTCATCGACGAGTTCGCGTCCATGGCCCGCGAACTCCCCGACTTCGTCAAGGGCCTGGTCAACATCGCCCAGCGGGGCCGCTCACTCGGCATCCACCTGGTACTGGCCACCCAGCGCCCCGGCGGCGTGGTCACCAACGACATCCGCGCCAACACCAACCTGCGCATCGCCCTGCGGATGACAGACGAGGCCGAGAGCCGCGACGTCATCGACGCCTCCGAGTCCGCGCACATCGGCATCGACACCCCCGGACGCGCCTACGCGCGCCTGGGCCACGCCTCCCTGCTGCCCTTCCAGTCCGGCCGGGTGGGCGGGCGCCGGATCGTGGCCGCGGCCAACGCCTCCGACCCGGTCGCGCACCCCGTGAAGTGGTCGGACCTGGCCCTGCCCGCCCCCTCGGCGCCGCAGGGCTCCGCCGAGACCGGCGACGTGGAGGTCACCGACCTGACCGTCCTGGTCGCCGCGATCAAGGAGGCCACCGAGCGTTCGGGTTCCCGCCGCCAACCCAGCCCGTGGCTGCCCGCGCTGCCCACCGCGCTCACCCTGTCCGACCTGCTCCGGGGCCGCTCCCCGCAGGCCGTGCACGGAAAGGTCCAGCCCGCACCGATCGGACTGGTCGACGTACCCGCCCAGCAGCGCCAGTTCCCGTACGTGCTGGACCTGGCGAAGACGGGACACCTGCACATCATGGGCGCGGGCCGCACCGGCCGCTCCCAGGCGCTGCGCACCATCGCCGCCTCCCTGGCCCTGGCCCACCACCCCGGTGACGTGCACATGTACGCCCTGGACTGCGGCAACGGCGCCCTGCTGCCGCTGGAACAGCTCCCGCACTGCGGCGCGGTGGCCCAGCGCACCCAGGGCGAGCGCGTCGTGCGCCTGCTGGGGCTGCTCGGCGAGGAGCTGGACCGGAGGCAGAAGCTGCTGGCCTCGCACGGCTGCGCCGACCTGGAGGAACTGCGCACCTCGCTGCCCCCGGACGAGCGTCCCGCCCACGTGGTGCTGTTCGTCGACCGCCTGGACTCCTTCGAGCAGGCCTTCGGCGAGTACAACTACGGCGCGCTGGTGGAGGACGTCACCACCCTCATGCGCGACGGCGCCGGTGTGGGCCTGCACGTCGTGGCGACCGGCGACCGCGTGCTGACCCGTACCAAGTACTCCTCCACCACCGAGGACCTGCTGGTGCTGCGCTGCAACGACAACGGCGACTACGGCGCGGCGGGGCTCAACGCCCGCTCGCTGCCGGAGGAGATCCCCGACGGCCGGGCCTTCCGCGCGGGGGACGCCATGGAGGTGCAGCTGGCGCTGCTGAACCGCAACCCGCAGGGCTCGGTGCAGGGCGCCGAGCTGGGCCGCATCGCCGACTTCGTGTCCCGGCGCCCGCAGGAGCGGATCGGGTCGCGTCCGTTCCGGGTGGACGTCCTGCCCGACCAGCTCGCCTACAACGACATGGCGCGCTACCGGGCCGAGCCCGCCCGTCCGCTGCGCCCGCTGGTGGGCGTGGGCGGCAACGAGCTGACGGCGATCAGCGCGGACCTGTCGCGCATCCCCACGTTCCTGGTGAGCGGGCCGCCCCAGTCCGGGCGTTCCAGCATGCTCTCCGTGATGGCCAGGTCCCTGTTGGAGGGCGGCACCGAGCTGCTGCTGGTCACCCCGCGCAGTTCGCGCCTGGCCGACCTGGGGACGCACCCGGGCGTGCAGGCGGTCCTGGACGCCGCCGAGCCGAAGCTCTCCCAGCTGCACGAGGTGCTCGGCCGGTTCCAGGGCGAGACCGCCGTGGTGATGATCGATGACGCCGAGCTCCTCCTCCAGAGCGACCTCGGCAAGGAGTTCACCCGGATCGCCCGCGGCATGGTCGGCGCGGGATGGGGCATCGTCGCCGCGGGTACCAACGAGGCCCTCCAGGGCGGCTTCAACGGGTGGCACGTCCACCTCAAGCGCAACCGCGTGGGTGCCCTGCTCTCCCCGCAGGCCCAGAGCGACGGCGAGGTCCTGGGCATGCGCCTGCCCAAGGGCGTGTCCAGCCCCCGCCTCACCCCCGGCACCGCCTACCTCCACCTGGGTGACGGCCGTATCCAGCAGGTGAGGGTGCCGCTGCCATGACCGGTTCCGACCGCCTCTCCCCGGGGCGGTCGGGCCGAAACCCACTAGGATCCGGATATCCCCCAGTTCTCCCCCTTCTCCCCAGTCCCGTGAGAGGGATCCGTGCTCCTCCGCCCACTCCATCCCGAACGAGATCTGTGAACCGATCGTGAGTACGCACCCCTCGGCCGTCACCCTCCCCGCGACCGCCACCGACCTGACCTCCAGCGATCCCACGCGCATCGGCCCCTACCGGCTGCTCAGGCGTCTGGGCTCCGGCGGTATGGGCGTGGTGTACGCGGCCCACGACCAGAGCGGTGCGCTGGTCGCGGTCAAGCTGATCCACCCCGAGTACTCCGCCGACCACGAGTTCCGTGCCCGCTTCGCGCGCGAGGTCGAGCTGCTGCGCAGGGTGGGCGGCGCCTGCGCCGTGCCGCTGCTGGCCGCGGACACCGAGGCCGAGCGCCCGTGGCTGGTCACCCCTCTGGTGCGGGGGATGACGCTCAGCGCCTACATGCGCAAGCACGGCCCGCTGAACGAGCGGTTGCTACTCGGCCTGGCCGCCGGCGTGGCCGAGGCGCTCGCCCAGATCCACGAGATCGGTATCGCCCACCGCGACCTCAAACCCGCCAACATCGTCCTGTCGCCGGAGGGCCCCCGGGTCCTGGACTTCGGCGTGGCCCGCGCGATCGACCAGACCGCGCTGACCCGTACGGGCTCCGTGCTGGGCTCACCCGGCTGGATCAGCCCGGACCACTACCGGGGCGCGCCTCCCAGCACCGCCGACGACGTCTTCGCCTGGGGCGCCCTGGTCACCTACGCGGCGACCGGGCGTCCGCCGTTCGGTACCGGTGACCCGGCCGCCGTCGCGCACCGGGTGATCAGCGGCGAGCCGGACAGCGAGGGCTTCACCGGCCCCCTCGCCGACCTGGCCGCCCGTGCGCTCAGCAAGGAGGCGTCCGAGCGTCCGACCGCCCTGGAACTGGTCAGCGGCGTGGTCGCGGCGGGCAACCCGGGGCGCTCCTACGCCCCCGTGGACTCCGCCGCCGCGGCGGGCAACGTCATGTCCGCCGTGGTCGACCACAACTGGGAGGGCGTGCAGGCGGCCCCGGAACGCGAGTTCTCCGTGGCCCCGGCCGGACGTTCGGGCGGATCCACGCGGCTCCTGACCGTGGCCGCCGCCGTGCTGGGCGTCCTGGTCCTGCTCGGGGGCCTGGGCTTCGGCGGTGTGGCCCTCGCCAGCAACTGGGACTCCCTCCCCGTGGCCGCCTGGTTCGGGGACGACCCGGCCGAGGAGGCCGGGACGCAGCAGGCCGCCGAGGACCCGCGCCGCCCCGGGCCGGTGGGACGGGAACCGCGGGAGAGTCCCTCACCCTCGCGGTCGCCGTCCGAGGAACCCTCCGCGGAGGCCTCCGAGAGCGAGGAGGAACAGGACGGCGGGGAGGACTCGGGCGGGGAGACCACCACCACGACGGCCACGGTCGGCGCCGGGGTGAGCGCCGGCGGCGCGCGCCCGTCGGGGAACCACGTCGTGGCCTTCCGGCCCTCCGGCGGCTCGGGACGGTACGCCGTGCTCGACGGCGCCACCGTGGTGTGCGCTTGGAGCTTCTGCCAGAGCCAGGGCGGATCGGTCGGCGACGGCGGCGCCGGGTCGGTGTCCTCCAGCCCGTCGGCCCTGACCGGCTACGTCAACCAGGGCGGCCGCACCATCACCGCGGAGGTCACCTACACCACCGCCGAGGACGGCACCATCACCATCACCCGCCTGGTGGAGCAGCACCGCACCAGCGGCACGGGCACCCCGCCCTGGTAGCAGGCAGAACGTGAACAACGGGAGAGACATGCCAAGGACCACCCTCCGCAGGGCCGCCGCCGTGATGGGCGCGACCCTGGCCGTCGCGGCGACCACCCCCGTCCCCGCCAGCGCCGCCTCCTACGGGGGCCAGTGCGGGAACGGGTACGGCGTGGTCAACCAGGCATCCATCAACGGGGGCACCGTCTTCCTCGCCTACAACGGCTCCAACGGCAGGAACTGCGTCGTGGTGGTGAGGTCCGACCCGGGCGACGCCAGGAACATGGACGCGGCGCTCAAGCCCAGCGGCTCCACCTCGTGGCAGACCGACCCGGGGAACTGGACGGAGTACGCCGGCCCGGTCTACGTCGAGGCCGCGGGCGAGTGCGTGGACTGGGGCGGCGTGATCGGCGACAGGTGGGTCCTGCGCAACGGCACCAACTGCGGCTGACACGCGGACGCGCCGGTACGGGAGCGTCGGGGCGCACGCCGTCCTAGGCCCTTTTCCGCTGTGGTCGAATCATGATGATGTGTCGTCCATGACGGACAAGAAGTGAGAGGGCGCACGTGAACGTGCAGCACGCGTGGTGGCTGAATCCGGTGAACACCCTGCTCGGTCCGTTCGGGCGGTGGTTGGGCGCCTCAGAGGGGACCTTCGACGCCATGCTGAGGGAGGTCTCCTCCCGCAGCGGGCTCCCCTGGCCCTCCGACGAGACCTTCCTCGCGGACACGCGTGTTCTCCACGACGCCTGGCAGGCGGTGCCCGGACTCACCCCGGTCGGCCGGATCAGCGTCCGGGGCGAGATCCGGCGACGGCTGGAGACGCGTCTGCGCATGCTCCACCTGCTCGACGCCAACCCGGAGGTCGCCGCCGAGCCCGTCGAGCGGCCGGTGTTCATCACCGGTCTGCCCAGGACGGGCACGACCTTCGGCCACGGGCTCCTCGCCCAGCACGTCCGGTCCCGCGCGCCGATGCTGTGGGAGCTGCTGAGCCCGGTCCCCGACACGGGCAGGCCCGGGGAGCGCACCGTGAGCAGGCGTGAGCGCCTCGCCATGACGCGGAGGCTGGTCCGGGGCATGGACGCCATGGGGCCGGGGTTCCAGACCATCCACCCCATGCACCCGATGGAACCCGAGGAGTGCGTCTTCCTCCTGCCGCACGGACTGTCCTTCCACGTCCGCGCGCCGATCCCCGGCTACCGCGCCTGGGTCGAGCAGCGCGACGCCACCCCCGACTACGCCTACCTCAAGCAGCAGCTCCAGGCGTTGCAGTGGAAGCGGCCCGCACGCCGCTGGGTGCTCAAGTCGCCCCTGCACCTGCCCAACCTGGACGCCCTGCTGAACGTCTTCCCCGACGCGGTGATCGTCCTGACCGACCGCGACCCGGCGCGGGCGATGGCGTCGTGGGCGAGCCTGACCGAGGCCGGGATGCGCCTCCACAACAGCGACGTCGACCCGCACTGGATCGGTCGCGAGTGGCTGGAGATCTGGGCGGGCGCCGCCGAGCGTGCCCGCCGCGTGCGCCGCGGGCACGACCCCGAGAGCTTCGTCGACCTGCCCTACGACGAGCTGGTCCCCGACCCCGTCCGGGCGGCCGAACGCGTCTGGACCGGCCTCGGTGAGGAGTTCGGCCCCGACACCCGCGCCCGCACGCTGGCCTACACGCGCGGGGACCGGCGCCGGAACCCCGGCGGCCACCGGTACAGCCTGGACCGCTACGGGCTCACCGCCGAGGAGGTGTACGCGGCGTTCGGCCCGGACCTGACCGGCGCCGGTGCGGCCGGTACGCCGGACGGGACCACCAGGTGACCGTCCACGCGGCCAGCCCCAGACCGGTTCCGGTGAGGGCGCCGACGAGGAGGCACCGCACGAGGTCGTAGCCGCTCACGGCCGCGCGCTCGGACAGGCCGCCCACCACGGCGCCCATGACCGCGCACGCGGCGACGGCGGCCAGCGCCAGGGCGCGCACACGTCCGCCCACGGCGCTCTCCGGGGGCCGCGCGTTCCGGTTCCGTGCCCGGTGGTGGGCCCACCAGGCCACGGCGGTCAGACCGATCGCCGAGCTGGCGTACATGAGTACGTTGTGGAGCAGGTGCGGGCCCACCACCGGAGTGCTCAGGAACGGCCACGCGCGCACGAGGGCGCCGCCCGTCTGGGTGAGGGAGTCCCAGGCCATGTGCGTGACCGCGCCGACGGCGAGGGCGGCGGCGGTCAGCGCGGCGGCGCGCACCGCGACCCGCGCGGAACGGTGCGGGCGGGCGGACGGCGCCGTCCGCCCGGCCAACGCGTACAGGGGTGACCGGAGCACGTACACGTACACGGTCAGCACGGCGGCCCCGAGCAGGNCCCGCGGGTCCGTGCGTGGTCGTCGCTGCCACGGGCAGGGGAAGGTAGTACGGCAGGTCGGGAACGACCGAACCGGCGACCATCGCGGCCAGCGGCAGCGGGGTGCGCGACAGGGGCAGGACCGCCGCGACATGGCTCGGAGTGAAGGGCACGTCATCCTCTCCGGGGACGGGTCCGCGCGGGGAGACCCTACTCCTCCAGGTACTGGTAGGTGGCCAGGGTGCCTCCGATGAGGACGTGGACCTCGTAGGGGGAGATCGTGGTGGAGGGGGCGTCGACCCACTCGGGGCCGCCGTCCATGGCGTAGCAGAGGTAGGGCGCCCTGTCCCCGCCCGGCACGACGGCCACGACGTCCTCCATGTCGCAGTACACCGCCTCGACACCGTGGTCGAAGCGGATGGTGTCCTCGACGACCTGGCGCACGGTGGGAAGCTCCGGGTACTCGAACCGGAAGGCGACGTCGCCGCCGTCCTCCGTGCTGCTGACCGGGAACTCCATCGTGAGGCCGCCGTAGGTGAGGGTGCAGGTGTGGGACCGCCCGGCGACCTCCCGCATCTCCTCGGGGCATTCCGCCGAGGCGTCCGGGTCGACGTGGGAGGCCTTCTCGGACACCTCCGTCAGCAGGAACCAGGCCACCTGTTCGGAGATGGGTGCGTCCTCGGGTTCGGGCGGCAGGGCGGACAGGTCCGCCTGGGGTCTGCTGCTGGGTACGGGGGCCTCGACGAGGAGCCCGGCGAGCTCCTCCTCGGGTATGTCCCCCGTGGGGGCGCTCTCGGCGCTCTCCTCAGGTGTCGAGGGGGCCGCGGCCTCGGCGGCGGGCTCGCCGCCCTCGTCACCACACGCGGACAGCGTGAACACGAGTGCGAGAGAGGTCAGCGAGCCGAGGGGGAGGTGAACGCTGCGGGGGGAGGGGGAGAAGGGCATCTCTGTCCTTTTCATCCTTTGAGGGATCAGGGGGGAGGGGGATGCGAGCCGAAAAGCGCATGGGGAGGCCCGACTCTCCGACTCCCGTCACGCTGCGTCGGTTGGCCGGACACGAGGAGTGTGGCGAATGTCACTGGCGGAATTCGAGTGGTTACCCTTGGGTGAACTTTGGGTGTCCTGGGATGAAACTAGCCTTCTGTGGCGCACGAACCTGCTGTGAGCAGGGAACACGCGGACCCCGCTGACCCGTGATGCGACGCACCGCACACCCCGGGGCGGCGGAACCGAACGCGATTCTCTACCATCCGATGTATGGACGTCCCTGAGAGCGGGGCCGCCGCACCCGGCGCCCCCAACCTGGCCGACGGGTTCCCCGCCGCCACACCCGAACGGTGGCGCGAACTCGTGGCGGGGGTGCTGCGCAAGAGCGGTGTCCCCGAGGACCGGCTCGCCGACGCACCCGAGTCGGTACTCGCCACGCACACCTACGACGGGTTCGACATTGAGCCCCTGCACACCTCCGATCCCCCGGCCGCCGACCCCGGCTTCCCCGGGGCGGCCCCCTTCCTCCGGGGCTACCGGCCCGGCGGGGGAGTCCCCGAGGGCTGGGACATACGCGCGCGCCACACAGACGCCGACCCGGCCGCCCTGCGCGGCCGCGTACAGGCCGACCTCATGAACGGCGTCGGTTCCCTGTGGATCGCCGTCGGCGGCACCGGTCTGCCCGCGTCGGCGCTCGGTGACGCCCTCACCGACGTCTACCTGGATCTCGCCCCCGTGGTCCTGGACCCCGGCGCCGACTACGCCGACGCCGCCACCGCACTGCTGGACGCGCACGCCGACGCCGGCGTCCCCGACGGCCGGATCATCTCCCACCTGGGCATCGACCCCCTCACCACCGCGGCCCTGGCCGGTGAGCGCCCCGACGTCATGGACTCCGTCCGCTTCGCCGCGGAGCGCGCCGGAGGACGTCCCGGCCTGGGGCTGGTCGTGGCGGACGGGACCCTCGTGCACAACGCGGGCGGCTCCGAGGCCCAGGAACTCGGCTTCGCCATCGCCGCCGGGACCGCCTACCTGCGGGCCCTGCACGCCGCGGGGCTGGACCTGCCCGACGCCGCCCGGCGCATCGAGTTCCGCCTGGCCGCCAACGCCGACCAGTTCGGCGTCATCGCCAAGCTGCGCGCCGTCCGCGCCATGTGGAACCAGGTCCTCGACGCGAGCGGAGTGCCCGCCGGCCAGCGCACCATGCGCCTGCACGCCGCCACCTCCGAGGCGATGATGACCCGCCGCGACCCGCACGTGAACATGCTGCGCACCACCGTGGCCTGCTTCGCCGCCGGGGTCGGCGGCGCCGACGCGGTCACCGTCGCGCCCTTCGACTCCGCGGTGGGCCTGTCCGACGACTTCGCCCGCCGCATCGCCCGCAACACCCAGTCCCTCCTCATCGAGGAATCCCACCTGGCACGGGTCATCGATCCCGCTGGGGGCTCCTTCTACGTCGAGTCGCTCACCCGGGACCTGTACCGGGCGGGCTGGGCGTTCCTCCAGGAACTGGAGGCCGCGGGCGGGGCCGCCGAGGCCGTCGAGCACGGCCTGCTGCGCGAACGCGTGGACGCGGTGTGGGCGCGCCGCCGCCTCGACCTCGCCCACCGCCGGGCCCCGCTCACCGGGGTCAGCGAGTTCCCGAACCCGGACGAGGTCCCGCTGGTCCGGCCCGCCGACCCCGCGCGCGGTACCTCACGCGCGACTCCGCGTCCCGACGGCTTCCCGGTGCGCCGCTACGCCGACGACTACGAGGCACTGCGCGACCGCAGCGACACCCAGGCGGGCGACACCGGCCACCGGCCCACGGCCTTCCTGGCCACGCTGGGTCCGGTCGCCGCGCACACGGCACGCGCTTCCTTCGCCGCCAACCTGCTCGCCGCGGGCGGCATCGCGTCCCACGACCCCGGCCCGCTCGACGGAGCCGAGGCCGCCGCGGACGCGTTCGCCGCCTCCGGCAGTCGCGTCGCCGTCCTCTGCTCCTCCGACGCGGTGTACGCCGAACAGGCCGAGGCCGCCGCGCGGGCGCTCAGGGCCGCGGGA
>NZ_ANAX01000052.1 GCF_000341065.1 Nocardiopsis halotolerans DSM 44410 | reverse complement strand
GGGCGCGCCCGACGACGCCTACCGTGAAGCCGGTGTGGACGCCTTCGCCCACCGTGGGTGCGACGCCGTCGCCCTCCTCACCGACCTGGTCGACGTCCTGGTCACCGATCCTCCGGCACCGTCCACCACAGCCCAGGGGGCGCACACATGATCCCCGACTTCTCCACCGTGGCCCCACGGCTCCCCGGTTTCCCGGGGAGTACCGAATCCGGCACCGCCGCCTGGCAGGAGGCCCTGGAGGCCGGTACCGGAAAGGCCGCCGACGCCCTGGAGTGGGAGACCCCCGAGGGCATCGGCGTCAAGCCGCTGTACACACCCGCCGACCGCGCGGGTCTGGACTTCGTGGACGGGCTGCCCGGCATCCCGCCCTACCTGCGGGGTCCCTACCCGACCATGTACGTCAACCAGCCGTGGACCATCCGCCAGTACGCCGGGTTCTCCACCGCCGAGGAGTCCAACGCCTTCTACCGCCGCAACCTGGCGGCCGGTCAGAAGGGCCTGTCGGTCGCCTTCGACCTGGCCACCCACCGCGGCTACGACTCCGACCACCCCCGCGTCGCGGGCGACGTCGGCATGGCGGGCGTGGCCATCGACTCCATCTACGACATGCGCCAGCTGTTCGACGGCATCCCGCTGGACAGGATGAGCGTGTCCATGACCATGAACGGCGCGGTGCTGCCGATCCTGGCGCTCTACATCGTGGCCGCCGAGGAGCAGGGTGTCCCCCCGGAGAAGCTGTCCGGGACCATCCAGAACGACATCCTCAAGGAGTTCATGGTCCGCAACACCTACATCTATCCGCCCCAGCCGTCGATGCGGATCATCTCCGACATCTTCGCCTACACCTCGCGGCGGATGCCGCGCTTCAACTCCATCTCCATCTCCGGCTACCACATGCAGGAGGCCGGGGCCACGGCCGACCTGGAGCTGGCCTACACCCTGGCCGACGGGGTGGAGTACATCCGCGCCGGGCAGCGGTCCGGGCTGGACGTGGACGCGTTCGCGCCGCGCCTGTCGTTCTTCTGGGCGATCGGCATGAACTTCTTCATGGAGGTCGCCAAGCTCCGCGCCGCCCGCCTGCTCTGGGCGCGCCTGGTCCGGGACCTGGGCGCGGTCAGGGACAAGTCGCTGAGCCTGCGCACCCACTCGCAGACCTCAGGGTGGTCGCTCACCGCCCAGGACGTGTTCAACAACGTGGCCCGCACCTGCGTGGAGGCCATGGCCGCCACCCAGGGACACACCCAGTCGCTGCACACCAACGCCCTGGACGAGGCCCTGGCCCTGCCCACCGACTTCTCCGCGCGCATCGCCCGCAACACCCAGCTGCTGCTCCAGCAGGAGTCCGGCACCACCCGGGTGGTGGACCCGTGGGGCGGCAGCTACTACGTGGAGCGCCTCACCCAGGAACTGGCCGCCAAGGCGTGGGCGCACATCCAGGAGGTCGAGAAGGCGGGCGGCATGGCCGCCGCCATCGACGCCGGGCTGCCCAAGATGCGCATCGAGGAGGCAGCTGCCCGTACCCAGGCGCGCATCGACTCCGGCCGCCAGCCGGTGATCGGCGTCAACAAGTACCGCCCCGACACCGAGGACGAGATCGAGGTCCTCAAGGTCGACAACTCCCGGGTGCGCGCCCAGCAGCTGGAGAAGCTGCGCCGCCTGCGCGGGGAACGGGACGAGGACCGGGTGCGCGCCGCGCTCGACGCGCTCACCGCCGCGGCGGGCCGCGAGTCCAGGGCGGACGAGGACCTCACCGACAACCTCCTTGCGGCGGCGGTCGACGCGGCACGCGCCAAGGCCACCGTCGGCGAGATCTCCGACGCCATGGAGAGGGTCTTCGGCCGCCACTCCGGGCAGATCCGTACGATTCAGGGTGTGTACAGGGACGAGGCGGCGAGCGGCGACGACGCGGCGGGGACCATGGAGCGCGTGACCCGCAGGGTGGACGACTTCACCGAGGCGGAGGGCCGCCGCCCCCGCATCCTGGTCGCGAAGATGGGCCAGGACGGGCACGACCGCGGCCAGAAGGTCATCGCGACCGCCTTCGCCGACCTGGGCTTCGACGTCGACGTCGGCCCGCTGTTCCAGACCCCGGCCGAGGTCGCCGCCCAGGCCGTGGAGGCCGACGTACACGTGGTCGGGGTGTCCTCACTGGCGGCCGGGCACCTCACCCTGGTGCCCGCACTCCGGGAGGAGCTGGCAGCGCTGGACCGCGAGGACATCATGATCGTGGTCGGCGGGGTCGTCCCCCCGGCGGACTTCGCTCCGCTGCGGGAGGCGGGCGCGTCGGCGATCTTCCCACCCGGCACGGTCATCGCCGAGGCCGCCGTCGACCTGCTCGACCAGCTGGAGGAACGGCTGGGGTAGAACGGGAGGGCGGCGGCCGGTCACCGGCGGCCGACCCGGGATGACGGTACGCGACCCGTGGGCCTGGAGAGGGAGGAAACGTGGCGGAGCAGGGCCGCGCGCCGCACACGCGGCGTTCGGGGCGGGGCCGACCCGTGGACGTGGACGCCCTCGCCGAGGGGGTCCTGGCGGGGCACCGGCCGACCCTGGCCCGGGCGATCACGCTCGTGGAGTCCCGCCGGCCGGACCACGCCCGCGCCGCGCAGGAGCTGCTGGTCCGGCTCCTGCCGCACACCGGCGAAGCCAGCCGGGTGGGGATCACCGGCGTTCCCGGCGTCGGCAAGTCCACGTTCATCGACGCGCTGGGCACCGGGCTGACCAGGGCGGGGCACCGGGTGGCGGTGCTCGCCGTGGACCCCTCCTCCACGCGCACGGGCGGCAGCATCCTGGGGGACAAGACCCGGATGGCACACCTGTCGGTGGACCCGAACGCGTTCATCCGGCCCTCGCCCACGGCGGGGACCCTGGGCGGGGTCGCCCGGGCCACCCGGGAGACCATGCTGCTCATGGAGGCGGCCGGGTTCGACGTGGTGCTGGTGGAGACGGTGGGCGTCGGTCAGTCCGAGGTCGCGGTCGCCGCCATGGTGGACTGCTTCCTGTTCCTCACGCTGGCCCGTACGGGCGACCAGCTCCAGGGCATCAAGAAGGGCGTGCTGGAACTGGTGGACGTGGTCGCGGTCAACAAGGCCGACGGTCCGCACGCCGACGACGCGCGCAAGGCGGCCCGCGAACTGTCGCGGGCGCTGCGGCTGCTCCAACCGGTGCACCCGGACTGGCGTCCGCCCGTGCTGACGTGCAGCGGGATGACCGGTGACGGGCTCGACGAGGTGTGGGACACCGTGGGACGGCACCGGGAGGTGCTGGAGCGCGACGGCGCGCTGGCCGAGCGCCGCAGCCGTCAGGGGGTCAGCTGGATGTGGGACCAGGTCCGTGACCAGCTCATGGACACCTTCCTGCGCGACGATCGGGTGGCGTCGCTCCTGCCGCGGATGGAGGAGGAGGTGCGCTCGGGAGGGACCACGGCGACCCTCGCCGCACGCGCGCTGTTGGACTCCTTCACCCGGGGTGACCGGCCCCCGGAGACGTGAACACACGGTGACCGTTCCGTGGACGGGGTGTCCACCTGCGGTGTCGACGCGCCTCGAACGTCCGTCATGTCGTGAAATCACCGAGGGTGAACGTGTCATGTCGGACACTCCCGGTGAGGTTCGTGCCCAAGAGGCGAAAATTTCTTCCGGGATGCCATTCCCGAACGGGCGGTTCGCTTATACCGTGTGTGTCCAACGACTTACCAGGCTCGCGGACGTCCATACGTTCCCCCTTCGTCGGTCCGGCTCTGTGGGAGTGGTGCCGGGCCGGGTGGGCGTGGTCCGCCGGTCTGCGTAGGGTGAAGCGAGACCCCTCACCAATCTCAACGTGGGGCCGGGAGGAGTGAACGTGCACAGGCTTGGGCTGAGCACGCGGGTGGAGAGCCGCAGCGTCATCGTCGCGATCGAGGGGGAACTCGACATCGCGACCGTCGACGACCTCCAGGAACACATCCAGTCCGCTGTCCACGACCACGGTCCGTGGCTGGTCCTGGACCTGTCGGGTCTGGACTTCATGGACTCCAGTGGTCTGAACGTCATCATCAACGCCTACAGAACCGTCCGCGAGCTGGGCGGATCACTGGCGCTGGCGGCGCTCAACGAGCGCGTCACCAAGGTCGTCCGACTGGTCGGCCTGCACCGTCAGGTTCCGGTCCACCAGACCGTGGCCACCGCCGTGGCCGCCATGGAGGCACTGGAGGCCAAGCGCCAGGCCGGATAGCCTCCGGTCGCATGAGCCGAACCCTCCCCCCGGGTCCCGTCGGCATCTCCTGGGACCACAACAGCCACTACCACGGTCACCTCCTCCGACACATGCCCCCGCACTGCACCCGCGCGCTCGACGTCGGGTGCGGTGGCGGCAGGTTCGCGCGGGTGATGGCCGCCCGGGGCGTCGCCGTCGACGCGATCGACCCGGAGCCGCGG
>NZ_ANAX01000051.1 GCF_000341065.1 Nocardiopsis halotolerans DSM 44410 | reverse complement strand
CCCGCCGCCGCGCCTGCCGATCGACTACCGCGTGGCCGCACTGGAGGAGATGGAGCCGGACCCGGAGGGATACGGGTTCGTCAGCGCGGTCTCCAGCATCCACCACATGCCGTTCGGGCCCTCGCTCGAACGGATGACCGCCGCCCTCGCCCCCGGCGGCACACTGGCCGTCCTCGGCCTGTACCGGGAGGCCCGCCCGTCACCCTCCACCACCCTCAGCGGACGCGCTTCGCGCGCAGTACCCCCCTCTTCGTCACCCTCCACCACCCTCAGCGGACGCGCTTCGCGCGCGGAGCTTTTCGCGGACGCCGCCACCAGCCTGGCCGCGCTGGGACCGCAGTGGGCGATCGGGGTCGGTATGGGCCTGGGGCGCCTGCTCACCGGCACGCCGAACCTGCACGGTACGGGCCCCACCGCCGAGATGCCGGTGCGCGACCCGGAGATGAGCCTGCGCGAGATCGTGGAGGAGACCGCGGAGATCCTGCCCGGCGCGCGTGTGCGGCGGCTGCTGTTCTGGCGCTACTCGTTGGTCTACACGCGTCCGGCCTGACCCCCGTGCGGGAGACGGGCCGTGTGTTCGGAGTCCGGTCGGGCGGTGTGGTCAGGCGCCGCCTCCGCCGCCGTCCGCACCGCCACCGCCGTCGCCGGAACCCCCGCCGAAGAGGCCTCCGCCGGAACCCCCGCCGTCGGAGTCACCGCCGTCTCCGGGACCCCATGCGGGACCGCCGCCGGTGGGGCCGCCCTGGGGAGCGGGCCCTCCCGGCCACGCGTTTCCCGCACGCGGGTCGGGGTGCGGGGCGTGCCCCTGCTGACCGTGGTCGGGCGGCACCGGGCGGGCCTCTCCGAACACGTACGGCTGGTGCTGGTCCGACGCGGGCACGGGANGCCGGGCCGCCGGTCCGCGTGGCGGCGGACCTCGTCCGCACCAGCGCGACGGTGAGCGCGACCAGGGCGCCGACCATCATCAGCCCGTACAGAAGCTCCGCGACGGTGTTCCTCACTCCGTTCACCAGGCGGAACGTGTCAAAGGGCAGGTCGAGTTCCAGGAGGAGGTGGGAGATGCCGTAGTTCACCCCCTGGACGAGGCCGATGGCGAGCATGAGGATCCCGGCGGTGCGGACGGCTCCCGGGAAGGGCGACCCCTTCGCGCGTGCGAGGGCGACGATTCCCACCGCGAGGAGGAAGACGATGCTGAGGACGTAGAGGGCTTGGATCACGGAAGGGCTCCTCGTGTCAGCGGGTGGAAGAGGTCTGGGGGCCGGGGTGCGCGGGAGGCGGTGGGGGAGGGGACGTCACCGCGGTCCGCTCGGCGGATCGCTTGGACGCGGCCAGCACCAGGAGGAGAAGCCCTCCGACGAACACGAACGAGGACACGTTGCGCAGGAGACTCAGCAGCTCGACGGGTGAGTCCGGGGTCAGCATCCGCATGTTGGTGAAGTAGAAGAGCCCGGCCTGGAGCAGCACGTTGCAGAGGGCGCCGAGGCCGAGCACCACACCGCCCGTCGCGACGAGTCCCCTCCGGCCGGACGCCACCGTGGCGGTGAGGACCAGGACGATGATCCCGATCACCACGTAGACGCCCTCGAACACCAGGGCCAGGAGGGCGGAAACGGAGGTTATGTCGAACATACGTGGCCTTTCCGGGGTCATTGCGCAGGCCGGACTCTGACGTCGGGCGCTTCTCCGCGTCGGGGGCCGGTGGCACGCGGCCGTCCGCCCGCGTGCCGTACGACGGCGGATCCGCCGCAGAAGTTTTCCACAGAACGACTTCTCCCGTAGAGAATCGGCGTTCCGGAGGGAAACATGGAAGGTGGCGGCAGAACAGTCGGAGGTGGCGCCGTGCTCGTGGTGGAACTGGACCGGATCAGTGGGGACTCGATCGACCTGGTCGGAGGCAAGGCCGCCGGGCTGGGCGAGGTGATCTCCGCCGGGGAGCGTGTGCCGGCGGGCTTCTGCGTGACCACCGAGGCCCATCGCTCCGGGACGGTCCCGGCCGACGAGGTGGCCGCCGCCTACGAGGCGCTCGGCGGAGGCAGGGTGGCCGTGCGCTCCAGCGCGACCGCCGAGGACCTGCCGGACGCCTCCTTCGCGGGCCAGCAGGACACCTACCTCGACGTCGAGGGCGTCGACGACCTCCTCACGGCCGTCCGACGGTGCTGGGACTCCCTGTGGACCGACCGCGCCGTCGCCTACCGGCGCGACCGGGACATCGACGACGACGCGGTACACATGGCCGTCGTCGTGCAGCGCATGGTCGAGCCCCGGGCCGCGGGCGTGCTGTTCACGGCCAACCCGGTCACCGGCACCCGTGGCGAGACCGTCGTGGACGCCGTCCCCGGACTGGGGACGGCGGTGGTCGACGGCACGGTCCAGCCGGAGCACCACGTCGTGTCCGCGGACGGCGCGCACCGGGGGCCGGACGACGGGTGCCTGTCCCCGGACGAGGTGGCGGCGTTACGCGCGGCGGGGGAGCGGCTCCAGAGGCACTTCGGCGCACCCCAGGACGTCGAGTGGGCCGTCGACCACGACGGAACCCCCTGGATCCTCCAGTCCCGCGCGATCACCACCCTCTTCCCACTGCCCGACCACCGCGACGACGGGACCCACGCCTATTTCGAGGTCGGACACATGCAGGGCATGCTCCGCCCCTTCACCCCGATGGGCCTGTCCGCGATGGAGGTCGTCGCCGCCGCGTGGCTCGGCTCCCGGGAGACCGACCCCGGCGGCGGGGACGGGATGGTGGCCGCCGTGGGGAACAGGTTCTACCTCGACCTCACCCCCTACCTCCGCAACCGCTGGATGCGTGGCTCCCTGCCAGGCGCCATGACCGTCTACGGCCCCCGGGCCGTGGCGGCGGTCCGCTCCCTCCTGGACGATCCGCGGTTCGCTCCGCGCTCCGGGAGAGGACGGGTCGAGCTGGGAAGGGCGGTCAGGGTCGTCGCGCGGGCGCTGCCGCTCACCGGGAGGATCATCGGGGACGGTGTGGCAGCCCTGGTCGATCCCGACGACGCCAGGCGCCGCTTCCTGAGGGCGGGCGAGGCGTTCCGACCGAGATCCACCGGGGCCCCGGAGCGCGTGCTCCCGTCCCCGGAGCGGTTGGAGTACGCGATGGACCTCCAGAACGAGGCGCTGACGAAGGGGATGGCCCCGATGATGGGTCCCCTGTGCGTCGCCCTCCTCTCCGCCAGGGTGCCCGAGCTGCTGCTCAGGGGGATCGCCGACCCGGGTGAGATCGCCACCGTCCTCGGCGGGATGCCGCACAACGTCACCACGGAGATGGACCTCGCGCTGTGGCGGCTGGCGGACGGGGCACGTGAGCACCGGGAGCTGCTCCAGGACACCCCGCCCCGGGAGCTGGCGGACAGGTACCGGTCGGGGACGCTCCCCGACATCGGTCTCGACGGTTTCCTGGAGCGGTACGGGCACCGCGGCGCCGCCGAGATCGACGTGGGCGTGCCCCGGTGGTCGGAGGACCCCGCGCCCCTGTTCGCGGCGATCGCCAACTACCTGAGGGTGACCGACCCCGACCAGGCACCCGACCGGAGGTTCGCGCGGGCCGCCGCCGAGGCCGAGCGCACCCGGACCGTTCTGGTCCGGAGGGCGCTCGCCACCCGCCCGCTCCGCGCGTACCTCGCGGCGTTCTTCTTCGACCGGGCGCGTTCCCTGGCGGGGATGCGGGAGTACCCCAAGTTCGCCTGGCTGTACGCGATGGCCGAAACGCGTCGCCAACTCCTCCGCGTCGGTGCCGAGATGGTGGAGGCGGGGCGGCTGGACCTGCCCGACGACATCATGTTCCTCCGGGTGCCGGAGGCGCGTGCCCTGGTGGACGGGGAGGACCAGCGACCGCTGGTCGCCGAGCGCCGTGCCGAGTACCTGCGTGAGGGGAGGCGCCGCCGGGTGCCTCCGGTCCTGCTGTCCGACGGCACGGACGTGGAGACCACGCTGCCCGCCCTGACGTCCGGAGCGGACGGGGAACTCGTCGGGGTGCCCGCCTCGTCGGGGACCGTGACCGGAGCCGCGAGGGTGATCCGTGATCCGGCCGGGGCCTCGCTGGAACCGGGGGAGATCCTGGTGGCCCCGACCACGGACCCCGGATGGACGCCCCTGTTCATGACCGCAGGGGGGCTGGTGGTGGAGACGGGTTCGACCATGGCGCACGGCCCGACGGTCGCCCGGGAGTACGGGATCCCCGCCGTGATCTGTGTTCCCGGAGCGACCGAGCTGATCCGGGACGGGCAGCGGATCACCATCGACGGTGGCACGGGCACGATCCGCGTCGAGGACGAGGAGAGATCCGGGGAGCCGCGAGCGGTGGAGGGCGGGTAGCCCGTCCGGGGACCGTGGCCGGTGTGACGGGAGCGCTCCGACCCCGGACGGCGAGCGGAGCTGGCCGGTGAACCCGGGGGCGGGGTGAGGTGAGGACCTGGGCGAGGACCGGCCCCGGAAGGAGGGGCTGGTCGGTGAACCCCTCCGGCCGCCGCGTCAGAAGCCGCCGCCTCCGCCGCCGTCGGCTCCACCGCTACCCCCACCACCGCCGCCGTCTCCGGCGGAACCACCGCTGTCGCCTCCGGTGGGGCCGCTTCCACCGAAGCCGCCACCGTGGGACCCCGGCGCTCCCACCGGCCCGTGACCGTGCCGGGACGGGCCTTGTCCGTACCCGGGCGGCGAGACGGGCGGACGTCCGGGCGCGGGGGCGTGCGGCTGGCCGGGCCGGGGGCCGTGTCCGGGCGGGACGGCGTTGCCGGGCGCCGCCTGTTGCTGGGGAGCGGGGTGCTGGTTTCCGGATCCGGCGTCGGCGTTCTGGTGCCGTCGGGCGCTGAGCACCCCGAACAGCAGGAGGGCGATCGCGAGGGCCAGAAGGAGAGCGAGCCCGATGGTGTAGCCCGTGACCACGCCCATGGGAAGCCTCAGCATGATGGTGGGGTGGTGGGGAAAGGCCATGAGCTCCGAGAAGGAACCGCTGATGCCGGCGGAGGAGTACCACACCTCCCTGAGGCCCGTGACGAAACCGGTGAGGACCAACAGGCCGCCGCCGGTGAGGATCAGGCCCCGGCCGCTGGGTGAGCCCAGGGCCCGGAACAGCGCCACGGCGCCGCAGACGATGAGCGGCAGGGAGTACAACAGCACGTTGAGGGCGAGGTGGATCATCGTTGGCTCCGGGGGTCAGCGCTGGACGGGACCGTGCGGGCCGGGAGCTGTAGGCCCGGGCGGGTACGGGCCCGCGGGCACGTGCGCGGGACGGGGGGCGCGTGCGTGCGGGGGCCGCCGCGTGGCACCGAAGACGAGCAGGAGCAGCCCGGTGGCGAACACGGGGTAGGCGGCGTAGTTCAGGCCGTCGATGACCATGCCCACGGTCCTGCCCCCGAAGAGGGTGTCGAGCCAGGCTTCGATCCGCGGGAACAGCGCCACGAGGACCAGGTTGAGCACCGAGGCGAACAGGATGAGCCCGCCGCCGATACCGGTGAGCGCGCGGCGCCCCCTCGGCGCGACGAAGCCGCAGACCAGTCCGGCGGCTCCCAGGAGCGCGAACAGGATCGGCCCGATCATGTGGGGCACGGTGGAGAAGGACAGCACGGGGGACCCTCCGCGTGGGGCTTCGGCGGGGCTCGTCGCACGGCGACCGAGCGGGGCGTACCCGTGACCCTAGCGGCTGGCGGGGTACCGCGAGCGGTTGCGTCCGCTTGTGGCCAGGAACGTCGCCCGATCGGGAGCGACACCGCGTTTCGACGCCCACGAAGGAGGATTGATTCGGGGCGCTGGGAAAACGCCTCCGCCGCCGTCGGCTCCACCGCCACCCCCACCAGAACCTTCGCTGCCGCATCCGGTGGGGCACCCCAGCCGGGAACGCCGCCGCATGAACCTCCGCCGTATGAACCGCCTCCGCGCGAACCCGGTCCTCCCGCCCGCCCGTGCCGGGAGCGGGGACGGTCCCGGCACGGGCGGGCGGGGGCGGGGCCCACTGGCCGCTGAAGGGCAGGGGGTGCTTTGTCCGTTTTGAGGAGGTGTTACCTTAGCCTTGCCTTACTAAGCCAAGCCTTGCCAAAGTTGTGGCTGGGCTCTCCCCTGCCTGGAGCCGTCGTGTCCCCACGTTCCACAGCCCTGTTCTCACTCTGCTGCCCGTCTCAGCACTCGTCCTGGCCGGCTGCTCGGCCGAGACGGAGGCGAACACCACGGAGGCCGCCGAGACGATCGTCGTCGAGGCCGAGAACGGTGAGATCGAGATCCCCCGGAACCCCGAGACCGTCGTGGTCTTCGACAACGCCCAGCTCGACATCCTCGACGCCCTCGGAGTGGACGTCGCGGGCGTCCCCGCCGCCGACAACGTTCCGGAGCTCCTCGCCGACCACGCCGAGAGCGACGACGTGGCCAACGTCGGATCCCTCTTCGAGCCGGACTTCGAGGCCGTCGCCGCCCTGGACCCCGACCTGGTCATCAGTGGCGGACGCAGCTCCGCCGTCACCGGGGAACTCGCCGAGATCGCCCCCACCATCGACATGTCCCTGGACTCCGCCGACGTCCTCGGCAGCATCTCCGAGCGCACCACCGCCTACGGCGAGATCTTCGACAGGGCGGACGAGGCCGAGACCCTCGTCACCGAGTTCGAGAACCGCGTCGAGGAGGTCGGCGCCAGGGTCGCCGAGGCGGGCGACGGCCTCGTCCTCATGTCCAACGCCGGTGAGATCAGCGCCTACGGCCCCGGCTCCCGCTTCGGCTTCTTCTACGACGCCCTCGGCCTGGAGCCCGCCGTCGAGATCGCCAACGAGGAGTCCCGCCACGGCGAGGTCATGTCCTTCGAGGCCCTGGCCGAGGCCGACCCCGACTGGCTCTACGTCATCGACCGCGACAACGCCATCGACACCGAGGGCGCCACCCCCGCCGAGCAGGTGCTCGACAACGAGCTGGTCGACCGCACCACCGCCGCCCGGGAGGACCAGATCCTCCACCTCGACTCCGCGGAGATGTACCTGGTCGGCGGGGTCCAGGCGCATCTCAACGCGATCGACGACATCGACGCCGCCCTCTCCTGATCCCGGTGACCTCCACGACCACCGCCGTGCCCGGGGAACGGCGAGACGCTCCCTCCCCGGGTCGGCTCGCTCCCCGCACCGCCCTCGTCCTCTCCGTGCTCGCGGTCCTGGCCCTGTCCGGCGTGAGCCTGTTCGTCGGTGCCAGCGACATCACCCCGGCACGGCTCCTGAACGACCAGGAGGCCCGGGAGCTGTTCCTGGTCAGCCGTGTCCCGCGCACCCTCGCACTGCTGCTGGCCGGTGCCGCGGTGAGCGTCGCGGGCCTGATCATGCAGATGCTCACCCAGAACCGCTTCGTGGAACCCTCCACGGCGGGCACGGTGCAGTCGGCGGCCCTCGGCATCCTCCTGGTCACCCTCTTCCTCCCGGGCGCCCCGCTGCCCGTGAAGATGACGGTGGCCTGCGTCGCCGCGCTTCTCGGCACCGCCCTGTTCCTCGGCGTGCTCCAGCGCGTCGCCCTGAGGTCCTCGCTGATCGTGCCCCTGGTCGGCATCATGCTCGGCGCGGTGATCAGCTCGGTCACGACCTTCGTCGCCCTGCGCCACGACCTCCTCCAGACCCTCGGCGTCTGGCGGTCCGGCGACTTCTCCGGCGTCATGCAGGGCCGTTACGAACAGCTGTGGCTGGTCGGACTCCTCGCCCTGACCGCCTACCTCATCGCCGACCGCCTGACCGTGGCCGGTCTCGGCCGCGACATCGCCGTCAGCGTCGGCCTGCGCTACCGCACCGTCATGGCGCTGGGCGTCGGCATCGTCGCCGTCGTCAGCGGTGTGGTGGTGTCCGTCGTCGGCAGTCTGCCGTTCCTGGGCCTCGTCGTGCCCAACCTGGTCAGCATGGTGGTCGGCGACCACGTGCGCAGGGGAGTGCCCTGGGTCTGCCTGCTCGGCGGCGGCGTCCTCGTGCTCTGCGACATCGTCTCCCGGGTCATCCGCGCGCCCTTCGAGATCCCCGTCGGCAGCGTCCTCGGTGTCGTGGGCGCGGTCGTGTTCCTGTCCATGCTGTTGCGGAGGAGTTCCCATGCCGGTCGCTGAGCGCTCCGCGGCCCCCGCCCGCGCCGCCGCACCCGCCCGCCGGTTCCCGACCCGGGCGCGGATCACGCTGCTGGCCGCGGTGGCCGCCGCCTGCACCGTCGCGTACCTGACCCACGGGGTCACCGGCGACATCGCCTACGTCGTCGAACGCCGCTCGACCGTCGTCCTCACCATGTTCGTGGTGGCGTTCGCGTGCGCCGTCGCCACGGTCCTGTTCCACACGGTCACGGACAACCGCGTCCTCACCCCCTCCATCATGGGTATGGAGGCGCTGTTCGTCCTGGTGCAGACCTGCATGGTCTTCCTGTTCGGCGTCGCGGGGCTGAGCGCGCTGCCGCCGGTGGCCGCGTTCCTGGCGCAGACCGTCCTGATGGTGCTCTTCGCGCTGCTGCTGTTCAGGCGTCTGTTCACCGGCGGGATCGGCAGCCTGCACCTGACCCTGATGGTCGGCATCGTCTTCGGCGTGCTGTTCGGCAGCCTCTCCGAGCTCATGCGGCGACTGCTGGACCCGAACGAGTTCACCGCCCTCCAGAGCCGCCTGTTCGCCCGGCTGACGCGCGCCGATNCCCGCCCGGCTGCCGTGGGCGGCGGCCGTCGTCGTGCTCGTGGGCGTCCTCGTGTGGCGTCGGCACCGGTTGCTCGACGTGCTCTCCCTCGGCAGGGACACCGCCGTGAACCTGGGGGTGGACCACACCCGCGCGGCCGTGCGGATCCTCATGGCGGTCTCCCTGCTCACCGCGGTGTCCACCGCGCTGGTCGGGCCGATGACCTTCTTCGGATTCATGGCCGCGACCCTCGCCTACCAGGTCACCGGCCGCCACGAACACCGGTACGTGCTCCCGACGGCCTTCCTCGTGGGCCTGTGCGCCCTGGTCGGCGGACAGTTCGTCCTCGAACACCTCCTCGGGCACGCGGGCACGCTCAGCGTCGTCGTCGAGTTCACCGGGGGCGCCCTGTTCCTGTACTTCCTGCTGCGAAAGGCCGCGCGTTGATCGAACTGACCGACCTCACCAAGGCCTACGGGTCCCGGACCGTTCTCGACGACGTGTCGCTGCGGATCGAGCCCGGCGGCGTCACCTCGATCATCGGCCCCAACGGGGCGGGCAAGTCCACGATGCTCACCATCATCGGCCGCCTGCTCGGGGCGGACGGGGGACGGGTGACCGTCGACGGTATGGACGTGGCCGACACACCCGGTCGGGACATGGCGAGGAGGCTGTCGATCCTGCGCCAGGAGAACCGTTTCACCACCCGGCTGACCGTACGCGAACTGGTCGGCTTCGGCCGCTACCCGCACTCGCGGGGACGGCTGACCGACGAGTGCCGCGCACGGGTCGAGGCGGCGCTGGGCTTCCTCGACCTGGTCCCGCTCGCCGACCGGTTCCTGGACGAGCTGTCCGGCGGCCAGCGCCAGCGCGCGTACGTGGCGATGGTGCTGTGCCAGGACACCGACTACGTGCTGCTCGACGAGCCCCTGAACAACCTCGACATGAAGCACGCCGTGTCGATGATGCGGCAGATCCGCCGGGCCGCCGACACGCTCGGCCGCACCGTCGTGATCGTCATCCACGACATCAACTTCGCCTCCGCCTACTCCGACCGGATCATCGCCATGCGCGACGGCCGGGTCGTCCACGCCGGGACGCCCGCGGAGATCATGACGCCCGAGGTGCTGGAGGACGTGTTCGACCTGGAGGTGCGGGTCGAGGAGATCGCGGGCTCCCGGATCGGGGTGTACTACTAGGGTCTGTTTTTGAACCGGTCTCGGCTTGTGGGGGTTGGTTCGGGCGCCCACGGGGTCCTGGAGGGGCCGGAGGCGGGTTCGTGAGGAACGGGCGAACCCGCCGTAGGCGCCGAGGGTTCCCGTGCTCCGGGCGCCCGAACACGGACCGAAGCGGAGCGGAGGTCCAAAAACACCGCCTGGCGCGGTGGGCGGGAGGACCCACCGGTCGCCTCCCGGGGCCGTTCCGGCCGCGCCCGGATCCCTGGCAGGATGGGGACGAGCCTCCGCGCGCCTTCCGGAACCGACAGGCCCGGTCGCGCCCCGCCCGATCGGGGTGACGCACCGGTCCACCCTCCGTGACCGTTCCTCCTCCAGCGGTGTTCACGGGCATTGCGCCGTGGGGGCGCGGTGCGTAACATCGCATCGAATCGGTTCGACGACGGACGGGACGGCAGGGTGCGGATCTCCGATGTGGCTCGGCACGCTGGCGTGTCGCCGAGCACGGTCTCCTACGTCCTCAGCGGCAAGCGGTCGATCTCCGAGAGCACCAGACGGCGCGTACGCGAGAGCATCGAGGCCCTCGGCTACCAGCCGCACGCGGGCGCCCGCTCGCTGGCCAGCCGCCGCAGCAACGTGATCGCGCTGGTCATCCCGCTCCGCGGCGACGTGCACGTCCCCGTCGCGATGCGTTTCGCCGTCTCCGTCGTCACCGCCGCCCGAGCGCACGACCACGACGTCCTCCTGCTCACCCAGGGCGAGGGCCCCGACGGCCTGCGCCGGGTCGCGGGAAGCGCCATGGTGGACGGCGTCATCGTCATGGACGTGGAGGCCGACGACGCGCGCGTGCCCGTCCTGCGCGCGCTGGACCTGCCCTCGGTCCTCATCGGCGTTCCCGAGGACACCGAGGACCTGACCTGCGTGGACCTGGACTTCGCCGCCGCCGGTGCGGCCTGCGTGCACCACTTCGCCGACCTCGGGCACGTCGACCTCGCCTTCGTCGGCCAGCCGCCCTCGGTGTACGAACGGCGCACCGGTTTCGCCGAGCGCACCGTCACCGGATTCCGACAGGCCGCCGCCGAGCGCGGCGTCCGCGCCACCCTGCACCCCTGCTCCCCCGACACCGCGCGCGACCTCGCCGAGGAGCTGGTCCGTGAACGGCCCGGCCTCACGGGCCTCATCGTGCACAACGAGCCCTCCGTCGGCCCGCTGCTCGACGCCTTCGCCGAGCACGGCCGCGTCCCGCCCGAGCTGTCCGTGATCGCCATCGGCCCGGTGCCGCCCGGCGCCCCGCCGCTGACCTCGGTGGACCTGCCCGCGGAGGAGGTCGGTGCCCGCGCGGTCAGCCTCCTCATGGACAAGATCGACGGCCCCGCGCACCCCGGGGTCACCCTCCTGGAACCGAGGCTGACCCCCCGGGAGAGCACCGCCGCCCTGGTCTGAGACCCACCGGCGTCGGAAAAAGTCGTCCGCCGTGGAATACCCGCCCCCACCCCCTCGTTGTACCGGGTGCCGGAAGGTGCGGTAGCAAGTGTCCCCCGGGCTCCACTCGAAGCCTTCAGGGAATACCGCACCCGCAAGGGTGGCAGGAGCCTTGTTGTGCCACGCGCCGTGAGGCGACCGCCGCATCGTTCCGGTGTGCGTGACGGCCCCCGTCGGGCAGCTGCCCGACGGGGGCCGTTCTCCGTTCCGGGGGGTCAGCCCCGCTTGGCCCTCTGCACGGCCTCGGCGAGCTCGTCCGCGTTCATGTCGGCGCGGTCCCCGATGCCCAGCCGCTCGGCCTCCTCCAGGAGGTCCCGCTGCTTGGGGATCGCTCCCGGGGCGAGCATGTTGAAGCGCTGCAACTCCTGCTCGCGGCGCTCGGAGAAGGCGATGCCCAGCTCCTTGACGCGCTCCTCGCCCACCGCCCGCCTGAGGGCGGGCAGGACCTCGCTCTCCTCCTCGTCGACGTGGTGTTTGACCGCGTCGACGAACTCCCGGCACCGGTCGTCGAACTCCTCGCTGTTCGGGTCGCAGTCCTTCAGCCGAGCCAGCAGCTGCTCGGCCTCGTGGTGCTCCTCCGTGCTGTGGCGGATCTGTGCCTCGTCATGCGCCGCCTCGGCCGTGGCCGGGTAGACCTCCTCCTCCTCGGCCCGGCTGTGCGCGGTGAGTATGGCCTCGATCTCGTCCAGCAGGTAGGGCCGCTGCTCGGGCACGGACTGGAGCTGGTCGAACAGCTGCTCCATCCGCCGGTGGTCCTGCGTGATCAGGGTGATGGCGTCTTTGACCATGGTCGCCTCCGCTCGGGTCGTGGCACTGCGGTCACCGCCACTACCCACGGCTCCGGACGCCCAGACGCCGACTCCGCCCTCCACCGCGTTCTTGACCCGAAATTGGCCGGGGCCGTGTCCCGGGCTTCGCACGTACCCGGGACACGGCACGGGGCCGCCCGTCGGTCGGCCCCGTGCCGTGGCGGGGGTCGTGACCCCCGGGTCCTACCTCACCCCGAAGAGGTGCTCCATGGCGAGCTGGTCCAGGCGCTCGAAGTGGTAGCCGCGCTCGCCGACCGCGGCCAGGTCGATCCCCTCGTCCAGCAGGTCGGACAGGGACTCGCCCTCGCCCAGCGTGGGCTCGGACAGCTCGGGCACGCGCGACGCCGCGAGCGCCTCCGCCACCTCGGGGTCGGCGCGGAACGCCCTGGCCTTCTCCTTGAGGATGAGGTAGTTGCGCATGCAGGCCGCGGCCGACTCCCACACGCCGTCCATGTCCTCGGTCCGGGGCGTCTTGAAGTCGAAGTGGCGCGGACCGTCGTAGCCCGCGCTCTCCAGGAGGTCGACCAGGAAGAACGCCTCCTTGACGTCCCCGGCGCCGAAGCGCAGGTCCTGGTCGTACTTGATCCCGCGCTGCCCGTTGAGGTCGATGTGGAAGAGCTTGCCCGCCCACAGCGCCTGCGCGACGCCGTGCGCGAAGTTCAGCCCGGCCATCTGCTCGTGGCCGACCTCCGGGTTGACCCCCACCATCTCGGGGTGCTCCAGCTCGTTGATGAAGGCCAGGGCGTGTCCGACCGTGGGCAGCAGGATGTCGCCGCGCGGCTCGTTGGGCTTGGGCTCCAGGGCGAACCGCAGGTCGTAACCCTGCTCGCGCACGTAGCCGCACAGGATGTCGAAGGCCTCGCGGAGCCGGTCCAGGGCCGCGTGGTCGTTCTTGCCCGCCTCCGTCTCGGCGCCGTCCATGCCGCCCCAGCACACGTACGTCGTCGCACCCAGCGACACGGCCAGCTCGATGTTGCGGATGACCTTGCGGATGGCGTACCGGCGCACGTCGCGGCTGTTGGACGTGAACCCCCCGTCGCGGAACACCGGGTCCGAGAACAGGTTGGTGGTCGCCATCGGCACCTTGAGGCCGGTCTCCTCCAGGGCCGCGCGGAACCGCTTGAGGATGTCCTCCCGCTCGGTGTCGGAGCTGCCCGGCGGGATGAGGTCGTCGTCGTGGAAGGTGATTCCGTGCGCGCCGAGGTCGGCGAGGCGGCGCACGGCGTCGGCCCCGTCGAGCGCCGGGCGGACGGGGTCACCGAAGGTGTTGACCCCACGCCACCCCACGGTCCACAGGCCGAAGGTGAACCTGTCGGCGGGCACGGGCTGGTAGTTGCTCATGTCGTGTGTCTCCTGAGGTAGGCGCGGGACTCCGGATTAGTTTGTCTAGTCCCCCAACTAATTGTCAACGGGGTGGCCCCGCAGAACCGCCACCCCGCCTCCGGGCAGGGTCATCCCCTGTGCCGAAGCGCCCGACACCAGGTCACGGGCGCCCGCGTCCAGCCCGAACCGCGCCGGGTCGATCGGCCGGGGGCGGTTGTCGTGGTTGGTGACGAACACCCACGCGCCGTTCCGGTCCACCCGGCGGACGACGTCCAGCCCCGGTTCGGGGAACGGACCCGTCCCCGCCGCCTCCGCCAGCAGCCGTGCCAGACCCCGGTCCGACAGCCGGGCCGACAGGTACCAGGCCTCACCCGCCCCGTGCCGTCGCCGGGTCACCGCCGGAAGTCCGTCCAGCGGTCCGCCCGCGTAGTGCGCCACCGCCTCGGCCCCCGCCAGGTGGACGTGTTCGCTCCACATCGTCACCTCCTCCCGCACCGAACCCAGGTCCAGGCCCACCGACTCCCCGGGGAACATCGGGTACATCTCCTCCACCCACACCCCCAGCAGGTCCCGCAGCGCACCCGGGTACCCGCCGGTGCGCACGGTCCCGTCCGGATCGGCGAGACCGCTCAGGAAGGTCACCACCAGCGTTCCGCCGTCCTCGGTGTAGCGGGCCAGCCGCTCGGCGGCCCCGTCCGACAGCAGGTACAGCGCGGGCACCACGAGGAGCGGTACCCGGGGCAGGTCGCGGTCCGGGCGCACCATGTCCACCGTGCGCCCCGAGCGCCACAGCACCCGGTGCACCTGCCGCACCGACTCCAGGTAGTCCACGCCCCGCGCGGGCAGCGACGGGCTGCCCAGCGCCCACCAGCACTCCGGGTCCCAGGTGACGGCCGCGTCGGCGACCACGTCCGCGTCGCGCGCCTCGGCCACCCGGGGCAGTACGCTCCCCAGCTCGCACACCTCGCGGAACACCCGGGAGTCGGGGCCCGCGTGCGGCACCATCCCCGAGTGCCACTGCTCCGCGCCGCCCCGGGAGGCCCGCCACTGGAAGAACATCGCGCCCCGCGACCCCCGTGCCACGTGCGCCAGGCTGTGCCGCACCGTCTCGCCGGAGGCCTTGGGCCGGGTCACCTCGCCCGTGTAGGTCACCCCGGCCGCCTGCTCCATCAGCAGCCACGGCCGCCCCGGGCCGGGTACCCGGTCGGCCCACGAACGCGCCAGGTCGGCGGCGAACGCGGTCTGCTCCGCCCCGCCCTGGCCCGTCCGGTCGGGGTAGTCGTCCACGGCGACCAGGTCCAGGTGCTCCGCCCACCGCCACGGGTCCACCGGCACCCAGTCCCCGAAGGCCAGGTTGGTGGTGATCGGAACGCCGTGCCCTCCGACCTCGCGCAGCGCGTCGCGCTGGGACAGGAAGTGGTCGAGCATCGCGTCCGAGAGGAACCGCCGGAAGTCCAGCACGTGCGCCGGGTTGGGCAGGTACTGGGTGGCGCGGGGCGGCTGTACCTGTTCCCACTCCGAGTAGTGCTGGCTCCAGAACGCCGTCGTCCACGCCGCGTTGAGCCGGTCCAGGCCGCCGTGGCGCCCCCGCAACCAGCTGCGGAAGGCCGCGGCGGTGTGCTCGGAGTGGGACCACGTCCCGTACTCGTTGTGTACGTGCCACATCCGCAGTGCCGGATGCCCGGCGTACCGCTCGGCCAGGGCGCGGGCGATCCGGACGGAGGCCTCGCGGTAGGCGGGGGCGCACACGTCGTAGGTGTCGCGGCTGCCGTGGGTGAGCCGGGTACCGTCGGCGGTCACCGGCATCGCGTCGGGGTACGCGAGGCCGAACCACGGCGGGGGCGAGGCGGTCGGGGTGGCCAGCGCGACCCCGATCCCGTGGTCCCCGAGCCGGTCCATCACCCGGTCCAACCAGTCGAACCGGTACTCGCCCTCCCTCGGTTCGAGGAGGGACCAGGAGAAGACGCCGACCGTCACGAGGTTGACCCCGGCGCGGCGCATCAGCTCCACGTCCTCCGCCTGAACCTCCTCAGGCCACTGCTCGGGGTTGTAGTCGCCGCCGAACCACAGCGGAGAGGACATGGGGACTCCTTCTAGTTTGGTGTGTGCGCCAACAAAGTAGGGCGAAACCCCTCTCCGGCAACACCCCCCACGCGAGGAGCACGCATGCCCGCAGCACGACAGGTCCGCACCCGCCACCCGGTCGGGGACTGGGAGGACGCGCTGATCACCGGTAACGGGCGCCACGGCGCGCTCGTGCACTCGACGGCGGACCGCGTCCGCCTCACCCTCAGCCACGAGAGGCTCTTCCTTCCCGTCACCGAGCCGCTGCCCGCCCCGGCGACCGCGCACCTCCTGCCCGAACTGCGGGAACTCCTGCGCCACGGTCGCTCCCGGGACGTCGCCGAGCGGATCGTG
>NZ_ANAX01000050.1 GCF_000341065.1 Nocardiopsis halotolerans DSM 44410 | reverse complement strand
CCCGCCGCCGAACCCCCCGGCTACGCCGGCACCCGGTGGATCGACCCGCTCGTCGGGGCCGCCGCGGTGTCGTTCACCCCGCTCGACCCCCGCCCCGGCCCGGTCACGCGCACGTGCGACCTGGACACCGGTCTGGTCACCGAGGAACTGCCGGACGGGACCGTGCACCGGGCCTTCGCCTCCCGGCCCGACGACGCGGTGGTCGTCGAGATCACCTCCCCGCACGGCCTGAACGGAACGCTGCGGCTCTCCCCGTTGG
>NZ_ANAX01000049.1 GCF_000341065.1 Nocardiopsis halotolerans DSM 44410 | reverse complement strand
GTCCCGACGGCGGTGGCCGCCGAGGCCGCCCCGGACCTGCTGACCCTGCGCGCCGACTTCCCCGAGCGCCCGCCCGGCACCCTGTCCGGGTACACGGTGACCTGCGCCGTCACCGCCGAGGGCGGGCGGGTCGGTCCGGCCGGTGAGGGGTTGGACCTGCGGAGCGTCCGGCGCGTCCGTCTCGTGGCGCGCGTGCGGGTGGACGGGGACGGCGAGTCGCGGCCCGGATCCGGGGAACCGGCGTCCGGGGCCGGGGAACCGGCGTCCGCGGCGGGGCACCACCGTGTGGCCGGGTCCCCCGACCTCGACGGGATGCTCGAACGCCACCGTGCCGCGCACGGCGACCTCATGTCCCGGTTCCGGCTGGACCTGGACGGGGAGCCCGGACGGGCCACGGACACGGTGCTCGGTGAGGACCTGCTGGCGGCCGGGCCCGCCCCCGGACTCGTCGCCCGCCTGGTCGACGCCGGGCGGTACGCGATCATCTCCAGCTGCGGCGACCTGCCGCCCACCCTCCAGGGGGTGTGGAGCGGCACCTACGACCCCCCGTGGCGCTCGGGGTACACCTTCGACGGCAACCTGCCCTCCGCCGTGGCGGCCCTGCACCCGACTGGCACGCCCGAGCTGATGACCGGCCTGTTCGACCTCCTGGACGGTATGGCCGACGACCTGGCCGAGAACGCCCGGCGCCTCCACGGCTGCCGGGGGATCCTGCTGCCCGCGCACGCCTCCACCTCCGGTCGGCACAACCACTTCGGCCCCGAGTGGTGCCTGACCTGCTGGACGGCGGGCGCGGCGTGGGCGGCCCGCCTGTACTGGGACCACTACTCCCACACCCGCGACCGGGCCTTCCTGCGCGAACGGGCGCTGCCCTTCCTCACCGCGGCGGCGGAGTTCCACGAGGACTTCCTCACCGAGGAGGGTTTCTCCCCCTCCTACTCGCCGGAGAACACCCCCGGCGACGGCGACGGGCAGGCCGCGGTCAACGCCACCATGGACGTCGCGGTCGTGCGCGACCTCGTGCGCAACCTGGTGCGGACGCACCACGCCCTGGGCGAACCCGGCGCCCGCCGCTGGACCCGTCTGGGGGCGCGGCTGCCCGGTTACCGGATCGCCGCGGGCGGTGAACTCGCCGAGTGGGCGGGCCCGGCCGGACCGGTCGGACAGACCGAGCGGCACGCGCACCGGCACGCCTCCCACCTGTATCCGCTCTGGTACGAGACCGACCCCGCCCTCGCCTCGCCCCGGCTGCGCGCGGCCGCGGTCGCCGCCGTCCGCGCCCGACTGGGCTGGTGGCGCGGCCAGGAGGCCGACGAGATGGCCTTCGGCCTGGTCCAGCTGGGGCTGGCGGCGGCGAACCTGGGCCTGGCGGCCGAAGCGCACGAGGCCCTGTCGCTGCTGGCCACCCGGTACTGGCGACCCACCCTGGTACCGACCCACAACCGGGGCAGCCTGTTCAACGTGGACATCGGCGGCGGCTTCCCCGCGGTCGTGGCGGCCATGCTGGCCGGGTCCGCCGAGGGGTACCTGCGCCTGCTGCCCGCCCTGCCCCGGGAGTGGTCCTCCGGCCGGGTGGAGGGACTGCGGGCACGCGGCGGTGTCGTCGTGGACCTTCTGGAGTGGTCCGGCGGGCGGGCGTCGGCGCGGCTGCGGTCGCTGGAGCCCCGGGAGACGGTGGTCGTCCCCCCGGACGGTGTCCGGCGGCGGGTCGCCCTGGGGCCGGACAGGGCCGTGTCCCTGCGTTTCCCGGTGGTTACTCGTAAGTAGTCGAAGCGCTTCGAAAATTCTGGGGCAACACCCCTTGCCGCCGGTTAGTCGGCTATCCAAACTAATGGGGAATTCGCGTCCGCCCCGGGGCCGGATTTCCCGGGGCGGTCCTACCCCCCGATTCCCCCAAGGAGCCCGCACATGCCTCCCGAACAGCACCGGCCCCCCGGACGGGGACTGCCAGTGCTCGCCTTCGCGGCAGCCACCGCGCTCGCCGCGTCCACCCTCGCCGTCACCGCGACGGCCAGCGCGGCGCCAGCCGAACCCGTCGTCGCGCAGGACGACTACACATGGGACAACGTCGAGATCGTCGGGGGCGGCTTCGTCCCCGGAATCGTCTTCAACCAGACCGAACCCGGCCTCGCCTACGCCCGCACCGACATCGGCGGCGCCTACCGCTGGAACCCCGACACCGAGCGCTGGATCCCGCTGCTGGACTGGGTCGGCTGGGACGACTGGGGTCACACGGGTGTGGTCAGCATCGCCACCGACCCGGTCGACCCCGACCGCGTGTACGCGGCCGTCGGCACCTACACCAACGACTGGGACCCCAACAACGGCGCCATCCTGCGCTCCGACGACCGGGGCGAGACATGGGAGGTCACCGAGCTGCCCTTCAAACTCGGCGGCAACATGCCCGGCCGCGGCCTCGGTGAGCGCCTGTCCGTCGACCCCAACGACAACAGCATCGTCTACTTCGGCGCGCGTGGCGGCCACGGCCTGTGGCGCAGCACCGACCACGGCGCCACCTGGTCCGAGGTCGAGGCGTTCCCCAACCCCGGCGACTACGTCCAGGACCCGAGCGACGAGACCGGCATGATGTCCGACATCACCGGTGTGACCTGGGTGGACTTCGATCCCCGCAGCGGTGAGGACGGTTCGGCCACACAGGACGTCTACGTCGGCGTCGCCGACCTGGAGGACCCGGTCTACCGCAGCCAGGACGGCGGCCAGACCTGGGAACCCGTCCCCGGCGCGCCCACGGGCCACCTGCCCGCGCACTCGGTCGTCGACCACGAGGGCGGCCAGCTCTACATGGCCACCACCAGTACCCCGGGACCCTACGACGGCGAGTCCGGCGACGTGTGGCGCATGGACCTGGACACGGGGGAGTGGACCAACGTCAGTCCCGTCCCCTCCACCTCCGAGGACAACTACTTCGGCTACGGCGGTCTGACCATCGACCGGCAGAACCCGGACACCCTGATGGTCGCCACCCAGATCTCCTGGTGGCCCGACATCCAGATCTACCGCAGCACCGACCGCGGCGAGACCTGGACCCAGGCGTGGGACTGGGGCGCCTACCCCGAGCGCACCACGCGCTACGAGATGGACATCTCGGCCGCGCCCTGGTTGGACTTCGGCGGCACCGGAACGCCCCCGGAGACACAGCCCAAACTCGGCTGGATGACCCAGGCGATGGCGATCGACCCGTTCGACTCCGACCGCTTCATGTACGGCACGGGCGCCACCATCTACGGCAGCGACAACCTCACCAACTGGGACTCCGACACCACGTTCGACATCGAGGTGAAGGCGCGGGGCCTGGAGGAGACGGCCGTCAACGACCTGATCAGTCCGCCCGAGGGCGCTCCCCTGCACTCGGCGCTGCTCGACGTCGGCGGCTTCACCCACGAGGACCTGGACACCGCTCCCGAACAGATGTACCAACAGCCCTACTGGGGTCACGGGAGCAGCCTGGACTTCGCCGAGCTGGAGCCCGCGACCATCGTGAGGGTCGGCGGCAGCGACGAGGAGGCCGCCATCGGCCTGTCCACCGACGGCGGTGACAGCTGGTGGGCCGGGCAGGAGCCCGGCGGGGTGACCGGCGGCGGGACGGTCGCGGTGAACGCCGACGGCTCGTCCGTCGTGTGGAGCCCCGAGGGCACCGGGGTGCACGTCTCCACCACCCTGGGTTCCTCGTGGACCGCCTCCACCGGCGTTCCGGAGGGCGCGCGTGTGCAGGCCGACCGGGTGGACCCGGACGTGTTCTACGCCGTCGCGGGCGGCACGTTCTACACCAGCACCGACGGCGGGGCCACCTTCGCGGCGCGCTTCGACGGGCTTCCGGCCGAGGGCAACATCCGCTTCGGCGCGGTGCCCGGCCACAGCGGTGACGTGTGGGTCGCCGGAGGCACCGGGGACCACTACGGCATGTGGCGGACCACGGACGCCGGGGCCACCTTCGAGCGGATCGAGGCGGTGGACGAGGGCGACTCGATCGGCTTCGGCGCGCCCGCGCCCGGTGCCGACTACCCGGCGGTGTACACCAGTTCGCGGATCGACGGCGTGCGCGGGATCTTCCGCTCCGACGACGCGGGTGGGACCTGGGTGCGGATCAACGACGACCAGCACCAGTGGGCCTGGACGGGAGCGGCCATCACGGGTGACCCGAACGTCTACGGGCGGGTCTACGTCGGTACGAACGGACGCGGCATCCTCTACGGCGACCTGGCGGACGGGGGCGGCGAGCCCGACCCGGAACCGTCCCCGGAGCCGGAACCGTCTCCCGAGCCGTCCCCGGACCCGGAGCCCTCGCCCGACCCCGAGCCCTCTCCGGAACCGGGCGACTGCGGGGTCGAGTACGAGGTCACCAACACCTGGACCGGCGGGTTCCAGGCCGGGGTGACGGTCACCAACACCGGCGACGAGACCCTGGACGGCTGGGAGGTCGGCTGGGAGTTCGCCAACGGCGAGGAGATCACCAGTCTGTGGAGCGGTGACCACGTCCAGGACGGGACCTCCGTGCGGGTCACCGACGTCGGGTGGAACGGGCGGGTCGCTCCCGGCGACTCGGTGCTGTTCGGCTTCACCGGCGTCGTCGACGGCGAGCCCGGGGAGGTGACCGGGCTGACGGTGAACGGCGTGGCCTGCGGCTGACGCCCCGGGCACACGGGAGGGCCGGGGACCGGAAGAGCGGTTCCCGGCCCTCCGCCCATACTCCGATAGCGCACGGATTGTCTCCATCCAACAACAGGTGTACATCCAGTACACTGGTTGCATGAACGAGCCGGTGACCGCGACCATGTCCGAAGTGAGACGACACCTCGCCAGCACCATCGACCGCGCACGTCATGACCACACCCCGACCTTCATCACGCAACGGGGTAGGACGACTGCTGTCCTCCTCGACGCCGAGGAGTACCAGCGCCTGCTTGAAGTGGAGCAGGCAGCGGAGGACGCGTGGCTCAATCGCCTCGCGGACGAGGCCGAGGAGGAAGGGCGAGAGGGGTCCGTCTCCCTGGAGGAGATGGCCCGGGAGTTGGCCCGGGGGGAGGAGTGAATCGGCACATCACCCGTTTCACCACTGCCGCCCAGCGTCGGATGCGCAGGATTCCCCGCAAGGAAGCGGTCAGGATCCTGCGCCGTCTTTCTGAACTCCAACAGGCACTCGACATCGGCGACACCAGCGGCTTCGACACCAAGTGCCTCACTGGCCATCAGGGCCGTTGGCGACTTCGTGTCGGCGACTACCGTGCCGTCTACACCCTGGATAAGGACGATGACGGGCAACCGATCGTGTGGGTCTGGGTCATTGCCGTCGGAGACCGCAGGGATATCTACGAACAGGATTTCTGACCGGGCCTGTTCTCCGGTATCCGGCGCACCCGCGCCCCCGGGTTCCCGGAGGAGGGGGAACCCGGGGGCGCGGGCGATCGGGGAGGGTTCGTGGGCCGGGCGCGGTACCGCTAACCCTTCACGGCGCCGATGATGACGCCCTTGGTGAAGTGCTTCTGGACCAGCGGGTAGATGAACGTGACCGGTACCAGCGCCACCACCACGATGGCCATCTGGATGGCCAGGTTGGGCGCCGACGCGGTGCCTCCCTGCACCGCGTCGCCGATCACCGAACTCGAACTGAGCTGCTGGCCCTGCTGCACGTACTGGCGCAGGATCAGTTGCAGCGGCCACTTGGAGTTGTCGTTGATGTAGAGGATGGCGTTGAAGAAGGCGTTCCAGTAGCCCACCGCGTAGAACAGGCCGACGACCGCGGTGACCCCCTTGGACATGGGCAGGACCAGCCGGGTCAGGATGGTCCACTCGCTCGCCCCGTCCACGCGGGCGCTGTCGCCGATCTCCTTGGGCAGGTTCATGAAGAACGCCCGCATCACCACCAGGTTGAACGCGTTCACCGCCGTCGGCAGGATCAGCGACCAGTAGCTGTCGATCAGGCCGAGGTTGCTGACCAGCAGGTACAGCGGGATCATCCCGGGCGCGAACAGGAAGGTCAGCAGCACCCCGAACAGCAGTGGCCGGTGCCACAGCGATCCCGGCTGGGACAGACCGTAGGCGGCGAGGATGGTCGCCACCAGGCTGACCAGCGTTCCCACCGCCGTGACCCCCAGGCTGACCAGGACGGCCCGGGTCACCACGCCGCCGCTGAACAGGTCGGCGTAGGCCTGGAGGGAGATCCCCTGCGGGACCAGTACGAGGCCGCCCGCGCTGTTCACCGCCGAGGCGGGGGACAGGCTGGTCAGGATCACGACGTAGAGCGGAAAGATGATGACGACCGCGATGGCGGCCAGGGCGGTGTTCTTCCCGGCGCGCGCGGGGAGGCTCGGGCGCTCCGCCCACACGGGACGGTCCTTGAACAGTGTGCTCATGCTCGTCGGTACACTCCGTGTTCGCCCATCTTGTGGGCCAGCTTGTTGGCCAGGATGATCAGGATCAGCCCGACCACGCCCTTGACCAGGCCCGCGACCGCTCCCGCGCTGAAGTTCCCCGTCACCAGGGTCTGGTGGTAGATGTAGGTGTCCAGCACCTCGGACACGCTCGACCCGAACGCGTCGCGTTGCAGGTAGAACTGCTCGAACCCGACGTTGAGGATGTCGCCGATCTTGAGGATGAGCAGCAGGATGATCACCGGCCGCAGACCCGGCAGGGTGATGTGCCACATCCGCCGCCAGCGACCGGCGCCGTCCACGGCCGCGGACTCGTAGAGGTTCTGGTTCACGGCCGCCAGCGCCGCGAGGAAGATGATCGTGCCCCACCCGGCGTCCTTCCAGATCATCTGGGAGGTGACCACGAACAGGAACGCGTCGGGGTCGGTCATGACGTCCAGCGGCGCGTACCCGTTCTGCCGCAGGATCTGCGAGAACAGTCCGGCTCCGCCCAGGATCTGCTGGAACAGGGTGACGACCAGGACCCACGAGAAGAAGTGCGGCATGTACACGATGCTCTGGAGCACCATCCGCAACCGCGGGCTGAGCACGCTGTCCAGCAGGATGGCCAGGGCGATCGGGATGGGGAAGAAGAACACCAGCTGGACGGCGGCGATGATCAGGGTGTTGCTCGCCGCGTTCCAGAAACGGGGGTCGGTGAACAGCCGCTCGAAGTGGGCGAACCCCACCCACGGGCTGCCCCAGATGCCGTCCCAGGGGTTGTAGTCCTGGAAGGCGATGATGTTGCCGAGGGTCGGCGTGTAGTGGAACACCGCCAGCAGGCCGATCGCCGGGAGCGTCATCAGCAGCAGCTGCCAGTCGCGGCGCAGCCGGGCCCGGAACGGGGGGCCGGACCTCCTCGGGACGCCGTTCCCGCCACGGTGGTCGGGGACGGTCGGGGGCCGTCCCCGACCACCGCGCCGACGGGACGCGGTGGCCGGGGACGACGACCCGCCCTTGGTCAGGGTCCGCTCAGTCACGTCCGTGCTCCTGGAGGACGCCCATGTAGAACTCGCGGCCCTCGTCGCCGCCGTCGCGGCGCCAGTTCTCGACGACCTGGTCCAGGGCGCTGAGGTCCTCGCGGCCCCGGATGATGTCCTCCACCCTGTCGGTCAGGGGGGTCTCGGCCGCGGAGAAGCGCTCGGGGCGCTGGATGCGGATACCCGCGAACGGGTCGTCACCGGTGAACTGGGCGGCGTGGTTGTACCAGTCGCACTTCCACCGCACGAAGTCCGGGTACTGGCTCTCGGTGACCGCCTGGGGGCGGCCGCTGACGAAGTAGTAGCCGTCGTTGACCTCGTTGTTGCCCAGTTCGGTGAGCTGCGGGGCGCCGTCCTCGTTGAGCTCGTGGTGGACGCCCTCCTCGCCGTAGCGGTAGTCCATGTACTCCTGCGTCCCGAACGGCGCGGCGCAGTAGTTGATGATGCCGAGGATCTCCTCGATCTGCTCCTGCTCCAGGCCCTTGCGCACGAACACGGACTGGGAGGAGGGGTCGCTGCGGTGCATGACCGGGTCGGCTCCGTTGGCGCCGAAGACCGGCATCAGGTCCAGGCGGAAGTCCGGGTTGTCGCCGAGCATCTGCATGTAGGCCTCGTGCCAGGCGCCGATGCCGTCCTGGTTGAACACGATCTGCCCGGAGTTGAGCAGCTCCTTGGCGTTGTCGCCCTGGGCGACGATGTCGGGGTGGACGAGCCCGGCGTCGAACACCTTGCGCATGTACTCGATGCTGGCCCTCCACTCCTCGGTCTCGAACATGTGGATGAGCTCGCCGCCCTCGTAGCGCCACTGCTTGGGCGCGCCGAAGATCTGGCGCATGCTGAGGTTGAAGTCGCCGAACGCCCAGCGGTTGTTGTCGGGGTCGTTGACCTCCTCGCCGATCGCGAACAGGTCGTCGGGGCTGGTGGGCGCCTCCAGGCCGTACTCGTCGACGAGGAGGTCCCGCCGGAACAGCACCCAGTTGCCGAAGGGCTCGGAGGGCCAGGGCACGCCGTGGAGCTTCTGGTTGAAGACGTTCCAGCGCCATGCGTCGCTCTCCAGGTTGGCGAGCAGGGGGTAGGCCCGCGCCGCGTCACCGGCCAGGTGGGGCGTCAGGTCCTCGAAGAGCTCGCCGACGGCCCGGCTGAACTGCGGGATCAGGTTGATGGTCCAGTCGGGGATCATCGTGATGTCGGCGACGTCGCGCCCGGCGATCACCGCGTTCATCTTGTCGATGACCGTGTTGCCGTCCTGGAAGTTGAACTCGACCGTGGCGCCGAGGCGCCCGTTGACGTAGTCGAAGAAGGAGTTCTCGCCCAGGCCGGGCGGAATCGGTCCCCACAGGGGGGTCATCGCCGTGTAGTGCCCGCCGTTGCCGGGGGCCTCGGGCACGGCCCGGATGAACTCCCGGGGGTAGGAGGTGAACCCGTCCGGGGCGCCGTGCTGGCCCTCGATGTCGGGGGTGACTCCGTCGAACGGGACGTGTGTGGGGATCAGGTCGTCCAGCGAACCGGCGGAGGATGCGGACCCTTCGCCGGCGTTCGACCCCGATCCGCAGCCGGAGAGGGTACCCGCGGTGAGGGCCGCCGCGGTGGAGGCGCCCACCACGCCGAGGAAGCGGCGTCGACTGGTGAACGGGCGCTGGGGGTTGGGGAGCATAGCGTCGTTCCTTCGGTTGAGCAGGCACGCAGCCCAGGGGGGTAGGAAACGAAGGGCCATTTTGCTATGAATTAGTTGGCCGTTTAGACAAACAAATTACTCCACTGTGAAGTGGCGCACAAGGTCCTCAGGTATCGAAGTCGAAGCGGTTCGATTTCGAAGGACAATACCCCCGCAGACGAGAGGCGGACACCCCCCATGACGAACCAGCCGCACCCGCCGCCCTACCGGGACCCCGACCTGCCGGGCGAACGGCGACTGGACGATCTGCTCTCCCGCCTCACCGTCGAGGAGAGGATCGGGCTGCTGCACCAGCACCAGGCGCCCGTCGAACGCCTCGGCATCGGCCCCTTCCGCACCGGCTGCGAGGCGCTGCACGGACTGGCCTGGCTCGGACCGGCCACCGTCCACCCGCAGGCCGTCGGCCTGGCCAGCACCTGGGACCCCGACCTGCTCCGCCGCGTCGGCCGTGCCACCGCAGACGAGGTACTCGCCCGGCTGGACGCGGGGGCCTCGCGCAACGTCTGGGCGCCCGTGGTCAACCCGCTGCGCGATCCCCGGTGGGGACGCAACGAGGAGGGGTACTCCGAGGACGCGTGGCTGACCGGGATCCTGGGCGCCGCCTACGCCCGGGGGCTGGCCGGTGACGGCGACGCGCCGCGCGTCGCGCCGACCCTCAAGCACTTCCTCGCCTACAACAACGAGGAGGGCCGCTGCGAGACCTCCAGCGACATGCCCCCGAGGGTCCTGCGCGAGTACGAGCTGGAGGCCTTCCTGCCGGCCCTGTCCGACGGGGCGGCCATGGCGGTCATGCCCTCCTACAACCTGGTCAACGGGCGGCCCGCGCACCTGAGCCCGCTGATCGGGGAGGTGCTGCGCCGGGCCGCGCCCGACCACCTGCTGGTGGTCAGCGACGCCTACGCGCCCGCCAACCTCGTGGAGTTCCAGCACTTCCACCCCGACCTGCCCACCGCCTACGCGCACGCGATCCGGGCCGGGCTCGACAGCTTCACCCAGGACGACGACCGCACCGAGGCCACCCTCGGGCACGTGCGCGAGGCGCTCCGTCGGGGACTGATCACCGAGGCCGACATCGACCGCGCCGCGCGGCACGTACTGTCGGTGCGGCTCCGGCTGGGCGAGTTCGACCCCGAGCCCGGGGGCGGGGCCGGGGACGCGGAGGCAGGAGGCGCCCTGGACACCCCGGAGCACCGGGCGCTGGCACGCGAGGCGGCCACCCGCTCGATCGTCCTGCTCCGCAACGAGGGAACGCTTCCGCTGCGCGACGTGCGCCGTGTCGCGGTCATCGGCCAGCTCGGCGACACCGTGCTGGAGGACTGGTACAGCGGAACGCTCCCCTACGCCGTCACCGCACGCGCCGGGATCGCCGAGCGCGTCGAGACGGTGTTCCGCGAGGCCGTCGACCGGGTGCGGCTGGAGACGTTCGGCCACGGCACCGTCGTGGACCCCGGTGACGGAACCCCGCTCCGCCTGGCGGGCCGCGGCGCGCACGGAACGCGCAGGAGCGCGGACGGGGTCCTCCACCGGCACACGCACGCGGAGGGCGCGGAGCCGACGGAGGGAGCGGACTTCGACCTCCTGGACTGGGGCGGCGGAGCGTACGCCCTGCGCTCGGCGCGGACGGGGAGGTACGTCGACGAGGGGCCCGGCGGAACCCTGGTCTGCACCGCGCCCGGTCCCGGCACCTGGGAGGTCCGCCAGACCTTCCGCATGGAGGAGGCCGGGGACGGGCGCGTCCGGCTCACGCAGGTCCACACCGGCCGCCACGTCGGTGCGGGCGACGGCGTCCTGCGCCTGACCGGGGACGCGGACGAGGCCCTCGCGTTCGCCGTCGACGGGATCGGCTCGGGGGCGGAGGAGGCCGCGCGGGTCGCCTCCACCGCCGACGTCGCGGTCGTCGTCCTGGGCGACCACCCCATGGTCAACGGGCGCGAGACCGAGGACCGGACCGACCTGGACCTGCCCGCCGCCCAGGAACGGGTGCTGCGCGCCGTGCGCGGGGCCAACCCCGCCACGGTCCTGGTGCTCAGCAGCGGATACCCCTTCGGGATCACGTGGGCCGACGAGCACGTCCCCGCCATCCTGTGGTCGGCGCACGGCGGTCAGGAGTACGGCCACGCGCTCGCCGACGTGCTCTTCGGCGACGCCGAGCCCGCCGGTCGGCTGACGCAGACGTGGTACCGGTCCGCCGACGACCTGCCCGGGATGCTCGACTACGACATCATCTCCGCGCGCGGCACCTACCTGTACTTCGAGGGGGAGCCGCTCTACCCCTTCGGTCACGGCCTCGGCTACACGTCCGTGGAGTACGCGTCACCCGTGGTCACCGTGGAGGACGGCCGGGTCACCGTCACCGTCATGGTCGCCAACACGGGCACGCGGACCGCCGACGAGGTGGTGCAGGTGTACACCCGCCAGCTGGCCTCGCGGGTGCGGACGCCGCTGCGTGCGCTGCGCGGTTTCACGCGGGTGCGGGTGGAGCCGGGGCGCGGTGCCGTGGCCACGGTGTCGTTCGACGTGGACCGGCTCGCCCTGTGGGACACCACCCGCGACCGCTTCGTGGTGGAGGACGCGCCCCGAGAGGTGCTCGTCGGGCGTTCGGCGACCGACATCCGCGCGACCGCGGCGCTGGACGTGCCCGGCGAGGCCATCCCGCCACGCGACGGGCTCACCCCGTGGTCGGCCGCGGGGTACGACGACGCGCGGGGCACGTCGCTGTGCCCGCTCACCCCGGAGCGGGGCGACGCGGTGCGTTCGGGGGAGGGCGGCGCGTGGGCGGCCTTCCACGACGTGGACCTCGGCGACGGGGTCACCGGGGTGCGCGTGACGGTGAACTCCGAGCACGCCCGCACCCTGCGGCTGTGCCTGGACGGCCCCGACGGGCCGACCGTCGCCGTCGTCGACGTCCCGGCGGGCAAGGACCGTTACGACTTCACCGAGGCCCGCGCCGCCGTCGGCGGCGCGGGGGCGGGGAGCGCACCGGGCCTCGGAGGGCTCCGCGACCTGTACCTGGTCTTCGACGGTCCGGGCACGGCCGTGGGCGAGCTCGGGTTCACCCGGGACTGACCACCGGGGCCCGTCGAGGACGCGCGGTCCCCCGACGGGCCCGGCCCGGAACCCGGAGGCGGAGGCGTCGTCGCCCTCGGCTCGGGGACCGGGGCCGACGGCTTCTCCCGCCTCGTGGACGTACTCGGCCCGCGCTGGGGTCAGGCGGTGTCGGGAGCGGGGGAGGCCACGGGCCCCTCGGTGTCCCGGGGGCCGGGAAGGGGCAGCAGCCCGGCGTCGAGTGAGTGGATCATCGCGGTGGCCCCGCCCCGGGCCGCCGCGCTCAACCCCAGGGACGACAGCTCCACCCGGCAGCCGCCCGCGTCGGGCGCGAACGCGCTCGCCACGGCCTCCGCCCGGCAGTTCGGCAGCAGCCACGGGCCCATGGGAACGAAGTAGCCGCCCAGGACCACCAGGTCCGGGTTGGTGACGTTGATCAGCGCGGCCAGACCCCGGCCCAGCCACGTGCCCGCCCGTTCGAGCGCGCCCACGGCGGCGGCGTCGCCGCTCCCGGCGCGCTCCACGGCCGCCTCCACCAGCGCGGCGACGTCGTCGCCCGAGAGGGGGTGGTCCGGGATCCGGTCGGGGACGGCCTCGCGCAGGATCGCCCCGATCCCCGCCAGCGTCTCCAGGCAGCCGCGGCGTCCGCACGCGCACTCGGGGCCGTCCGGGAGCACCGACAGGTGGCCCACCTCGCCCGCGAACCCGCTGGCGCCGCGCAGGAGTTCGCCCCCGGCCAGCAGGCCCGCGCCGATGCCGATCTCACCGGTCAGGTAGGCCAGGTCGGCCGTGCCCGCGAACGACCCCACCCGGTACTCGGCCACCGCGCCCAGGTTCGCGTCGTTGTCCACCTGCACCGGGACGCCGCGTACCCCGGCCTCGTGCAGCAGCTCCGACAGGCGGTCGCGCAGCGGCACGTTCCGCCAGCCCAGGTTGGGCGCGTGCGTCACGGTCCCCGACGGGGAGTCGATCAGCGCGGGGACCGCCACGCTCACCCCCACCACGGTGCGACCGCTCAGAGCGGGGTCGGCCATCGTGTCGCCCAGGGTGCGCGCGATGTGCCGTACGCACGCCTCGGCCCCGGCCGAGCGGGCGTCGAAGGGGACGTGGCGGCTGACCAGTTCGCGCTGGAGCAGGTCCACGGCGACCACCGCCAGGTAGTCCACGTTGACCTCCAGGCCGATCGCCGCGATCGACGAGTCGTCCAGCGCCAGCAGGACCCCGGGGCGCCCCACCCGGGGCTGGGAGGCCCGGCCGGTCTCCCGGACCAGCCCGCGGGCCATGAGGTCGGCGACCAGGCTGGACACCGTGGTCTTGTTGAGCCCGGTGGCCGAGGCGACCGCCGCGCGTGAGCAGGGCGCGAGCTCGCGGACCGTGCGCAGCACGACCCCCAGGTTGGTCTCCCGGACCGTCTGGAAGCTCACCGTTCCCGAACCGACCGACACCTGGTCCCCCCTGCCCGACGCGGCACACCGTGCCCGGATCGTACAGGGGAGCGGGGTGGGGAACGGGAGGTCGGGGCGGCCGGAAGGCGGGGGAGGGGCGTCCGCGGTGGTGGAGGCGACGGGCTCCCGAACGGTCGGAAAAGCGGTTGCGCGTGCCCCCGGCCCCTGGTGGGATCCCGGTATGGTGCCTCCCGACGTCTTCCGCGACCAGCCCGTCCTCACCGGGAGGAAGGTGCGGCTCGAACCGCTCGACGCCAGGACCGGCGAGCACTTCGTCGAACCCGTCCTGAACATGGACCCCGACGTGCGCCGCCTCACCGGTACCCACCGCAGGTTCACCAGGGAGGAGCTGCTGCGCTGGGCCGCGACCCGCCCCGACCACCACGACCGCGCCGACTGGGTGATCTTCGGTGAGGACGGTGCGCCCGTGGGCGAGTGCGCGCTGACCGACCTCGACCCGGACAACGCCAGCGTCGGCTACCGGATCGCGCTCCACGGCATGTCCGTCACCGGGAGGGGGTACGGCACCGAGGCCACGGACCTGGTCCTGGAGTACGCCTTCACCGTGGCGGGGCTGCACCGGGTCGCCCTGGAGGTGTTCGCGTTCAACACCAACGCGCAGAAGTCCTACGCCCGGTCGGGGTTCGTGAGGGAGGGCGTGTGGCGCGGGTTCCTGCGCTGGGACGGCGAGTGGCACGACGCGGTGCTGATGTCGATCCTGGCCGAGGAGTACGCCGAGCTGCGCGCCGCCCGGAACCGGTGACCGGCGGCGGTCGCGGGGTGGGCCGCGCGGGGCGCCCGGTGTGACGGAGGGCGCGACTACCCTCGGTCCCATGCCCGTTCCTGACTTCCTCCTCGCACTCCGCCGTCACGTCGGTCACGGACTCCTCCCCCTCGTGGGCGTGACCGCGGTGGTGATCGGAGAGGAGGGCGACGTCCTCCTGCACCAGCGCGCCGACGACGGCCGTTGGGCCACGCCGGGCGGCATCCTGGAGCCGGAGGAGGAGCCCGCCCGCGCCGTGGTCCGCGAGGTGTGGGAGGAGACCGGCCTGGAGGTCGAGGTGGAGAGGCTCACCAGCGTGCTCGCCCAGGAGCCCTTCACCTACCCCAACGGCGACCGCGTGCAGTTCCTCGACCTGGCCTTCCGCTGCCGTCCGGTCGGCGGTGCGCCCGACGCGAGCGGTGACGAGACCCTGGACGTGCGCTGGTTCCGGCCGGACGCCCTGCCGGACATGCCCGAGCGCATCATCGACCGGATCGGCTACGCCCGCGAGGACCGCCCGGGGCCGTTCTACCTCACCTGACTCCCGCCTCACGGTGGGCCCCGGTCAGGGGCGCCCGGTGGGGAGGGCGAGCAGTCCGTCCACCGTCTCGGCGAGGTCCCGGCCGGAGACGTCCGGCGCGGCGAAGACCGACGGGAAGCGTCCCTCCAGGTGGGACGACCAACCGGTCACCAGCCCCGCGCTCCCCGCCCCGGCGACGTCCCACCCGTGCGCGGTGACCAGGGCCAACCGGTCCGGAGGCACCCCCAGGGACCGCGCGGCGTCCCGGTAGGCGTCCGGGGACGGCTTCCACCCGCGCGCGGGCCGCGCGGCCAGCACGTCCCCCACCAGGGGGAGCAGACCGGCGCGTTCCAGCAGCCTCCGGGGCAGGACGTCGTCGTGGTTGCCCAGGGTCGCGGTCCGCAGCCCGGCCTCGCGGGCGGCGCGCAGCGCGGAGGCCGCCTCGGGGCGGGGGTCGAGCTCGGCCAGGCCCTCGACGACGGCGTCCTCGGCCAGCGGGGCGATCTGGTGCCCGGTGATGTCCCTCAGGGCGCCCCGGACCACGTCCTCGAAGGAACGACCGGCCGAGTCGCCGGTGTCCGTCAGCGCCAGGGCGAACGAGTCGCGCAGCAGGTGATCCGACCAACGGGTCATGAGGACCCGGGGGACACCGGCCTCCCGGAACCGCCACTCCAGCGGCGTGAGGGGGAAGAGGGTGTCGAGGACGTCCAGGACGAGGGCGGCGGGGCGGAGCGGCTGACCGGAGGGGTGGGGCATGGGTTCGGCTCCAGGGGAGTGGGGGAGACGGCCGTCCTGGTTCCTACCCGGGCGCGGGCGCTCCTTCCCCCCGACGTGATCCGTGTGCTCCGGGGTGCGCATAAAGTTCCTGATGGCCCCGAGTCGGGAGCCATCGGGCCATGGGGCCCTTCACGGACGGGCGGTCGCGACGATGGCGGCGGAGCGGTGACGGAGACGATGACGGACACGGACGCGCGGACACGACCGGAGGAGCACGGGACGGCGGCGCCGGGGATCGACCCCGAGCGGCTGGCCGTGTGCATGGACGTGCTCGCCCGCGCGGGGGAGCTGCCCAGCGACCACCCGGACTCGGTCGCCCTCCAGCGCGCCACCGCCGGACTGTTCAAGAACGTCAAGGAGCGCCGCCGCAGGGAACGCCAGGAGGCCCGCAAGGCCCACGACCGGGCCGTGCTCGCGGCCACCGCCACCGCGGCCCCCGACCGGATCGACGACGAGACCAACGGCCGCGCCCTCACCAGCGGGAGCGGTGGCGCCCTCGCGGGCGTGCTGCGCAAGGCCAGGCCCTGTTACGTCTGCAAGGAGAAGTACCGGGAGGTCGACTCCTTCTACCACCAGCTGTGCCCGGCGTGCGCCGCGTTCAACAGGGAGCGCCGCAACGCCCGCACCGACCTGACCGGCCGCCGGGCGCTGCTCACCGGCGGACGCGCCAAGATCGGCATGTACATCGCCCTCAGGCTGCTGCGGGACGGCGCGCACACCACCATCACCACGCGGTTCCCCAACGACGCCGTGCGCCGGTTCGCCGCGATGCCGGACAGCGACGAGTGGCTGCACCGGTTGCGCGTGGTGGGCGTCGACCTGCGCGATCCCTCCCAGGTGCTGGGGCTGGCCGACGCGGTGGCGGAGCAGGGTCCGCTGGACGTCCTCATCAACAACGCCGCGCAGACGGTGCGCCGTTCGCCGGGGTCGTACGGGCCGCTGATCGAGGCCGAGGCCGAACCGCTCACGGGCACGGGGCTCCCCGAACCGCTGGTCCTGGGCGGCGTGCGCCCGCGCGCCCTGGGAGAGTCCCCGACCGGCGGCGATGCCGGGGAGGCCGTGGCGGCCCCGCACGCGCTCACCCCGAGCATGCTCACCTCGCTGGCGCTGACCACGGGTTCGGCGTCGATGGAGAGGGTCCGCACCGGAACGGCGATCGACGCCGGGGGACTGGTCCCCGACCTCGCGTCGGAGAACAGCTGGACGCGGCAGATCGGCGGCATCGACCCCGTCGAGATGCTGGAGGTGCAGCTGTGCAACGTGAGTGCGCCGTTCCTACTGGTGGACCGGCTGCGTCCGGCCCTGGCCGCGTCCCCGGCGCGCCGCACCTACATCGTGAACGTGTCGGCGATGGAGGGGGTGTTCGGACGCGGCTACAAGGGCCCGGGGCACCCCCACACCAATATGGCCAAGGCAGCGCTCAACATGCTGACCCGCACCAGCGCCCAGGAGATGCTGGAGTCCGACGGCATCCTCATGACCAGCGTGGACACCGGCTGGATCACGGACGAACGGCCGCACCCGGACAAGGAACGGCTGGCCGCGGCCGGGTTCCACGCGCCGCTGGACCTGGAGGACGGGGTCGCGCGCGTGTACGACCCCGTCGTCCGGGGCGAACTGGGCGAGGACCTGTACGGATGCTTCCTGAAGGACTACGCCCCCGCCAACTGGTAGTCCCGGCTCCCGGGACCGGGTTTCGCGCCCGGGGGTACGCGCCCGTCCGCGGCACCGGAGACGTCGGGGTGGCCACCGCGTCCTCCTCAGCGAACGGGACCAGTGGACGCCGTGAGACGTCGCTCCCGCAGCCGGTACCAGTGGGCTGGCCGGAAACGTTGCTGGTGTGGCGCAGGCGGCCTGAACTGCGCTGATCTTGTACTTGTAGCGAGGTCGGGGCGCCGGTATCGCTACAGGTACAAGAAGCGTCACGGCGAACGGGGCGGGCCGGAAGGACGTCAGGCGGCGTGCCCGTTCCGGTACGCCCAGGCCGCCACCTCCACCCGGTTGCGCGCCCCCAGTTTGGCCTGCACGCTCGCCAGGTGCGTCTTGACCGTGCTCACCGTGACGAACAGTTCCCGGGCCACCTCGGTGTTGGTCAGCCCCCGCGCGACCGCCCGCACGATGTCCAGTTCCCGCGCGGTCAGCCCGCCGTCCTCCGCCGCCGGAGGAGCCGCCGAGAAGTGCCGCAGCAGCCGGACGGTGATCCTCGGGGACACCAGGGCGTCACCCCTGGCGGCGGACCGAACCGCCTCCACCAGCAGGGCCGGTCCCGCGTCCTTCAGCAGGAACCCCACCGCCCCGCCGTTGAGCGCCGCGTGCACGTACTCGTCGAGGTCGAACGTGGTCACCACGACCACCCGGAGCGGGTCCTCCACCCCCGGACCGGCCAGCCTCCGCGTGGCCTCCAACCCGTCCACGCCCGGCATGCGGATGTCCATGAGCACCACGTCCGGACGCAGTTCCCGCGCCAGCCGGACCGCCTCCAGGCCGTCACCGGCCTCGCCGACCACCTCGACGCCGTCCTCGGCCGCCAGC
>NZ_ANAX01000048.1 GCF_000341065.1 Nocardiopsis halotolerans DSM 44410 | reverse complement strand
CGCCCCCCAGCAGCACCCGGATCGGCCCCCGACCGGCGGTCGCCGGCTCTCCGGCCGCTTCCGACGGTTCTCCACCAGACGTCACTTCCGCACCCCGCCCCGTCATCCGTTCACCTGTTCGTCTTCTGCTCCGTCCACCGGCAGCCACGCCTCCACCTTCCAGCCCGGTCCCCTCCCGTGGGGACCGGCGGAGAACCTCCCGCCGATCAGGCGCACCCGCTCCGCCATTCCGACCAGTCCGAAACCACCGCCCGATCCCGTGGCCGCGCGGCCGTCGTCGCGTACCTCCACCCGGACCCCGCCCGGCCCGGCCTCCACCACCACCTCCACACGGGCCGCGCCGCGAGCGTGCCGCAGCGCGTTGGTGACCGACTCCTGGGCGATCCGCAGCACCGCCGTGCCCACGGTCGGCGGAAGGCCGTCCACCGGGCCCCCGCACCGCACCGCCACCTCNNCAGACGGGCCAGTCCTCCGGCGGGGTCCGGATCCAGCGGAAGGTGCCCCGGGTCCCGGAGCCGGGAGACCATCCCCCGCATGGACTCCAGGGCCCGTGCGCCCGCCGCCTCGATCTCCGGCAGCGCCGACCGCACGGTGGCGGGGTCGCGGTCGGCGACGTGCCGCAGCGCCTGCGCCTGGACCACGATGCCGGTCACCTCGTGCGCCACGACGTCGTGCAGGTCCCGGGCGATCGCCAACCGCTCCTGGGCCCGCGCCCGCTCCACGTGGGCGCGCCGTTGGGCGTCGCGCCACCGCAGGTACAGCGCGGGGGCCAGACCCGCGGCCACCAACGACAGCGACGCGGTGACCAGACCCTCGTAGTAGGGCATCGGTTCACGCAGGTAGTCGGAGAGGGCGGCCGTGAACGAGCACAGCGCCACGGCGCCGATCTGCCAGGGGCGGCAGCGAAGACCGGCCAGTACGAGCAGTACGAGCAGCGCCGAGACCTCCGAACTGGCGAAGCCGTAGCCGAACGCCTCGCCCATGGGCAGCGGCCACAGCGACACCGAGGCCGCCAGTACCACGGCTCCCGCCGCCCCACCGGCCACCGTGGTCAGCGCCGGGCCCGACGCCGGGCGCAGGGCGAGCACGGCGAGCACACAGACCACCCCGCCGGAGACCACGGGCGCGTGGTCCATGGCGGAGTGCGGAGGGCCCAACCAGTTCGGCGCGGAGAGGTTGCCGTGGACGCGCGCCAGGTCCGCGCACCACACCGCCACGAGCGCGCACGCCACGGCCCACGGTGCGATCCGGGACAGCGCGCCGCCGGCCCGGGGACCGCCGAGCGCCGCGAACATCCTGTTCATGGCCATGGCGACCAGGCTAGACCGCCTCGACCAGGGCGGGCGTCGGCCAAAGGTACGAGACGGCGGTCGCGGGGGCTCGGCCGTTCGGTCGATGTGCGGGACCGGGGTCCGAAGCGACGCTTGGGGGTGTTCCGGGCGGCCGGTGTCCGTGGCCGTCGAGCGCGACCGCGTGAAGGCCCGCCCGGCACCCCCGGGCCGTCAGGACCCCCGACTGGCCCGTTCAACCCACGAACGAGGTAGGACCGCATGAGCGAGGTACACACGGACAGGACGGGCACGGGCGGAGCGCGCCCGGTCGCGGGTGACGCCGTGCGGGACGGCACCGGCCGGGGCCAGTCACCGACCGCACGGCGCGTGGTCTTCCTGGACGTGGCCCGGGCGCTCGCGATGATCGGCGTGGTCATGATGAACGTGTCCACCGTCGTCTACCCGGCCGAGATGCTGGGGGAGGTGGCCAGCGGCACGCTGACCACCATCGTGGACGTCGGACTCACCGTGGTGATGTCGGGTAGGGCCAGGACGATGCTCATGGTGCTGCTGGGCGCGGGCGCCGTCCTGGCCTGGCGCTCGGCCGCCCGGCGGGGCGGGCGGCCGATGGCGGTCATGCTGCGCCGCTACGCGGTCCTGGGGGTGCTGTTCGGGCTGCCGCACCTGGCGGTCTTCCCCGGGGACATCCTCGCCCACTACGCGCTCACGGCTCTGCTGCTGGCCCCGCTGATGCCGCTGCTGCTCGGGGGATCGCGCCGCCGCCCGCTGGTCGCGGCGGCCGTGTCCTTCGCCGCGGTGCCGGTGGCGGACCTCCTGCTCTCTCCGGTCATCCCCGAACTCGGCCAGGGTCTCTCGGTGGGTCTCGTTCCGCAGACTCTCGGGTTCTTCTGTGTGGGCGTGTGGTTGGCGCGCCGTCCCGAGCTCACCGCCGGAGCCGACGCGGCCGAGCCCGGTGGTACGGTCCGGCCGCCCCGTCTACCGCTGCGCATGCTCGTGCTCGGGGCGGGCACCCTGGTCCTCAGCACGGTGCCCATGTTCCTCGCCAGCGTGCTCTTTCCGGTCGAGTTCGGTCCCGACGGCATTCCGGTGCGGTCCGTGGGCGAGACCGTGCTCGTGCTCCTGGGGGACACGTTCATGAACCTGGGCGGCGCCCTGATCTACCTGGGCCTGGTGTGGTGGTTGGTGCTCAGGGGCAGACGGGCCGCACGTGTGCTGGGTGCCCTGGCACCGCTCGGACGGATGACCCTCACGATGTACCTGGGCAGCACGGCGGTCTTCCTGGTGGTCATGGGCCCGTTCGAGGGCACCGTCCCCCTGCTGGCCCAGTACGGCCTGGCCGCCGCCTACTTCGTGGTGAGCGCCGTCCTCGCCGGTCTGTGGGCGCGCCGGTTCCGGCTCGGCCCGCTGGAGTGGGCGTGGCGGAGCCTGACGTACCTGCGCCCCGTGTCCCTGCGTACCGCCGCCGGGCCTCAGCCCCCCGCCACGGACGGGAGCACGCGCACGTCCGCGCCGTCGTGGACCGGCGCCGACAACCCGCCGGCGCCGCGGCACTCGTCCTCGTCCACGAACACGTTGACGTAGCGGCGCAGCTGGCCCCGCTCGTCGCGGATCCTCCGGTCCAGGCCGGGGTACCGGACGGTGAGCGCGTCCAGCACACCGCCCAGCGCGGTGCCGTCCTCGACCTCCACCGGTACGTGGGCGGCGCCGTCGGCGTCCGCGCGCAGCAACCCCGGCAGGTGCACCGTCACCCGCATCTCACACCTCCGTGGCGCGGACGCACAGGACGTCGGGCAGGTGCTCGGCCACCCGGTGCCAGCGCCCGTCGTCGTCGGTCGCGGCGTAGACGTCGCCCGTGCGGGTGCCGAAGTAGAACCCGGGCACGTCCGCGCCGTCGGTGCAGGCGCCGTCGCGCAGCACGATCCCGAAGTAGGGGTCCTCGGGCAGCCCCCGTGTGAACGGCCGCCAGCTGACGCCCCCGTCCTCGGTCCGGTACACCCCCAGACGGTCGTCGGGCGGCAGGTGCACCTCCTGGCTGACCACCGGGAAGTTGAGCGCGGTCTCCGGCCGGTGCGGGTGGGCCACCACCGCGAAGCCGAAGTCGGTGGGCAGCCCGGTCTCCACGGAGGTCCACCCCTCCTTGGCGGGGTCCGCGCTGCGGTACACCCCGTGGTGGTTCTGGGCGTAGAGCACGCCGTTCGGCGCGGCGGTCACCTTGTGCACGCACTGGCCGTACTCGGGCTCCTCGTCGGGCAGGAACACCGCCGAGATGCCCCGGTTGGCCGGGGCCCAACTGGCACCGTCGTCGCGGGTCTGGTAGACACCACCGGTGGACATGGCCACCGTCACGGCGCCGGGCGTGCGCTCGCCCGCGCCCAGGATCCCGGGCAGGATCGTGTGGACCGCGCCGCCGCCCGCCCCGGGGAACCAGTTGGCGCGGTGGGGGTGGTCCCACAGGGCCCGGACCAGTTCGAAACGCAGACCTCCGTCGGAGGACCGGAACAGGGCGTGTGGTTCCACCCCGGCGTACACGGTGTCGGGATCGTCGCCGAAGGCGAACTGCCAGGCGCGTGTGAGGGAGGCGCCGGTGTCCTCGGGGAAGGCGATGGGCGCGGCCTCGGGCTCGTGCCAGGTCCGCCCCCGGTCGTCGCTGTACCAGACGCTCGGCCCGAAGTGCGAGCTCTCCGCCCCGGCGAGGACGCGTCCGCTGTGGGGGTTGATCCCGACCGCGTACACCGCGCTCATGCTGGCGTAGTCCGCGGCGTCGAGCCGGTGCGGTCCGCTCACCTCCCATCCCCGGCGATCTTCGCTGCGGGCCGTGAAGAGCCCCTTGCGCGTGCCTATGACCAGGAGATACGTCATAACCAACTCCAGAACGGGATCGAGGGCTCCACTGTGACACAGGCCACCGACAATCGGTGGTGACGCGGCGGTCGACGGATCCGGACCGCGGGGGCGAGAATAGTTAGGTTTCTGAACGTTTTTCGTGGAAGAGAACCAATGGGCGATGACCGAAAATGGATCTCCGGTCCTCCGTGGCGGCTCCGCGGAAGGCGAAACTGTCGGGAGGGAAGCGCCTTTCGGGGAGGCTCTCCCGCGCAGTGGGGAAGGCGGTTGTCAGACGGAGCACCCTTTGCAATAAAATTCCGGGCCAACCAGTACGCCCGCGTGGGTCGCGCCTGTGCCCACCGCTCGCGTTCCCACGACGAACAGGACAGAAGACTTCCCGCTCTCCCGGTCTCCGAGATGCGTTTCAGGACTACCGTCCTAATGGTCCTGCGTACCAAAGAGAACCGGGTTCCCACTCGATAGGGTCGCCTCATGCACCACCCCCCGGACACGCTTCACGCCCGCAAGCGGCGTAAGGCACGAGCCATGATCGTGTCGGCAGCCTTCCAGCTCTTCGCCGAACACGGATTCGACAACGTCACGGTGGCCGCGATCGCCGAACGCGCCGAGGTCGGCCGGACCACCTTCTTCAGGTACTTCGGCGACAAACAACAGGTGCTCTTCGCCGACGACGGAGCCGAAGCCGACCGCGTGTGCGCCTACGTGCGCGACAGGGCGGACCGGCCGCTGGGCGACGACCTCCGTGCCGCCGTCGAGCTGCTCCGGGAGGCCGACGCGGCCGCCAGGCCGCACACCGCGCTCTCCCCCGCCCACTCCGCCGTCCTGGCGCGTCTGTTGCGGGAGAGCAGCGAACTGCGTTCCCGCTACCTGCTCACACGGCAGCAGCGCGCGCACCGGTTCGCCGGTGCCCTGGCGGAGGCGGGAGCGGACGAGAAGGTCGCCGTGCTCGCCGCCCACACCGCCATGGCCTGCGAGCTCACCGCCATGCGGCTGTCGGAGAACCCGGAGGCCTTCCCCGCCCGCCTGGACGAGGCCCACGCCCTGCTGGGCTCCCTCGGAGAGCGGACGGCCCCCTGAACCGGACCGGTCCGACGTCGTGAGTACCGCCCCGGGACGCACCGTGAACGGCGACGGTCGGCCCGCGCCGACCCGTGCGGCCGGTGCGCCCCGGGGAATCCGGCCAGGACGGGCGCGTGAGCGGCACACACGACACGCGCGCGGTGACGGTCACGGCGCCGTCGCCCAGCCGGGCAGGAACGACTCCCGGCACGCTGTCAGGGGTTGTGCCGGGCCGCTTCGAGGGCGGCCTCCACACCCTCGTCGTAGCGGAGCGCGGCGGTGACGAGGCCGTGGCGCACCTCGAACAGGGTCGCGGTGCGTGTCGGCGCCGGGTCGGGGCCCGAGTCGGCGCGGTGGGGCCAGGTGGCGTCCTGCTCGACCACGACGCGCCGGTCGTCGACGGTGTGCCACGCGACCGGTTCGAGGCGGATGCCGGATTCGCGTACCCAGCCCAGGAAGACCTCGACGCCCCGCGTGGAGCCTCTGGGGCCGCCGATCCTGATGTCGGGGTCGACCACGGCCTTCGCCGCCGTCAGGTCCCGCCCGTTCACCGCCGCGTGCCAGTCCCTGACCGGTGCCCAGCGCGCGTCCTCGTCCTCGGCCATGTGTCCGCCCTCCCCGCTCCCGTCCGTCGGGCCTTCCGGCCGCATGCTCTCACGGGTGGGGCTCGGGGCCTCGGCGAACCACGACTCCGTTCGCCGTGTTCGCCGTCGGCCGTGCGCGGCCGACGCGTGGGGGCGGGGCGGCCCGGTGTCCCTCGTGGGGGAGTTCCGCCGGGACACGGGGAATGGATGCGGGGAATGGGCGCGGAACCGGTTCCGAAAGGGGGACCCGCACCGTCAGGGGGCGGCTTCGACAGTTCTCCGTTCCGGCGGAACGTGCGGACCAGGCCGGTGGCGGAACGCGTGGGGAACTCCGGTCGGAAGTCGGCCGTGGCGGGGGTCAACGGAGAGGAAGGCGCGCGGAACGGAGTCGGGGGACACGATCCGGGCGACTGGGCCGCTCGTGGCGGTCGGGGGAGGTCGGGCGGCGGACGTGCTCCGGGACGGAGGGCGCTGTCGGAGGAACCTGAGGTCTTCGCTCTCCGGTTCCCGTGTTCGCCGTATCCTTTTCCGTGAAGAATAAGCGGGGGGCGATTTCACCCCGTGCGGACTTTCTCCGGGGTGCGCGGTCACCACGGGAAGCGAATTCCCTTTCCCCGGCCTCCTTTCCGGGAGGCCGGGTGGATTCCGTTGGCGCGGAGGCACTGCGGGGGCGTCCCCGCGCCACCCGGCACGGGGCGCTCCCGCGGTTCTCCGGCCGCGCGCCTAGAACGGCGTCAGGGTGATCCCGAACTCGGCGGGGCCGTGGTCCTGGATGTAGGACGCGAACCCGGCCACGTCGTCGAAGGCGAAACCGTAGGCCCTGCCGTCCACGGTGTTGTCGTGGAAGACCTTCGCGTAGCGGTTGGTGATGTCCGCCAGGTAGAAGGTGTCGGGGTCGTCGGTGGGCTGCGCGGAGGAGGCCAGCAGGGTGGACCGGTTGAGGGCGGCGCCCAGGATGGCGGCCACGGGGCCGGTGATCCCGTCGTTGGGGGCGGCCAGGCTTCCGTGGCAGAAGAGGACGTCCCTGGTCGAGGGGCGGGAGAAGGGTGACACACCGCCGTCGAAGACGAGCCGGTCACCCTGCACCCGCCCGGTGAAGGTTCCCGCGTTGGTGGTGACCCGCAGGTCGTTGGCGGCGTAGTGGGACCAGACCCTGTCGACGTACGGGTCGTAGTAGTCGGCGGGGAACAGCCCGGCGTCGAGCCCGTGGCCGGGGGCGATCACCCGCAGGTCGTCGACGACGAGCGGGGAGAAGACGGGGTCCGCGGAGAGCGTCTCGAACACGGCGTCGCGTCCGCCGGGCACGAACGTGCCGGTGGTCTGGTCCGCCTCACCGGTCAGCCGGATGCCGATCGGGACGCTGAACTGGTCGACCATGCTGGTGTTGCAGTACATACCGGACGCGTCGTGGGTGAACTCGACCGAGTCGTGCAGCACTCCGTACCCGTGGTCGCTCTCCACCCAGCCCGCCGGAAGCTGGAGGGCCGGGTTGCCGTTCCCGTCGATCACGATGCGGATACCGAGCTTGCCGCCGAGCGCGACGTAGATCCGTCCGGACATGTAGGGCAGCGTCATGTCGGCGGGCAGCGCGTCGAGCGGGATGGCGTAGTCGGTGTAGCCGCCGTCGGTGTTGTCGTCCAGGCTGACGGGGCGCGGGGTCCCGTCGGAGTCCACCCAGCAGTGCCGGTTGGTGGTCAGGTCGGTGCCGACGACGTAGACGAGGACCTCGCTGTCGGGGTAGCGCCCCGTTTCGTTGACGATGCCGACCGGGAGCGCTCCCGTGTTGGCCGCGGTCGTGCCGGACCGGAGCGAGGCCCGGGCGGTGGCGCAGCCGCTGGCGCCGAGCAGGGGGACTCCCGCGGCCAGGGACGCGCCTCCGAGGAAGAGTCTGCGGTTGATCATGCCGTCTCCTCGAGTAGCGGGTAGAGACTGGAAACTAAGTGATCATTTAGTAACGCATGCGTCAACCGGGGTAACCGCACGTATTTTCCGTGGCGGATGTTTCCTGCGGTGGGGGTGTTGTTATGTGACTCAGCTCACAGATAAAGCCGCGCGGAGGAGGGACCGGTGAGCGCGGGCTCCCGGTCTCCTCCGCGCGCGGCTCGACCCCGCGGGTGGAAGCTCGAAGGGGCGTTCCGGGTCCGGAGGGGAGATGCCGCCCGGGGCGCGCGCCGGGACCCTCCGTCCCGGACGGGATCAGCCCGCGGCCGCCGCCCGGTACGGCTCCGCCTCCACCAGGGTGACCCCGATGACCGTGCCCCGGGGCGCCGTGAACGTGCGCCGCTCGCCCCTGCGAGCGCCCATCAACGACGCGCCCAGCGGGGACTCCGGTGAGTAGACGGTCACCCGGTCCGCCACGGACGCGTCCCGGACACCGAGCAGGAACGTCTCGGTCTCCTCCTCGCCGTCGTAGCGGATGGTGAGTACCTTGCCGGGGGCGGCGATCCCGTCGTCGGGCGCGGCCTCGTCCACCACGGCCTCGCTGAGCAGTCGCTCGATGGTGTGTACGCGCGCCTGGCGCACGGCCGGGTCGTGAATGTAGCGGGGCGCGGGGAGTGTGTCCCCCGCGCCCCCGTCCGCCCCGGTGCCCGGGGTGTCGTCAGGGAGTTCGCGTAGCGTCCGGAGCTCCTCCCGGAGTCGGTCGTAGGCCTCCCGGGTCATCCATCGTTCGGCGGTCCTCATGGAACATTCCTTGTCTTCACGGGCCCTCACCGCGGACGGTCCGGGGCGGGGCGAGCACAGCGGGATCCGACGAGGGGGTATCGCCGCTCATCCTGAGTGTGTCCACGGGCCAGGGGGCGGGCGTTATCCTCGGGCGACAATCACACGGTGTCCTTTTGTGGCTGTCGAACAACACTGCTGAGGGGAGAGGAGGGGACGTGATCAACCTCGACCGGCTCGTCAACGTCCTGGGCGGCTACGGGGCCAGGCTGGTCGGCCCGGAGCCGCTGCGGCGCAGGGAACTGCGCAGCGTCGCCATGCACGACCCCACCGACGACGTGCCGCCGCTGGGGGACGCGTTCCTCGCCGTCGGCGTGGACTCGTCGGCCGAGGCCGTGCGCCTCGCCGAGCAGGCCCGCGCGACCGTCGCCGTCGTCCGCTCCGCCCGCGACCCCGACGACGGCGTGCGGGCGCGCCTGCGGGAGAGCGACATCGCCCTCCTGGTGGTGGAACCCGCCGTGTCGTGGAGCCAGGTGTCCGGCGTCGTCTACGGACTGGTCCTGGAGGGCCGCGAGACCGAGGCCGGGCGCGGCCCCAGCGATCTGTTCACCCTCGCCGACACCGTCGCCGCCGAGGTCGGCGGTCCCGTCACGATCGAGGACCGCGCCTCACGCGTGGTCGCCTACTCCGCCTCCCAGGGGGACACCGACCGGGTCCGGCGCGACACCCTCGTCGACCGGCGCGTCCCGGCCCGGGTCCGCGCCAGGCTCGACGCCGACGGGGTGTTCGCCCGGCTGGCGTCGGACACCGGACCCCGGTTCGTGCCGGGGACCCCCGAGCTCGGCATGGGCGGACGCACCGCCGCGCCGATCCGGGTGGGGCGCGAACTCCTGGGATCGCTGTGGGTGGTGTGCGACGCCCCGCTGGACGCGGAGCGGTCGCGGGCGCTGCGCGAGGCGGCGCACACGGTCGGCCTCCACATGCTGCGTGCCAGGGTCAGCAGCGACCTGGAGCGGCAGGTGGAGTCGGAGTCGGTGATCGACCTGCTGGAGGGTTCGGCCGATCCCGCGCAGGTGGCGGGGCGGATCGGCCTTCCCTCCGGGGGGTTGCGGGTGATCGCCTTCCAGGCGCGCGCCCGGACCGAGCCCGAGGCCGCGATCCTGCACCTGTTCGAGCAGGTCACCACCGGCTTCGGATGGTCGCGTCCGGGACGCAGCACCCTGCTGGGAACCACCGTGTACACCGTCCTGCCCTGCGGGGGCGATTCCGTGCCAGCGGTGGAGTGGGTGCGTTCGACGCTGCACGGCCTGCCCGACCGCCCGGGGGTGGTCGCCGGTGTGGGAGGTGCGGCCGACGCCTCCGGCCTGCCCGCCAGCAGGCAGGAGGCGGACGAGTGCCTGACGCTGCACGGGCAGGAACCCGGGGGGACCGACGCGGTCGTCTACGACGACGCCTGGCACTCCGTGCTGCTGCGCCGCCTGCGCCTGGTGGCCGAGGGAGGGCGCCTGCCCACCCGCAACCCGGTGGTGGAGCTGGTCCGCCACGACGCGGAGCACGGCACCGACCACGCCCGGACGCTCCGCGCCTGGCTGTACTCCCACGGGGACCTGGGGCTGGCGGCCGAGTCCCTGGGCCTGCACCCCAACACGGTGCGGTACCGGTTGCGCCGGATGGGCGCGATCGCGGACCTGCGGCTCCACGACCCCGAGGCCCGGGTGGCGATGACGGTCGCCCTGGCGGCCCTCGCGCGCGATCCCGCGTAGACGTCGCCGCGGTGGTGGGGACCCGCTTCCCCACCGCCCTCGTGCGCGCCTTCCGGGACGGCCGTGGACACCGGACCCAGCGGCCCCTGCCGCCTACTCGGCCCTGTCGCCGTCGCCGTCGCCGTCGCCGTCGCCGTCCTCGTCGCGTTCGGCCCTCTCCCGCCCGGCCCTCGCCCGCCCGGCCTCGGCCTGCTCGGCGTCCAGACGGTCGGATTCCGCGCGCTTGGCGTCCAGGCGCTCGGACAGCTCGTCCAGGACCATCACGTCCCGTTCGATGCGCCCGGTCCGGTACCCCACCCGCGCGACGATGTGGCCCGCCACCGGGATGGTCACGATCTGGAAGAGCGCCACCAACAGCAGCGTTCCGACGCTGAACACGTTGGTCTCCACGGGTGTCAGCCGGATGCCGATCCCCACCAGTACCAGCAGCAGTCCCAGCACCTGTGGCTTGGCGGTGGTGTGCAGGCGCGAGAGCAGGTCGGGGAAGCGGATCAGCCCCACCCCGGCCACCAGGGAGAGCGCGGCCCCGGACAGGAGGCACAGCATCGCCGCCCAGTCCAGGACGGTCGCGATCTGGTCGCTCACGAGCTCTCCTCCCTCTCCGATCCGGGGACCGCGTCGGTGGGCGTCGCGGAGCTCGGGTGCGCCCCGGTCGGGGCGGCGAGGTGCTCCTGCTCCTCATGCCTCCTGCGGGCGACGAACTTGGCGATGCTGACCGAACTGACGAACCCCAGCAGGGACAGCACCAGCAGGGTCGGCAACACCGTGGGGTCGCGGCTGAAGGCCGCGTAGGCGCCCACGCCGGTCAGGGCCGAGGCGAGCAGCACGTCGACGGAGATGGCCCGGTCCAGGATGTCCGGGCCGATCAGCATGCGGGTCACACCCAGCAGCGCCGCCACGCCGAGCATGACGCCGATGGCGATCCACAGGACGTTCACACGCTCTCCTTCCCGCCGCGCCCCACGGCCTCCTCGGCCCGCAGCGCGGCGATGTCCTCACGGGTGCCCAGGGCCCTCACGATCCGCTCCTCCAGCCGCCAGACGTCCCGGCGGCCCTCCTCGACGGCCCTCTCGTCCCCCGTGCCCAGGAGGTGCACGTACAGGACGGGGCCGGGCCGGGCGACCTCGACGACCACCGAACCCGGGATGATCGAGCTGGCGATCGAGACGCACACCAGCATCAGGTCGGAGTCGGTGCGCAACGGCACCCCCACCACCGCGTTGCTGACCCGGGTCGGCCTGAAGGTCCACTTGGTCACCTGGAAGCTGGCGACGGCCATCCTGGCGAGGACGTACAGGACCATCCTGACCAGGTACACCGGCCGGAACCGGAAACCGGGGTAGATCGGCGGCAACGGGAACAGCAGCATGATCAGTACCGACACCAGGAACCCCAGTACCAGCAGACCGAGCGACTCCGGACGGAGCCGGAAGCCTTCGAAGAGCAGCATCCACACCAGGGTCATGCCGAGCGCGACCGGGATCTGCACCTTGCCCAGCCGCCTGCGCAGCGACGCCAGGCCGATCCTCTTCTTCTCCTGTAGGTCGATCACCGGTCGCCTCCGAGAACCGCCTCGATGTAGGGGGTACGCGCCTGGAGTTCGACCGCCGCGTCCGACGCGTACGTGATGAGCGGGCCCGCGAGCGCCGTCAGGGCGAGACTGAACACCACCAGAGCCACCGTGGCGCCGACCATGCTCTTCGGCAGCGCGACGGACGTGACCACCGGAGTGGTCGCGGCCGTGGCGCCCTCCAGTCGGGAGGACGGACCGACGGCCTCACCGGGCCCGAAGGCCGCGGTGGAGGACTCGTCGGCCTCGGTGTCCTCCTCCAGCACGGTGCCGGGCTCGGCCACCATGCCCTCGGACGGCGACCGCCAGAACGCGTAGTTCCACACCCGGGCGATGACGTACAGGGTCAGCAGGCTCGTCAGCACCGACGCGCCCACCAGGACGTAGGCGAGCGGCGTGCCCGCCTCCACGCCGGCCTGTATCAGGCCGAGCTTGCCGAGGAAGCCCGACATCGGCGGGATGCCGCCCAGGTTCATCGCCGGGACGAAGAACAGGACGCCGAGCACCGGCGCGATCCGGCTCAGACCGCCCAGGTGGTCCAGCGACGCGGACCCGCCCCGGCGTTCGATCAACCCCGTGACCAGGAACAGCGTGGTCTGCACCGTGATGTGGTGCGCGATGTAGAACACCGCGCCCGCCATGCCCTGCACGCTGCCCAGGGCCACGCCGAACACCATGTACCCGATGTGGCTGATCAGCGTGAACGACAGCAGACGCTTGATGTCGGTCTGCGCGACCGCGCCCAGGATGCCCATGATCATGGTCGCCAGGGCCACGACCATCAGCAGGTTGTTGAGCTGCTCGCTGGGGAACAGCAGGGTCTGCGTGCGGATGATCGTGTACACGCCCACCTTGGTGAGCAGGCCCGCGAACACCGCCGTGACCGGCGCCGGGGCCGTCGGATAGGAGTCGGGCAGCCACGCGGCCAGCGGGAAGACCGCCGCCTTGATGCCGAAGGCGAACAGCAGCACGATCTGGAGGACGGCCCGCAGGTCGTTCGACAGGTCGGGCAGCCGCTCGCCGAGCTGCGCCATGTTCACCGTGCCGGTCGCGCCGAAGATCAGCGCGATGGCGATGAGGAACAGTAGCGACGACACCAGCGACACCACGACGTAGATGGCGCCCGCCCGCATCCGCGACTGTGTGCCGCCCAGGGTCAGCAGCACGTAGCTGGCGGTCAGCAGGATCTCGAACCCGACGAACAGGTTGAACAGGTCACCCGCCAGGAAGGCGTTGGAGACGCCCGCCACCAGGATCAGGTAGGTCGGCTGGTACACCGACAGGGGCGCCACCTCGGCCTTGCCCACCATGCCCTGGCCGATGGAGTACACCAGTACGGTCAGCGTGATCGCCGCCGACACCGTCACCATCAGCGCGGACAGCCGGTCGGCGACCAGGGTGATGCCGATCGGCGCCTCCCAGCCGCCCACCTGCACGGTCTGCGGGCCGTAGGCGTGGGAACCGATCATCAGCACGAAGCCGATGACCAGGACCAGGGTCAGCGAGACGACGCTCAGCCACCGCTGGACGCGGGGCCAGCGGGCGCCGAGGGCCAGCTTCACCCCGGCCGCGAACAGTGGCAGTACCACCGGCAGGGGGATGAAGTAGTGCAGCAGACCGACGAAGTAGTCCGCGTCCATGGTCACTCACTCCCCTGGAGGTCGCTGTCCTCGGCACGGGCGAGGCGTTCGCGTTCGGCGCGCATGGCCTGGCGCGCCTGGCGCCGCTGCGAGCGGATGCGGCGGCGCAGCTCGCGCCACAGTTCGCGCTCGGCGGCGCGGTCGGCCCGCCGGTGTTCGCGCAGGCGCCTGCGCCCCTGGCGGATGTGTCCGCGCAGCTCCTGCACCTGGGCGGTCATGGACTCCGCGCGGTCGCTCAGACGGCGCATGGTCTCGCGGGACTTCTCGTCGGGGGCGCTCTCCTCCGCCTCCAGCTCGTAGCGGGCCAGTTCGGCCTGTGCCCGTGCGATCTCGGCCTTGATGCGGGCCTGCTCGGCCAGCTCCCGGGCGTCGGCCGTGGCGATGGTCGCCTGGAGTTCGGCGCGCTGGCGCCGGATGTCGGCCTGGAGCCTGCGGCGCTCCTTCTTGAAGCGCTGGCGCACGGCCCGGCGGCCCTCGCCCTGGACGATGCGGATGTCCTCGGCGTCGTCCTGGACCTCGTCGTTGCCCTCCAGCTGCCAGGTCCGGTAGGCCATGGCCAGCAGGAAAGCCGTGATACCGAGGGTGATGACGATCGCCGTCAGGATCATCGCCTGCGGCAGCGGATCGGTCATCCCCTCGGGGTCGGTCAACCACAGGAGCGGCGGACCGCCGGGTTCCCCCGCCATGGACAGGATCATCAGGTTGGCGCCGTTGCTCAGCACGATGACGCCGAGCAGCACGCGGGTGAGGCTGCGTTCCAGCAGGAGCACGACTCCCACGGCGACGAGGACACCGATGACGACGACGAGGAGCAGGCTGGGTGACTCGTTCACGAGATGACCTCCTCGGGGCGTGCCGTGGAGCCGTTCTCGGTCTCCTCCTCGTGCGCGGCGTCCCGCTCGATCTGCTCGTCGATACGGGCGCCGAGACTGCGCAGGATGTCCAGGACCAATCCGATGACCAGCAGGTACACGCCGAAGTCGAAGAGCAGGGACACCGTGACGTGGGCCTCGCCCAGGATCCAGAAGTCGATGTAGGCGTCTCCGCCCGCCAGGACGTCGGTACCGAAGACCGCACCGCCCAGCGCGGTGCCGGTGGCCACGGCCAGACCGGTGCCGATGAGCGCGCCCGGCTGCACCCACGCGGTGGCGTACAGCTCGAACCTGCCTCCGGCGAGGTAGCGGACGATGAACGCCAGGCCCGCGACGATGCCGCCCGCGAACCCGCCGCCGACCGCGGTGTGCCCGGTCAGCAGCAGGTACACCGAGATCACCATGACCACGGGGAACAGGAAGCGTGAGACGACCTCGAAGATGACCGACCGGCGTTCGGTGGGCAGGGCGTCGGCGCCCGGCAGCCAGGTGCGCTCCCAACGGGGTTCGACGTGCATGTTCCGCGGCGCGAACCGCAGTCCGCCGAGGTCGAGCTCGCTCCGGCCGTCGGCGGGCGGCGGGGGCTCGGTGACCGACAGGGCCATCAGCCCGCCCGGGGTCTTGCGGGGCTGGACGCGGCGGCGCACGAACATCAGGCTGGCCACACCGGCGGCGGCCGCGGCGAGCACGGAGATCTCGCCCATGGTGTCCCAGGCGCGGACGTCGACCAGCAGGACCGAGACGATGTTGTCGCCGCCCGCCTCCTTGGCCGCGTCCACGTAGCCCTCCGAGATGGACGGCTCCTGGCGGCCCACCAGGGCGAACCAGGACATCGACGCGACCACGACGCCGGTGGCCAGGCCCAGGGCCAGGTTCCACATCCGGCGTCCGCGCAGCGCGGGCGCGGAGAAGCGGGAGGGGAAGCGGCGCAGCACCAGGACGAAGACCACCAGGCTGACGGTCTCCACGAGGAACTGGGTGAGCGCGATGTCGGGCGCGCCCATCATGTAGAAGAGGACGGCGATGCCGTAGCCGACGGTTCCGACGAGGACCACCGCGTACAGGCGGCGCCGTACGAACAGCGTCATCAGGGCGGTGACGACGATGGTCACGGCCGGGATGAGCTGCACGGGGCTGTGCCACAGGCGCAGGTCCGGATAGTCCCCCTCCCAGATCTGGCCGCCGACCATCCACCATCCGGCGGCGATGACCAGGGTGACCAGGATGGTGCCGAGGTAGATCGGCAGGGAACCGCGCTGGGTGCGGCCCGTGACCTGGAGGGCGAAGGTCTCCAGCCAGGCGAGCATCCGGCGGTAGATCCGGTCGGCGTCGGGCAGAGCCGTCCTGGTGCCCAGCCACACGACCTCGTGTCGGAGGCGGAACAGCACCAGACCGCCGACGACGCACACCGCCGACAGCAGCAGGGGGAGCTCCAGACCGTGCCACAGGGCCAGGTGCTTGGCCTCGGAGCCCGGGGCGACGGGGACGCTGTCGGCGTACACGGCGAGGAAGGGGTCCACCAGGGTGGAGAGCAGGCCGCCCAGGAGGCCGAGTCCGGCCAGCACCGCGGCGGGCGCCTGGAAGAGCGGGCCCGGGGAGTGGACCGGCGTGGGGGTGACGTCCTCCTTGTCCCAGAAGGCGCCCCACAGGAAGCGCATGCTGTAGGCGACGGTGAGGACCGAGCCCAGGACGAGGCCGGTCAGGACGGCGATGTCGACGACGCCGTGGTCGAAGGTGCCGAAGGCCAGTTCCTTGGCGGCGAACCCGAGGGTGGGCGGCAGCCCCGCCATGGAGGCCAGCGCCACAACCGTGATCCAGAGGGTGCCGGGCATGGACCGGCGCAGGCCGGAGAGCTCGCGCAGGTCGCGGGTGCCGGTGCTGTGGTCGATGACGCCGACCACCAGGAACAGCGGCGCCTTGAACAGCGAGTGCGCGATCAGCATGGAGATCCCGGCGATGGCTCCCGCCTGGGTCCCGGCGCCGAGGAGGGCGATGAGGAAGCCGAGCTGGCTGATGGTTCCGTAGGCCAGAAGGAGCTTGAGGTCGAACTGGCGCAGCGCCTTCCAGCCCGCGAGGATCATGGTGAGCGTGCCGAAGAACAGCGCCGTGTACTTCCAGACGGCGACGTCGTGGAAGGCTGGAGTGATCCGGGCCACCAGGTAGACGCCCGCCTTGACCATCGCCGCGGCGTGGAGGTAGCCGGACACCGGCGTGGGGGCGCGCATGGCGGCGGGGAGCCACAGGCTGAACGGCAGCAGCGCCGACTTGGACATCGCGCCGACCATCAGGAGGACGAGCGCGACGTCGACGAGGGTGCCGCTGGGCGGCGCGGCGACGATCTCCGAGATCACGTACGTTCCGGCGGCCTCGCCGAGCATGATCATGCCGACGAGCATCGTCAGGCCGCCGAAGGTGGTCACGGTCAGGGCGGTCATCGCCGCCCGGCGGCTCTCTTTGAGCTCGGAGTTGTGGCCGACGAGCAGGTAGGAGAAGACCGTGGTCAGCTCCCAGTACACGAAGAGCTGGATGAGGTCGTCGGCCAGGACCAGGCCGAGCATGGCCCCGGCGAAGGCGACGAACACACCGGCGAAGCGCGCGAGTCCGGGTTCGGAGTCGTCGAAGTAGCGGGCGCAGTAGGCCAGGATCAATGCGCCCACGCCCGCCGCGATGAGCGTCATGACCAGGCCCAGGGCGTCCATGTACAGGCCGAGCCGGAGGGAGAACTCGGGCGCCCAGGCCATGGAGCTGGAGAGTGCCTCGCCGCGCATGATGGCGGGGACCTGGAAGAGGGCCCAGACGGTGGACACGCCGGGGACCGCGGCGAGCACGAAGAAGGCGTTACGGCCCCACAGACGCACCAGTAACGGCGCGACCGCAGCTGCGATGAAATGCGCGATCAGCACTGTTGTCAATGCGCCCCTCCCGGACCGATCCGGGCCCGCCCCGTCGTGGGCGGACGTCCACTGCCCCCGGCAGCGGTCCGTGTCGCCCACAACCGAATCAGTGGACGGGGGTGTCGCTCCGGTTTGACGGGGGCAAGGATGTATGTGAACTTGCGTGCCCAAGCTATTTAATAGCTAAGCTACACAAACGTCAAACCACCGCGCGGATTGTGGACCCGCGGTGCCCGCCCAGCCTGCGAGGACCGTTTCGTGCCCGACGAGACCCATGAGACCCGTGCCGAGCCCGATGACTGCGAGCTCGAGGAGTTTCAGCGCGCTTGGACCGAACTCATCAACGCGGCGATCCATGCCCGCTCACGCAGTGGGCACGGCCATCGGGGTGCCGAGGATCTCACTCTCACGCAGGCGCTGCTCATGGAGGCGGTGCGCGGCATGGACAGTCCCGGCGTCGGTGCCGTCGCCCAGATCGTCGGTGTCTCGTCTCCCTCCGCCACCCGCATGATCCAACAGCTGGAACGCAAGGGCATGATGGCGCGCCGTCGTTCCCTACGCGACGAGCGCAGCACCGTGGTGACCATCACCGAGGAGGGAGAGCGCGTGCTGGCGGCCCGCCGCGGGGACATGGAGCGGAAACAACGCCAGGTGTTCGACGCCATAAGGCCGTCACTGCGCCCGTTGGTGCTCACCCTCCTGCGCGACCTGCGCGAGGCCCTCGACGAGACCTGAACAGCAGGGGGAGTTTCGGTCAGCGTTCGACTCTCGTTCTCCGGGCCGATACCGCGACGTATGGGGTGGCAGGCCTGCGAGGGACGAGTTCTCCGGAAGGCCCCGACCACGTGACCGTGGAGCCCGAGCCCGGGCCGACCGTCCGCCCGGAGGCCGACCCGCCTACCTGGCCGACGCCCTGCTCACCCCGCTGGAGGACGCGCTCCGCGTCCACCAGCGGCGGACGCGGGGCATGGGCGTGGACCGGATCCGCGCCGGGGCGCACGAGGTGGTCGACCGCCTCGTGCGCAACGCCTGACCCGGAACCCGTGCGGGGCCTCTGCCCTCGGCAGATCTGCCCCCGGCCGAAACGCTGGAAGTCGCCCTCTCCGGCGCCGCAGGCTGGGTTCACCGGCCACGGGGGCCGGGGAAGGGAGAGTGCCATGTCGACCCATGCCGCCGCCTCGGACGAGACCTCCGGCGGTGCCTTCGACGACCAGCTGGCCGCGCGCCTGCTGCGCAGCCGCATCGTGATGCTGGGCACGCAGGTCGACGAGACCAGCGCCAACCGGGTGTGCGCGCAGCTCCTGCTGCTCGCCGACGAGGACCCACGCAGGGACATCACGCTGGCCGTCAACAGCCCCGGCGGCTCGGTCTCGGCCGGACTGGCCATCTACGACACGATGAACTTCGTGCCCAACGACGTGTCCACCCTGGTCATGGGGTTCGCGGCGAGCATGGGCCAGTTCCTGGCCTGCGTCGGTACGCCGGGCAAGCGCTACAGCCTGCCGCACTCGCGGATCATGATGCACCAGCCCTCCGGGGGCCTCGGCGGTACGGCCGCCGACATCGCGATCCAGGCCGAGAACCTCGCGCACACCAAGCAGACCATGGTGCGGCTGATCGCCAGGCACAGCGGCCAGACCGAGGAGACCATCGCCCGGGACCAGCACCGCGACGCCTGGTTCACCGCGCAGGAGGCCAGGGAGTACGGGTTCGTCGACCACGTGGTCGCGTCCGTGTCGGAGATGGACGGCCACGGTATCCGGCTGGCCTCCCACTCCCCCGGGTTCGCCACGTACGTGAGGGGAGGGGACCGGTGAGCGGTCGTTACACGGTGCCGATGGTGGTGGAGCGCACGCCCCACGGCGAACGGTCCTTCGACGTGTTCAGCCGACTGCTGTCGGAACGGATCATCTTCCTGGGCACCCCGATCGACGACGACGTCGCCAACGTGGTCATGGCGCAGATGCTCCACCTGGACCACGAGTCGAGCGACACCGACATCCAGCTCTACATCAACTCGCCGGGCGGCTCGAACACCGCCCTGACCGCCATCTACGACACCATGCGGTTCGTGCGGGCGGACGTGTCCACGGTGTGCATGGGTCAGGCGGCCTCCGCCGCGGCGGTGCTGCTGGCGGCGGGCACGGCGGGCAAGCGGATGGCCCTGGAGCACGCGCGGGTCCTTCTGCACCAGCCCTCCGGGGAGGGCCAGGGGGTCGCCGCCGACCTGGAGATCCAGGCCGGGGAGATCATGCGGGTCCGCTCCCAGGTGGAGGAGATCCTGTCCCGGCACACCGGGCAGACGCAGGAGCGGCTGCGCGCCGACACCGACCGGGACAAGATCCTCACCGCCCAACAGGCCAGGGAGTACGGCCTGGTGGACGGGATCATCACGACCCGGGAACTGCCCCGGAGCGCCGCCGCCTAGGGTCCGTCCGGGGCCGCTCCGCGGCCCCGGAGCCCGTCCGCCGAGGGTGGTGGAGGCCGGCCGTCGCTCAGCCCGCAGGAGGAGTCTCCTCGGCGACGCGGAAACCACCCAGGTGGTCGGCGAGCTCGCGGACGGCGCCGCGCCCGGCGCGGTTCGCGCCGATCGTGCTGGCGGTGGGGCCGTAGCCGATCAGGTGGACCCGCGGGTCCGCGACGGCCCTGGTGCCCTCCACCCGGATCCCCCCGCCGGGCTCCCGCAGGTTCAGCGGGCCCAGATGGGCGACACTCGGCCGGAACCCGGTGGCCCACAGCAGGGCGTCGGCGGGGACGAACCGGCCGTCGTCCCAGGCCACACCGTCGGGGGTCACCCGGTCGAAGGTCCGTCCCAGCGTGACGCGGCCGTCGTCCACGGCGTCGGCCAGTTCCGGCGGCAGGCGCAGCCCGGTGGCGCTGACGATGCTGCCGGGCGCCTCGCCGCGACGCACCCGGTCGGCGATCACCGCGACGGAGGCCCGTCCGTGTTCGGGGGTGAAGGGGCCGGTCATGAGGTTCAGCGGGCGGCGGGTCAGCCAGGTGATGTCGCGCGCCACGCCCAGCAGGTCCAGCAGCATGTCCACGGCGGAGCCCCCGCCGCCGACCACCACCACGCGCTGTCCGGCGAACTCGGCACCGCCCGCGAAGTCGGCGGTGTGCGCCTGGCGTCCCAGGAAGGACGAACGGCCCGGGAAGTGCGGCCAGAACGGGCGTTCCCACGTGCCCGTCGCGTTGATCAGACCGCGCGCCGACCAGGTTCCGTCGGTGGTCTCCACCCGCAGGCGCCCGTCGGGTCCGTCACCGACCCGGCGAACGCTCACGGGGCGGTGTACGCGCAGGTCGAACTCGCGCTCGTAGGCGGCGAAGTACCGCGGGACGACGACGTTCACCGGTGCGGCGCGGCTCGGCGCCGACCACGGCATCCCGGGCAGGGAGTGCACGCCGTTCACGGTCTCGGTGGTCAGCGAGTCCCAGCGGTGCCGCCAGGCGCCTCCGGGACCGCTGTTGTGGTCGACGACCACGAAGTCGCGTTCGGCCACCAGTCCCGCACGGCGCAGGTGGTGGGCGCCCGACAGTCCTGCCTGTCCCGCGCCGATCACCACGACCTCCACCGGCCGCGCGTCCTCGTCTCGTCCCACGCGTCTGCCAACAGCGCCGCCGCCGGGGGGATTCCGGCGGCCGTGGAGGCCCCGGTCGTCAGGCGGCCAGCGACATGACCTGGGCCCTCCGGGCGGGCGCGGCGACGGGGAGCGTGGTGCCCGCGGGCCGGTAGTCGCCGAGGCCGGCGCCCGTCCGCCGGAGCCGGACCGCCACGGTCCGCTCGTACAGTTCGCCCAGCACGTCGGACAGGTTGAGCCCGAGCGACCGGTAGATCGCGGCGAGCACCTCGGAGGAGGCCTCCTTGCGCCCGCGCTCGATCTCGGACAGGTAGGGCAGCGACACCTGGGCGTCCTCCGCCACGTCGCGCAGCGTGCGACCCTGCTCGGTCCGGGTGCGCCGCAGCAGGTCGCCGATGAGGTCGCGCATGAGCGGATCCTCCGGCTCCTCCGCGCGCCCGCCCACGCGGGCCTCGTCCAGGGAGCGTAGGACGTCGGTCATCGGGGGCCTCCACGTTCGTGCGCGACGGTCTCCCGTCGAGCCTACGCCGGGGGCGGGCGGAGGGGGAGCCGTCCACAGGCCTTCTGCGCACGGCAGAAACGGGCGCCCGGGCCGGAACGCACTTGCAGACGAAGGAAAGGCTCAGGTCAGGAGCAGGCCAAATCTTCGTTCCCGGGGTGTGTCCCTCCCGTTTTCCCGTGCACGGAGAGGGCAGGGGGAGAGCGCGTCAACATCCGGGAGGAACCCATGGAGATCACCGGAATCATCAGCGCGATCATCGTCGGACTGATCATCGGCGCACTGGGACGCCTCGTCGTCCCCGGAAAGCAACACCTGCCCATCTGGCTCACCCTGGTCCTGGGCATCGTGGCCGCCTTCGTCGGCGGCTGGATCGCCGCCGGGCTCTTCAGCGCGGGGTGGATCATCACCCTGATCGTCCAGATCCTGGTGGCCGCCGCGATCGTCTACCTCGCGGACGGCTTCTACTCCCGGGGCAGCAAGGGCGCCCGGGGCAGGACCGTGTAGGCCCCGCACCGGGCGCGGTCGTGTGGTGCCGTCGGGCCGCCGGGTGCCTATCCGGCGGCCTCGTCCACGCCCACGGCCCTGCCCAGGCGCACCGAGGCCTCGGCCGCCTCCAGCACGGCCACCACGTCGCGGCCGAACCGCACGTCGCACGGGTCGCCGACCGTGCCCTCCACCTGCTTCACCAGTCGGTCGATCGCGGCGCCGAACGCCTCCACCGGGGTCCGGTCGCCGTTCGGCACCGGCACCCAGCCGCGCTCGCCGTGCAGGACGACCTCGAAGGTCATCGCCTCGGGAGCGGAGTCCAGCGTCACCGCGAACGAGCCGACCGCGCCGCCCTCGTGCCGGGTGAGCATGTGCACGGTGTCGCGCGGACCGGCGAACGCCGTCACCTGGGTGACCGGGCCGAGCACCGGCAGCACCTGCGACAGCACGTGCGGACCCACGTCCCACAGGCCGCCCTTCTGCCTGCGCCAGGGCGAGGCGCCGAAGGGGTTGTCCGGCTGGAAGATCGACGCGAACAGGGTCGCCCGCACCCCGTCCCAGCCGCCCTGCCCGGCGGCCTCGTCCACGAACTCCGCCACGTTCTCGGAGAAGCGGTTGGTGAAGAACACCACCGACGCCAGCCCGCGCGCCTCCGTCTCCGCGACCACGGCGTCGGCCGCGGTGGTCGACAGCGCCACCGGCTTGTCCAACAGCAGGTGCTTCCCGGCCTGGGCCGCGCGCAGGGCCAGGTCGCCCTGGATGTGGGGCGGCAGGGCGATCGCCACGGCGTCCACCTCGGCCAGCAGCGCCTCGAAGTCCTCGTGGGCCGTGGTCCCGTACCGCTCGGCGAGTGCCGCCGCCTTGGCGTGGTCGCGCCCCCACACCCCGGCGATGGTGGCGTCCGGGTGCTTGTCCAGCGCCGCGGCGTGCGTCTCCGCGGCCCAGTAACCCGTGCCCAGTAGTCCGAATCTGAGACCCATGCGTCCTCCCTCGTCACTTTCCGACCGTTCACCATTGTCTATGGAAGCGCTCCCATGACCGGAGGCGCCCCGTTGCGTTCCCTTCGGGCTCCGCTCCGCTTCGGCCCGCCCGTCGTCCGCCACCACCCCTCAGCGGACGCCGCACGCGGCACTCGCCCTTGTTCGTGCGTCCGAAGGACGGGAACGGGGTCGAAGAGGGACGGCGGCGCCTCCGGTGAGGTTGCTCGTTCCCCGCAGTCCCGCCCCCAGCCCCTCCGGAACCCCGTGGACGCCCGAACCCCGGCGGCTCAGGGGTGGACGCGGCGCGCCCCCGCCGACGGGACGGCCCCGAAGACAGCCGGTTCGGCGAAACCCCGCTCCTGGTAGGCCGCCCGCACGGCCTTCTCACAGGCCTCCACGCGGTCGGTTTCCACAAGGGCGATCACGCAGCCGCCGAACCCCCCGCCGGTGATCCTGGCCCCCAGCGCCCCGGCGGCCAGGGCCGCGTCCACGGCGGTGTCCACCTCGGGGACGCTGACCTCGTAGTCGTCGCGCAGCGAGGCGTGGGAGGCGGTGAGCAGCGGTCCCACCTCCCGCGTGCGTCCGGAGCGCAGCATGTCCACGGTTTGGAGCACCCGCGCGTTCTCGGTCACCACGTGGCGCACCCTGCGGCGCGACACGTCGTCGGTCAGCGCGGACCAGGCCCGCGGCAGGTCGGTGACGTCCCGCAGGGCCGCCACCCCCAGGGCGCGCNGTCGGCGTAGGCGCCCTCCACCAGCCGGTGCGGGGCGCGGGTGTCGATCACCAGCACGGTCAGCCCCTCCGCCCCGGGGGCGAAGGGCACCTGCTCGACCTCCATCGTCCGCGTGTCCATGAACAGGGCGTGCCCCTCCTCGGACAGCATGGACGCGGACTGGTCCAGGATCCCGCACGGCATGCCCACGAAGTCGTTCTCCACCCGCTGGGCCAGCCGGGCCACCTCGGCGGGTTCGGGCGGGGTTCCGTGCAGCGAGGTGGCCGCCAGGACGGTCGCGCACGACAGCGCGGCCGACGAGGACAGGCCCGCTCCGGTGGGGATCGTGCTGTCCACCAGCAGGTCCAGCCCGTCCACCGCGTACCCCTCGTCCCGCAGGACCCACAGGGCCCCCGCGGGGTAGGCGGCCCACCCCTCCACCGTGCCGGGCAGCAGGTCGGGCACCCGGGCCCCGAACCCCTCAGCGGACTGCCGGGACCGGAACCGCGCGCCGCCGTCCGCGCGCCGGGCGGCGGACGCCGTCAACGCCTGGGGCAGGGCGAACGGGAGCACGAACCCGTCGTTGTAGTCGGTGTGCTCCCCGATGAGGTTGATCCGCCCCGGAGCGGTCCACACGCCCTCGGGCCCGTACCCGAACGCCGAGCGGAACGCGGTCGTCACGTCCTCCATGCGGCCTGTCTCCTTGTCCGACTGCTGGTCCGGTTCCCCGTCAGACCGCGTTCCGGCGCGCCAGGGTGAACTCCCAGGCGTCGGCGACGGTCTGCTCCAGTGTGCGCACCGGCTCCCAGCCCAGTTCCCCACGGGCACGGTCGTTGGCCGCGACCAGGACGGCCGGGTCGCCCGCGCGGCGCGGGGAGTCCACCACGGGTACCGGCCGCCCGGTGACACGGCGGACGGCCTCGATCACCTCGCGCACGCTGTGCCCGCCGCCCGTCCCCAGGTTGTGGACGCGGAAGACGCCGGGCCGTGCGTGCTCCAGGGCGCGCAGGTGCGCCTCGGCCAGGTCGGCGACGTGCAGGTAGTCGCGCACCGCCGTCCCGTCCCGCGTCGGGTAGTCGGTGCCGAACACCGTGGCGTGCCCGCCCTCCCCGGCGGCCACCCCCAACAGGTTCGGCACCAGGTGGGTCTCCGTGTCGTGCCGCTCGCCGCACCCCAGGTGGGCGCCGGCCACGTTGAAGTACCGCAGACTCACCGCACCGAGCCCGTGGGCCCGCGACCACGACTCCAGCATGTGGTCGACGGCGAGCTTGCTCGCGCCGTACGGACTGGTGGGTACCGCCGGGTCGGTCTCGCGGATCGGCGCGTCGGAGGCGGGTTCGCCGTAGGTGGCCGCGCTGGAGGAGAACACCAGCCTCCGCACCCCGTGCCTCCGCACGGCCTCCAGCAGTGCCAGGGTTCCGGACACGTTGGTGCGCCAGTACGGTCCCGGGTCCGCCACCGACTCGCCCACCAGCGACTTCGCGGCGAAGTGCAGCACGGCGTCCACGGAGGGGTCCAGCACGTCGGCCGCCTCGCGCACGTCGGCGACCACCAGACGGGCGCCCTCGGGTACGGCGTCCGCGTGGCCGGTGGACAGGTCGTCGAGGACGGTCACCTCGTGGCCCTCCCGCAGCAGCAGGGCGGTCACCACGCTTCCCACGTAACCGGCGCCGCCGGTGACGAGCAGTTTCACGGCGCGACCTCCCGGAGCCGCTCGGCGGTGGTCTCGGGTGCGACGTCGCTGATGAACGCGCCCATGCCGGACTCGGTTCCGGCGAGGTACTTGAGCTTGCCCGGCGCGCGCCGCACCGAGAACAGCTCCAGGTGCAGGTACGCGAGGTCGCGCCGGTCGTGCACGGGCGCCTGGTGCCATGCGGAGATGTAGGGCAGGGGCGCGTCGTAGAGCGCGTCGAAGCGGCGCAGCACGTCCAGGTACAGGTGGCCGAAGTCCTCGCGCTCGTCCTCCGAGAGCGCGGGCAGGTCGGGCACCTGGCGGTGCGGGTACAGGTGCACCTCCACGGGCCAGCGGGCCGCGGCCGGGACGAAGGCGGTCCAGTGCTCGGTCCGGGCGATCACCCGTGTCCCGGACTTCTGCTCGGCGCGCAGCACGTCGGCGAACAGGGAGCTCCCGGTGCGAGCACGGTACTCCTCGGCGGAGTCGAGCATCCGCCGCGTGCGGGGGGTGACGAAGGGGAACGCGTAGATCTGCCCGTGCGGGTGGTGCAGGGTCACCCCGATCTCGGGCCCCCGGTTCTCGAAGCAGTACACCTGCTCCACGTCCGGCGTCGCCGAAAGCGCCTCGGTCCGGTCGACCCAGGCGGCCATGACCGTGCGCACCCGCTCGGGGGGCAGGTCGGCGAAGGACGCGTCGTGGTCGGAGCCGAAGACGAGCACCTCGCAGCGGCCCGCGGCCACGCGCCGGGACGCCTCCAGTTCGCCGACGTCCTCCAGGGTCCGGCCGTCGTCGGCGACCAGCGACGGGAAGCGGTTCTCGAAGGCGACCACGTCGTAGGAGGAGGCCGGGACCTCGGTCAGCCGCCCCTCCGCGGAGGGGCACAGCGGGCAGTCGTGGCTGGAGGGCAGGTGGGTGCGGCCCTGCCGGTGGGAGGCCACGACCACCCACTCACGCAGCAGGGGGTCGAAGCGCATCTCCGCGCCCGTCGCGGACGGGGGGAGCTCGCGCAGGTCGGGGGCGGGTTCGCGGACGGTGTCGCCCTCGTCGAAGTAGACGATCTCGCGGCCGTCGGCCAGGCGCGACGAGGTCCTCCTCATCCGTCCTCCTTTCTCGGTCGGACGTCGGCGACCACCAGTCGGCCCACGTGCTCGGTCAGGGTCGCCCGGACCGCCGGGTCGGTCCCGGAGTCGGTGACCAGAACGTCGCAGCGCTCCAGCGGCACGATCGTGCTGATGCCGACCGTGCCCCACTTGCTGTGGTCGGCGGCGACCACGAGGGAGGCCGCGGCCTCCACCAGCGCCCGGTTGGTCTCGGACTCCATGAGGTTGGGGGTGGTGAACCCGCTGCGCTCCTGCATGCCGTGCACGCCCAGGACGAGGGTGTCCAGGTTGAGGCCGCGGATGGAGGCGAGGGCGAGCGGACCCACGAGCGCGTCGGAGGGCGTGCGGAAGCCGCCGGTGAGCGCCACGGTCTGGTCGGGGCGCGCGGCCCGGTGGAACACCTCGGCCACGCGCAGGGAGTTGGTGACGACCGTGAGCCCGGGGGTCTCGGTGAGGTACTCGGCGACGGTGGCGGTGGTGGTGCCCGCGGACAGGCCGACGGCGCTGTGCGGTTCGACCAGCTCGGCGACGGCCCGGGCGATCGCGTGCTTCTCGTCCTCCTGGCGGGTGGACTTGGCCTCGAAGCCGGGCTCCTCCGTGCGGGCGCCGTCCGGGGCGACGGCCCCGCCGTGCACCTTGCGCAGCTCGCCCCGGCCCTCCAGGGCGTCGAGGTCGCGGCGCACGGTCATGTCCGACACCGCGAGGTCCTCGACGAGCTCGGCGACCCGTACGGCCCCGGTGCGCCGCACCTGTTCGAGGATCAGCTCCTGCCGTTGCGCAGCCAGCATCCGCCCCCCAGGCGTGATCGGAGAATGTTTGAACGTGTTGGTTCCAGTGTTGCATGTTCCGTGTCGGTGTCAATGTCTGTGGGTTTTTCCAGGGAAAGCTGTTGGAAAGCGTTGGTAGCTGTTGACAGGCCGGGAATGAGTCCCCACCATGATTAAAACGTTCGTGTGACTGCGTTCACACGTGTTCCACCCCCTGTTCGGAGGGATCCCCGATGCACCACAGACCTGCGGGACCACCGGGCCTGCGGCGCCGCACCCTGCTGCGAGGGCTGGCCGGTGCCGGGACGCTGCTGGCACTGCCCGGACTGGCCGGATGCGGGAGCGGACGCGGTGATCCGAACCTGGTCACCATGGCCTCCAACCGGGCCAACCCCGCCCAGCGCGAGGCCATCGCCGAGAGCGTCGGACTCTTCGAGGAGGACTCCGGGCTGACCGTGGAGATCAACACCTTCCAGTCCACCCCCTTCCAGCAGAGCGTCAACAACTACCTCCAGGGCACCCCGGACGACGTCATCGGCTGGTTCGCGGGCTACCGGATGCGCTTCTTCGCCGAACGCGACCTCATCACCGACGTCACCGACGTCTGGGACCAGCACTTCCGGGACGTCTTCACCGACCAGGTGCGGAGCCTGTGCACCGCCGACGACGGCAAGCAGTACATGGTCCCCGACTCCACCGCCCCCTGGGCGGTCTTCCACCGCAGGAGCCTGTTCGAGGAGAGGGGGTACGAGGTCCCCACCACCCGCGAGGAGTTCGTCGCCCTGTGCGAGCGGATGCGCGCGGACGGGATCGCGCCCCTGGCCTCGGGCATCCGCGAGGGCTGGCCCGCGATGGGCACGTTCGACCACCTCAACCTGCGGCTGAACGGCCCCGAGTTCCACCTGGAGCTGCTCAACGGCGACCACTCCTGGGACTCACCCGAGGTCAGGAGCGTCTTCGGTGCCTGGGCCGAACTCCTGCCCCACCACCAGGCCGACTCCCTGGGCCGGGGCATCAACGAGGCGCAGACGGCCCTCGTCCGCCGTGAGGCCGGGATGATGCTGTGCGGCATGTTCATCACCCACGCCTTCCCCGAGGAGGACCTGGACGACCTGGACTGCTTCGCCTTCCCCGAGTTCGACCCCGCCATCGGGGCCAGCGCCGTGGAGGCCCCCATCGACGGGTTCATGCTCTCCGGGAATCCGCGCAACCCCGACGGGGCCCGCGCGCTCGTGGGGCACATGGGGACCCTGGAGGCCCAGGAGATCTACACCGCGATCGACCCGCAGGCACTCCCCACCCACCTGGACGCCGACACCAGCGAGTTCAGCCCCCTCGACACCAAGGTCGACGCCATGGTCGACGACGCCGAGGCGCTCACCCAGTACATGGACCGGGACACCCGTCCCGACTTCGCGTCCGTCGTCATGATCCCCGCGCTCCAGCGCTTCGTCAGCCAGCCGGACGACATCGCCGACCTGACCGCCAGCATCCAGCGCCAGAAGGTCTCCATCTTCGGCCGCTGAACCAGAAGGGAGAGCAGGTGTGGTGTCGAACGCCCCCTCACCGCCTCGTACCCGGGCCCCCGGACGGGCCACGTCACCCCGCGCCACCGCACGCGGACGCGCGGGCCTGCGCAACAGCCGAGGGGACCGGATCACCCTCGCGCTGATGCTGGGCGTGCCCGCCGCACTCGTGGTGGGACTCGTGTGGCTGCCCGCGACGGTCACCGTCCTCCTGTCGTTCACCCGTTGGGACGGCATCGGCGGCCTGGACACCATCGAGTGGATCGGCGCCCAGAACTACGTGGACGCGTTCACGATCTACCCGCCGTTCGAACCGGCGCTGCGCAACAACCTCGTCTGGCTGGTGGTGCTGTTCGCCGTCCCCACGGTCCTCGGCATGTTCCTGGCCGTGCTGCTGGATCGGCGGATGCGCGGCGGAGCGCTCTACCAGAGCGTCTTCTACATGCCGGTCGTGCTGTCGCTGGCCCTGGTCGGGTTCATCTGGCAGCTCGTCTACTCCCGTGACCAGGGACTGCTCAACGCCTTCCTCGCCGTGGTCGCCGACGCCCCGCCCGTGGACTGGTTCGGCGACTCCGACATCAACCTGTACGCGGTCCTGGTCGCGGCCAGCTGGCGGCACACCGGTTACATCATGCTGCTCTACCTGGCCGGCCTGAAGGCGGTCGACCCGTCCCTGCGCGAGGCCGCCGCCATCGACGGCGCCGGACCGGTGCGCACGTTCACCCAGGTCGTCTTCCCGGCCCTGCTGCCCATCAACCTGGTCGTGCTCGTCGTGACCGTCATCGACGCGCTGCGCGCCTTCGACATCGTGTGGATCATCAACCGGGGCCGCAACGGCCTGGAGCTGATATCGGCGCTGGTGACCTCCAACGTCATCGGCGAGGCCAGCCGGGTGGGCTTCGGCTCGGCGCTGGCCGTGATCATGCTGTTGATCTCGTTGGTGTTCATCACCGTCTACGTGTCCACCATGCTGAGAAAGGCCTACCGGTGACCGCCACGACCCTCCCCGACGCTCCCCGGCAGCACCGCCGCCGCAGGATCCGCCCGGCCCGGGTGGTGCTGCACACCTTCCTCGTCACGACGGCGCTGGCCTGGTTCTTCCCCATCCTGTGGGCGCTGATCAACTCGTTCCGCGACTACGACCACACCGCCGTCCACGGCTACCTGTCCCTGGGCGGGTTCACCCTGGACAACTACGCCCGCGCGTGGAACGAGGGCGAGCTCCCCACGTACTTCTGGAACTCGGTGGTCATCACGGTCCCGGCCGTGCTCCTGACGCTGTTCCTGTCCTCCTGCGCCGCGTTCGTCCTGTCCAACCACTCCCGCAGGTTCAACCTGACGATGCTCGCGGTGTTCCTGGCCGCGAACCTGCTGCCCGCCCAGGCGCTGCTCGTCCCGCTGTTCCGGCTCTACACCTCCATCCCGCTGCCGTACTGGATCAGCGAGTCCGGCTCCCTCTACGACAGCCACATCGGCATCGTCCTCATCCACACGGCCTTCCAGATCGGGTTCTGCACGTTCGTGCTGAGCAACTTCATGAAGGCCATGCCCTCCTCCCTCCTGGAGGCGGCCCGGGTGGACGGGGCGTCGGTCTTCCAGCAGTACTGGAAGGTGGTGCTCCCGCTGTGCCGCCCGAGCCTGGCCGCCCTGGCCACGCTGCTGGTCACCTGGATCTACAACGACTTCTTCTGGGCGCTGGCACTGCTGTCCAGCGGGGACAAGCTGCCCATCACCACCGCGCTCCAGAACCTCCAGAGCGCCTTCTTCATCGACTACAACCTGCTCTCGGCCGGGTCGATGATCGTCGCCCTGCCGACGCTCATCGTGTTCTTCGTGTTGCAGCGCCACTTCGTCGCCGGACTCACCCTGGGAGCGAGCAAGGGATGACCCACCGCACCATCCACCTGAGCGCCGCGGGGACCTCCCTGGTCCTCGGCGTGCCCGGAACCGGGCTTCCCCACGTCCTGCACTGGGGCGCCGCCCTGCCCGACACCGACGGACTCGCCGCCGTCGCGGCGCCCGCCGCCGCGCACAACGACGTGGACACGCCCCGCCGGGTGTCTCTGGTGCCCACCCAGGGGGAGGGCTGGCGCGGCCACCCCGGGATCTCCGGACACCACGAGGGCCGGGTCACCTTCCCGGAGTGGACCGTCCGGGAGGTCACCGTGGAACCGCTGGAGGACGCCGCTCCCGGGGTGGGCGGCGCCCTCACCGTCCTGGCGGACTCCGCCGGGCTCGCGCTGCGGTGCGAACTCCGGATGGAGGCCTCCGGGCTGGTCCGCGCCCGCAACACGGTCACCAACACCGACCCCGCCCCGTGGACCCTGGACTCCCTCCGCGTCACCCTGCCCCTGCCCCGCGAGGCGGAGGAGGTCCTCGACCTGACCGGACGCTGGTGCCGCGAGCGCTCGCCCCAGCGCCAGGACCTCACGACGGGCACACGGCTGCGCGCCTCGCGCCGCGGCCGGACCGGCCACGACGCACCGCTGCTGCTCACCGCCGGGACCCGCGGGTTCGGTTTCCGCGGCGGCGAGGTGTGGGGCGTGCACACCGCGTGGAGCGGCGACCACGTCCACCTGGCCGAACGCCTCCCCGAGGGCGCCGGGCAGGCCGACGGCGTGATCGCGGGGGGCGAGCTGCTCCACCCCGGCGAGGTCCGCCTCGACCAGGGGGCCTCCCACACCACGCCGTGGGTGTTCCTCTCCTGGTCCGACCGGGGGCTCGACGGGATGTCCTCCCGGATCCACCGCTGGCTGCGCGCCCGGCCCGGACACCCCTCCTCCCCGCGCCCGGTGGTCCTCAACACCTGGGAGGCCGTCTACTTCGACCACGACCTGGACACGCTCACCCGGCTCGCCGACACCGCGGCCCGGATCGGTGTGGAGCGGTTCGTGCTGGACGACGGCTGGTTCCGGGGCCGTCGCGACGACACCGCCGGACTCGGCGACTGGACCGTGGACACCGGCGTGTGGCCCGACGGCCTGCACCCGCTCTTCGACCACGTCCGCTCCCTGGGCATGCAGGTCGGACTGTGGGTGGAGCCGGAGATGGTCAACCCCGACTCCGACCTGATGCGCGCCCACCCCGGGTGGGTCCTGGCCGAGGAGGGGCGCCCGGCCCCGCCCAGCCGCAACCAGCAGCTCCTGGACCTGTCCCGTCCCGAGGCCTTCCGGTACGTGTTCGAGCACCTGGACGCCCTGGTCACCGAGTACCGGCCCGACTACCTCAAATGGGACCACAACCGGGACCTGCTCGAACCCGTGCACGCGCCCACCGGCGCCGCGGGGACCCACCGGCAGACCCTGGCCGTCTACGAGCTCCTCGACCAGCTGCGGGCGAGCCACCCCGGTCTGGAGATCGAGTCGTGCTCCTCCGGCGGCGGACGCGTGGACCTGGGGATCCTGGAGCGCACCGACCGCGTGTGGGCCTCCGACACCAACGACCCCCTGGAACGGCTGGCCGTCCAGCGCTGGACCNCTGCCGCCCGAGCTGGTCGGCAGCCACGTCGGCGGACGCACCGCGCACACGACCGGACGCGGCGCCGACCTGTCCTTCCGCTGCCTGACCAGCCTCCTGTCCCACGCCGGTATCGAGTGGGACGTCACCCGGTGCACCGACGACGAACTGGACGCGCTGGCCTCCTGGATCGACCTGTACAAGGAGCTGCGCCCCCTGCTGCACTCGGGCGCGCCCGTGCACGCCGACGCCCCCGACCCCGCCGAGCAGCTCGACGGGGTGGTCGCCGAGGACGGGAGCGAGGCGGTGTTCCGGTACGCGCGGCTGGCCACCTCCACCCGCGCCCTGCCGGGCCGGGTCCGCCTGCCCGGCCTACGCGAGGACCGCGCCTACCGCCTGACCCGGCGGGAGGTGGCGGGACCGCCCTCGACCACGCAGCGGGTGCCGCCGGAGTGGTTCGCCGAGGGCGGGGTGACCGTGCCGGGCGCGGTGCTCGTCCGCTCCGGGGTGCAGCTGCCCAACCTCAACCCGTCCCAAGCCCTGCTCCTGCACCTGAGGGAGGCCTGACGTGCCCGCGACCCGCAAGCCCGCCTACCTGGAGGACTTCGCCCCCTCCCGGGGCGCCCGCGCGCCCCGCGCCCGCTTCACCTCCGACGCCCCGACGCTGGACCTCAACGGCACGTGGCGCTTCCGTCTGCTCTCCGGGGCCCGCGCCGACACCGACGGGTTCGAGGCGCCCGACCACGACGACTCCGGATGGTCCGACCTGCCGGTGCCCGCCCACTGGCAGATGCACGGACACGGCGCCCCCGCCTACACGAACATCTCCTACCCCTTCCCGATCGACCCGCCGCACGTGCCCGACGACAACCCGACCGGCGACTACCGCCGCGTCTTCGACCTGCCCGGGGAGTGGCCCGAGGGGGCGGCGGTCCTGCGCTTCGACGGGGTCGACTCCTGCTTCCGGGCATGGCTCAACGGCACCGAACTGGGCTTCTCCACCGGGAGCCGCCTGGTCACCGAGTTCGACGTCGGCCACCTGCTGCGCCCCGGGCGCAACACCCTGGCGGTCCGCGTCCACCAGTGGTCGGCCGCCAGCTACCTGGAGGACCAGGACATGTGGTGGCTGTCGGGGATCTTCCGCGACGTCACCCTGCTGTCCCGCCCCTCCGACGGGATCGACACCCTCGCCGTGAACGCCGCCTACGACCACACCACCGGGACGGGCACCCTGCGCGTCGACGTGCGGGGGAGGGCCGACGCCCTGGTCAGCGTCCCCGAACTGGGCCTGGTGGACGCCGCGACCGGTGTGGACCACGAGGTCGGCGCGGTGGAACCGTGGACGGCCGAGGTGCCACGCCTCTACGACCTGGAGGTCCGTGCTCCCGGCGAGCGGGTCCGCACGCGCACGGGCTTCCGGACCGTGGAGGTGTCCGACGGGCTGCTGCGCGTGAACGGGCGCCCGCTGCTGCTGCGCGGGGTGAACCGGCACGAGTGGCACCCCGACCACGGTCGAGCCGTGCCGTGGGAGACCATGCGCGAGGACGTGCTGCTGATGAAGCGGCACAACGTCAACGCGGTGCGCACCAGCCACTACCCGCCCCACCCCGACTTCCTCGACCTGTGCGACGAGCTGGGCCTGTGGGTCGTGGACGAGTGCGACCTGGAGACCCACGGGTTCGAGGAGGTGGGGTGGCGCGGCAACCCCTCCGACGATCCGCGCTGGCGGGAGGCCTACCTCGACCGGATGCGCCGCACGGTCGAGCGCGACCGCAACCACCCCAGCGTCATCCTGTGGTCCCTGGGCAACGAGGCCGGAACCGGGCAGAACCTGGCGGCCATGGCGGAGTGGACGCGCGGGAGCGACCCCTCCCGGCCGGTCCACTACGAGGGCGACCGGGACAGCCCGTACGTGGACGTGTACTCGCGCATGTACGCGCCGCACGACGAGGTGGACGCCATCGGCAGGAGGGAGGAGGCGAAGACGGCCGACCCGGGGGCCGACGCCCACCGGCGCGGACTGCCCTTCATCCTGTGCGAGTACGGGCACGCCATGGGCACCGGTCCCGGCGGGCTGGAGGAGTACCAGCGGCTCTTCGAACGGCACGACCGCTGCCAGGGCGGGTTCGTCTGGGAGTGGATCGACCACGGGGTCCGCCGCAGGGAGCCGGACGGCACCGAGTGGTTCGCCTACGGCGGCGACTTCGGCGAGGTCCTGCACGACGGCAACTTCGTCGCGGACGGCCTGCTGCTGCCCGACCGCACGCCCAGCCCGGGGCTGGCCGCCTACGCCAGGACCATCGAACCCGTGCGCGTGGTCCCCGACCCCGAGGGCGGCGGCGTCCGTGTCACCAACACCTGGGACTTCCGGGACACCTCGGGTCTGGCCTTCGTGTGGCGGGTCGAGGAGGAGGGGGCGCTCCTGGGGGAGGGGGCCCTGGACGTGCCCGTGCTCGCCCCCGGAGAGACCGCCGACGTGCCGCTGCCCGCACCGCCCGAGGCGTCCGGGGCCGCCGGCTCCTCGGGGGAGACCTGGTTGACCGTGTCCGTCCGCCTGGCCGACGACCAGCCCTGGGCGCCGGCCGGACACGAACTGGCCTGGGGGCAGGCCAGGATCGGCGCTCCGAAGGACGGCCCGACGACGGCCGCCGCCTCCGCCGCCAGCGCTCCGGCGAAGCCGTCCGCCACCAGTGACGGGACCGTGCGGATCGGCCCGGGCCTGCTGGACGCGGAGACCGGCGCGCTGCTCTCCGTCGGCGGTCTGCGCGTGGACACGCCCGTGGTGGACCTGTGGCGCGTTCCGACCGACAACGACGTGGCCCGGCACGGGGTGTCCGTGGCGGTCCCGTGGCGTGAGCACGGCCTGGACCGCCTCACCGTGCGCCTGCTGTCCACCGGGTGGGAGGGCGACGCGTTCGTCGTCCGGACCAGGCTGGCCCCGGCCGCCGAGGATTTCGGCATGCGCGCCGCCCACCGGTGGAGTTCCGAAGGAGGGCGCCTGCTGCTGACCGTGGAGGCCGAGGCGGAGGGGGAGTGGCCCTGTCCGCTGCCGCGCTTCGGCGTGCGCATGGCCGTGCCCTCCTCCCTGGGCGAGGCGGAGTGGTTCGGGCGCGGACCCGGCGAGGCCTACCGGGACGTGTCCCAGGCCGCGAGGGTCGGCCGGTTCACCAGCACGGTCGACGGTCTCCAGACCCCCTACCTGCGTCCCCAGGAGAACGGCAACCGCGCGGACGCCCGGTGGCTCGTCCTGCGGGCCCCGGACGGAACGGGGCTGCGGGTGGAGGGTGATCCGGTGTTCGACTTCACCGCGCGCCGTTGGGACCCGGCGGCGCTCGACGCGGCCGACCACCCCCACGAGCTGGTGCCCGGTGACCGGATCCACCTGCACCTGGACGGGGCGCACCACGGTGTCGGCACGGCCTCATGCGGTCCCGGCGTGCTTCCCGGGCACGTCCTGACGGCCGGGAGCCACCGGCTGGGGCTCGCCTTCACCCCGGTCGGCTGACTCCTCGGGCGGCGGTCGCCGCGCGGAGGCGAGCTGGACCAGCACCACCGCCGCGACCGCCGCCAGGGCGCCCGCGCCCTGGACGGGGGTGAGGGTCTCCCCGAGCACCAGGAAGCCCAGGACCGCGGCGGTAAGCGGGCTGGCCAGGGACAGGAAGGACACGGCGACCGCGGGCAGGCGTTCCAGGCCCCGGAACCAGATCGCGTAGGCCAACAGGGCGCCGACCACGCCCAGGTAGGCGAACCCGAGGACGTTGGGCACGGTGACGCGGTCGGGCAGCCCCTCCACCAGCAGCGCCGCGGGGGTCAGGAGGAGCCCGCCCGCGGTCAGCTGCCAGCCGGTCATGGCCAGGACACCCACGCCGGGCGGGCGGCCCCACCGCTTGGTGAGCACGACCCCGGTCGCCATGGAGGCCGCGGCGGCCAGCCCGGCCAGCACCCCGACCGGGTTCAGCGCGGCCTCCGGACCCAGGACGAGCAGGGCCACGCCCGTCGCGCCGAGCAGGGTGGCCACGACGTGGACCGGGCGGATCCGGTCGCCGAGCAGAAGTGCGGCCAGCACCAGGACAAGCAGCGGCTGCACCGAGGTCACCAGGGCCGCCACGCCGCCGGGCAGCAGGTAGGCGGTGACGAAGAGCAGGTGGAGGAACACGCCGATGTTGAGCGTCCCCAGGACCGCGGCGCGCCACCACCACGTGCCCGAGGGCAGGGTCCGCGTCACGGCCAGCAGCACCAGTCCGGCGGGCAGGGCGCGCACGGCGGAGGCGAGCAGGGGGCGGTCGGGCGGCAGGAGTTCGGTGGTGACCAGGTAGGTGCTGCCCCACACGGCCGGGGCCAGGGCCGTGATCAGGGAGTCCAGGGCGAGGCGTCCGCGGCTCACACCAGTGTCCTTCCGTGTCGTTCGCCGAACACGACGTGCTCGCGTGACCGGCGTCCGGGATGGGCCCTGCGCTCGGCCGGGTGGCCGACGGAGAGCAGGAGGGCGACGGAGAGGTCGTCCCGGTGGTCGATGCCGATGACCTTCCCGACCTCGGCCTCGTCCCAGCCGTTCATGGGGGAGGTGCCCAGCCCCGCGTCGGCGGCGGCGAGCATCACGTAGGTCGCGGCGATCATGGCGTCCTTGACCGCGTACTCGCGGAGGAGCCCGCGCGCGGCCAGGTCGCCCTGGAAGTCGGCTCCGACGGTGGCGGTCGTGCGGGCGAAGTCGTCGTTCCACGCCCCGTTGCGCACGGCCGTCCCGCAGATCTCGTCCAGGGCCCCGCGCCAGGAGTCGTTCTCGGCGACGAAGACCAGGGTGACGGGCGCCTCGCGGATCTGGCGCTGGCCGTTCGCGGCGCGGGCGAGGGCCTCGCGGTTGTCGGGATCGCGGACCGCGACCACCGAGCGGGACTGGAAGTTCCAGCTGGAGGGGGCCTCCACGGCCATGTCCAGGAGTTCGTCGAGCAACGCGGCGGGGAGGGGGTCGGGGAGGAACCGGCGGACGCTGCGCCGGGAGCGGATGATCTCGGCCACGGGGAGGTGCCTGCTCATCGACAACGACCTTTCGATATCGAACATTTCGATGTCGAAAGATTAGGGCGGAGTGCTCCGGTCCGTCAAGGGGCCGGTGCGGAGACCGGTCGCCACGGGGAGACGGCGTGCCCTTCCGCGCGTGTGGCACCACGTGGTCGCCGCCCCGTACAGTGGTCCGCGTTCGTGCTCGTTCGGGAGGAAGCGGGAGGTGGGGTCGATGACCGCGTCCGAGGCCACCGTGTGCGGCGTCCGGGTCTCCCCCACGTCCCGGGCCGTGGCCTGACCTCGCCCCGACCGCCCCGCCGGGAGCGTGAGCCCGCGGGGCCCCTCCACGAACACCACTCCGGAACGGACTTCCGCCACCATGCGCGAACCCTGGATCACGCGCGCTGAGACCAGCGCCGACACCACCGCCATCCGCGACGTCAACCTCGCCGCGTTCGAGACCTCCGAGGAGGCCGACCTCGTCGACGCCCTGCGCGCCGACCCCTCCTGGATCGACGGGCTGTCCCTGGTCGCCGCCGACGCGAGCGNCCCGTCGGCCACGCGTTGCTGACCCGCTGCCACATCGACCGGACCCCGGCGCTGTGCCTGGGGCCGTGCGCGGTGCTGCCCGGGTACCAGCGGAGGGGGGCCGGTTCGGCCGCCATCCGCGCCGCCCTCGCCGCGGCCCGGGAGAAGGGCGAGTACTTCGTCGTCGTCCTGGGGCATCCGACCTACTACCCCAGGTTCGGCTTCACCCGTGCCTCCGTCCACGGCATCGGCCTGACCATCGACGTCCCGGACGAGGCCCTGATGGCCCTCGCCCTCGACAGCGGTCACCCGCTGCCCGGCGGAACCGTCCGCTACGCCGCGCCGTTCGGCATCTGATCCCCGTCGTTCCGGGGGCGCCGGTGGCGTCCCCGGAACGGCTCCCGTGTCGAACCCGCTCCGCACGGGTTGTGCCGGGGCCGCACGGCCGTGACGGCCGCCCCCCGTGGCCTGTGGGGCGCGCAGGTGCACACCCACCCGTCTACCCGAGTCGCGGCGGGTAGACATCGGCCCGCCTCGCCACGGCCGCGGTTTCGTGGAACACTCCCCGGGCGGCCGCTCCGGCCTCCTCCGGTTCCGCGCCGTGCGTCCGGACCGAGCCGGAGGCCCCCGCCGAGGGGGCGCCACCACCGTGCGGCGGACGTTCCCCGTGCCGTGTCCACGACGTGGATGCGGAACCACCCCGGCGAGGGGAACCGTCGGGACCCGCTCCACGGGACGCCCACCAGCCCCGTCGCCGGGCGGCCGGGAGCGCTGGCCGGTGCTGCGCCGTTATGATCACCGGATGAACGACGCCGTCGACGTTATCCTCAGCCAGTGGGCGCGTGCGCGCCCCGACCTGGACGCCTCCCCGATGGGGATCTTCGGACGGCTCACCCGGGGCACCCGGCTGCTGTCCCGGAGCGCGGCGGAGCGCCTGGCGGAGGAGGGGCTGGAACTCTGGGAGTTCGACGTGCTGGCCACCCTGCGCCGCGCGGGCCACCCCCGGCCACTGTCCGCCAAGGAACTGGTCTCCATGACCATGGTCGGCTCCGCCGCCATGACCCACCGGGTGGACCGGCTGGTCGGCCGTGGCCTGGTCACCCGCGAGGTCGACCCGGACAACCGGCGCCGCACCCTGGTGGGGCTCACCCCGGAGGGGCTGGCCCTGGTGGACCGGGCCGTGGAGGTACACGTCGCCAACGAGGCGCGTCTGCTCGGCGGCCTGGACGCCGGGGAGCGCGAGCAGCTGGCCGGGCTGATGCGCAAGCTGCTGCTCTCCCTGGACGACACCCTTCCGGAGGGTCCCCGGGGTTGACACCCGGACGCGGACGCCGTGGCCGGTGCCTCCCCGTCGCCGGAAACCCGGGGGAGGAGGGCTGTTCAGCAAACCGGTTTGCTGCTGCGATGGAGTTCCCGACCACGAAAGGGAGTTCCTTCCATGGCCGATGCGACCGGATCTGCCCCCGTTCGGCGCCCCTCGCGGATCGACCGGAAGGCGTTACGCGCCGATCTGCGGCGCCTCCTTCCCGACACCGCCGCCGCTCTGGCCGTCACTCTGGCGATCTTCGTCCTGCTCTACGCCCGCGTCGAGGCGGGCACCTCACAGACACTCATGGTCATGCCCGCCCTCGCCGACGCGGGTGAGTACTGGTTGTACTGGCTCTGCCAGGCCTTCGGCTGGTCCGGCCTGTTGTGGGCGTGGATCACCGTCATGCTGGGCCTGCTGCGCTCCACCGCGCCCGTTCCCGGGGCGCGGGTCTCCCATGCCCGCGTCGAACGCTGGCACCGCGTCACCAGCCTGACCACGATCGGGCTGATGTTCGCCCACGCGTTCGCGTTCTTCCTCGAACGCGTCCGGGGCGACGGGGAGGGGCCGGCCCTGGGTGAGCGCCTCCTCGCGGCGTTCGTCGAGGTCTTCGTGCCCGGAGGCTACTCCACGGGGACCGGCCAGGTGGCCGTCCTCATCGGACTGATCGCCCTCTACCTGGCGATCCCGCTCAGCCTCGCCTACTACGTCCGCTCCTGGACCGGAACGCGCGTGTGGCGGGCCCTGCACAGGTTCGTTCTCATCGTGTACGTGCTCAGCGTGTGGCACACCCTGCTCTACGGCACGAACGTGTGGTTCGACGGCTGGTTCCGCACAGCGGTGTGGGCACTCCAGCTGCCCGTGGCGCTCCTGCTGCTGTCCCGCCTGTTGGCGCCGCTGCGCGCCGACGAGCGGTTCGCCCTCCGCGACCTGGTGGGAGCGTCGCGTGCGCGGGCGCTGGCCAGGCTCGGGGCGCGCCTGGCCGCCGTGGCCGCCATCGTGGTCGTGCTCACCGTGACCGCCACCGGGCGTGACGGCGGCCGGACCCCCGGAGCGGAGACGGCGGAACCGATGGTCAGCACCGACATGCTCTGGGGAGGGGTGGCCGTCGTGCTCACGGCGATCGGCGCGGTCGTCCTCGCGTCCCGCGGCCCCGCCTCCGCCCGCGAACGGGAGTGAGGCGCCCGCACCCGGACGGGGAGGCACCGTGGCCGGTGCCTCCCCGTCGCCACCGGGGGGTGGTTCCTCGCTACTTCCCGGGCTTGTCGTTCCTGGTCAGGGCCTCCTTGGCCTTCTCCCCGGCCTGTTTGAGCTGTGAGGTCTTCTTCTTGGCCGCGCCCTCGGCCTGCCACTGCTCGTTGTCCGTGGCCTTGCCGAGACCCTCCTTGGCCCTGCCCCGGAGCTCCTCGGCCTTGTTCCCGGCCTGGTCGTCCTTGGACATGTCCGCCTCCCTTCGGGGTTCGGTCCTACTACCGGACCTGACCGCTCAGCGGGTTCCGGAACCCCATCCGAGGCAAAAAACAGACAGAAGACGCAGATGGCGGACCTCCGGGGCCTGTTCCTCGGAGCGGGCCCCGGTCCCCGGAGGGCGGTGGCGGGCGGCGCGGAGAACCCGCTAGGCGGTGTCTTTTCGGACCTCCGCTCCGCTTCGGTCCGTGTTCGGGCGCCCGGAGAACGGGAACCTTCGGCGCCTACGACGGGTTCGCTCGTTCCTCACGAACCCGTATCCGGCCCCTCCAGAACCCCGTGGGCGCCCGAACCGACCCCCACGAGCTGAGACCGGTCCAAAAGAACAGACCCTAGGCCCGCGGGGCGACCGTGGCCACCGAGGCGAACGGGGCGTGCGTGGTCACCCGGCCGCTGATGCCCTCGCGCACCATCGCCTTGGCCACCTCCGCGGCCCGGCCCACGCCACCGCCCTTGGCCAACTCGGCGGTGATCGCGGCGGCGAAGGTGCAGCCCGCGCCGCTCACCCGCGCGTCACCGATCTTGGGAGCGCTGAGGACGGTCGTCTCCTCCCCGTCGAAGTACACGTCCACCGCGTCCGGGCCGGGCAGCTCCGCGCCGCCCTTGACGATGACGTGCCGCGGGCCCAGCTCGTGGATGCGGCGGGCGGCCTCGACCAGGTCGTCCACCGTCTCGATGGCCTCCATCCCCGCGAGGGTGCGCGCCTCGAAGAGGTTGGGCGTGATCACGGTGGCGAGCGGCAGGATCCGCGCGGTGAGAGCCTTGTCGGTGTCCAGCGCGGCACCCGGCTCCTGCCCCTTGCAGATCAGCACGGGGTCCAGGACCACGTGCCGCCACGGCTGGCGCCGGAGCCCCTCGGCGACCACGTCGATGGTGTCCGGGGTGCCGAGCATGCCGAGCTTGACCACGTCCAGGTCGTGGCAGGAGGTCGCCGCCTCGATCTGGTCGGCGATGACCTCGGGCGCGACCGGAACGAAGCGGTGGCCCCAGTCGTGCTTCGGGTCGAAGGACACGATGCAGGTGATCGTCCCCATGCCGTAGACGCCGAGTTCCTGGAAGGCCTTGAGATCGGCCTGGATGCCAGCGCCGCCGGTGGCCTCCGACCCCGCGATCACGTACGCGCGGTTGGTCATCGGACAACACCCCCTTGTGTCGATGTGCTGTTGCGGGGCCCGCGTCCGGTCCGCGGATCCCCGAACAATTCCACCACAACGGACAGGTCGACCGTTCTCCCTGGTCGCGCCGGGCGTCACCGCCTGGCCGGATACGGTCAGGCGGCGCCACCAGCCTCGTCGCCCTCGTGGACGGCCTGACCATGCACCACCTCGTCACCGGCGGGGCCTTCTCCGGGGACGCGGTCCGCGCGGCACTCGCCACCCATGTCGACCGGCTCTTCCTGACTCCCGGGAGTTCGTGACCTCCGTGTTCCACGACCCAGGGAGAGCCGCATGACCAGCACGGACCCACGGACCGCCGACCCCTCGGCCGGACCCGGAGCCAGGCTCCCCCCGCTCGACGTCCTGCGCGGCGTCGCCATCATGGGCACCCTGGGCACCAACGTGTGGCTGTTCGCCGCACCGGGCGCCGAGGGCCACGTCCTGTACGCGACGGACGCCCTCTCCCCCATGGCGGCGTTCCTGGAGTCCCCCTCGGCGGCGACCCTGGCACAGGGGCTGTTCTCCCTCGCCGCCAACGGCAAGTTCCTGTCCCTGCTCACCCTGCCGTCCGGCGTGGGCCTGGCCGTCCAGTTCCGCTCCGCGGCCCGACGCGGCCAGCGCTGGCCCGGTCCCTACAGGTGGCGCGCGCTGTTCCTGTTCGCCGAGGGGCTCGTGCACTTCACGCTGGTCTTCGCCGCGGACGTGCTCATGGGGTACGCGGCGGCCTCGATCGTGGTGGCCTGGATCCTCACCCGCTCCGAGAGGACGCGGAACGCGGTCATGTGGGTGGCCGCCGCGCACGCGCCTCCGCCTGACGGCGCGGGGGTCCGCCCACCGGGTCGGACGGACCCCCGCCGTGTTCCGCTCCGTTCAGCCCTGTTCCCGCGTCCGCCACGCACCGACGAACCCCTCGTGGACGGGGCGAGGGCGGTGGGTGACCGACCGGGGCCGGGAGCGCCTTCCCGTCCGCCGACCGGACGCGGTTCAGGACGGGTAGGCGGGGGTGTGGGGCGCGCTCCACCGCGTGGGGGTGCCCTTGGCCTCGAAGAAGTCGCCGCCCTTGCGCAGGGTGTCGTCGGTGCCCCAGGACTCCTCCCGGCCGACCTCGCGCAGGTGCGGTATGTGCTTGCGGCAGTGGATGTAGGCCTCCTCCACATGCACCACGGTCCACATCAGCGCGCGCTGTCCGGGGACCTCGGGCTCGGGCAGGCCGCGGATGTGGCGCCGCAGCTCCACGTCCTCCAGCAGGGAGGCGCGGCCGTTGACGTGCAGCCCGATGCGTTCGCGCGTGAAGTCCAGGAACATCAGGCCCACGTGCGGGTTCTCCAGGATGTTGCCCACGCTGGCGAACACGCCGTTCCCCCGGAACTCGGGGTAGGTCAGGGTGTGCTCGTCGATCACGTGGACGAAGCCCGGGGGGCCGGCGCGGAAGCTGGAGTCGCACTCGCCCTGGCGGTCCGCGGTGGCGATGAACATCATCTCCTGGCGGGCGACGAACTCACGCATCCGCGGGTTCAGGTGGTCGAGCATCTGGTCGCGGTAGAAACGGTCGGCGCGCTCACGCGTACCGGTGATCTCCTGTACGCGGTGTTCGCCCGCGCTCCCGGGCGCGTGCCGTGGGGGCGCATGCCGTGGGGAGTTCTCGCGCATCACTGCCTCTCGGTGGGGCTGATGGGGCTGGTGTGACTCCGGGTGGCGGGGTGGGCCACAGCCGTGGAGTCAGGGGAAGGGCGGGGTGGAGGGCTGCGGGACCGGAGGTCAGCGTGTCGGGGTGCTGGCCGTCTCGGTCCGCTCGGCGGCCTCGGGATCCGGGTCCTGGGCCGCGTGGCGACTGCCGCGCGCCGGGGCGGCGGACTCGGGATCCTCCGCGCCGGCGAGCATGTTGGCGGTGATCCACTCGTAGACGTCGATCCACGCCGAGCTCATGGAGGAGGACCAGGTCGGCGAGACCTCACTGACCGCGCGCACCAGGGCGCGTCCCACGTAGGGGTAGTGCTCGGGTCTGACGCCGAGCGAGCGCTTGTGCTGGGCGCCCAACTGCCGCAGGTACCCGGCGACCTCCTCCGGTTCGTCGAGGTAACGGACGACCTCCAGCAGGGCGAAGGCCATGCGTTCCTTCTGGGTCCGCATGTTCTGGGGGAACATGTCCCGCACCGCGGGCGCCATGGCGAACAGGTTCTGGTAGAAGCGGTCGGCCAGGTGGGTGGAGCCGGGCGGTAATCCCGCGCACGACTGCCGGACCGCGTCGATGACGGCCGGGGCGGGGAGCGGAACCTCTTGGATGGAACGGGGAGACAAGGAGAGCCTCCAATCGGGTTACGGGGAGGAACGCCACCGGGAGGGTGTACGTACCCCTACTGTCACGGAGGGTGATCACGCTGGAGGTGGTGACGGGTGCGCACCCGGGAGCGGGTGACGTGTGTCGAACCGAGGCGTGGGACGGGTGTCAACTCACCGTGGGCACGGCGGCCTCTCTGAGGACGGGCGGCGCTGTCGGGCGACGGCCGGTCGCGTGTTCCCTGCCCCGGGCCTCTCTGGCGGGACCGTGTGCGCGGGCTGGGGCGAAGGGAGCGGCCGCGCCGCTCCTTCGGCAGTAGCGAGGTTGGCGGGAACCCTCATCGCTGCCTCATCTTTTCCGGATTCAGTACCCATCCGGGGGCCGGATGAGTACGAATGCCCTATGAGAGGGGGAGGCGAGATCGTTTCACTGGTCGCCTGCCCTCTTCCTTGCGGGTTCTGTCGCAATGTAACAGAAGTGTGGACAGATGCGAATGTTACCCTCCGGTAGCCAGTGGGGTCACGGTGCTACCAGGGGCTTCTGTTGTGCCCTCTGTTCTTCGCGCACCGTGGTGGCCCGTGTGCCGGCGCGCGAGGGTCACGCCGTTCGGCGGGGCGTGTCCACCGGTCGGTTGACAGCGTGATCCACCGATCCCGTGGCCGTTCGGGCGATCCGCGGACGGCTCCCCCCGGGCGATGCTCGGGACATGCCGATCATCGACGTCAGGAACCTGCACAAGCGCTACGGGGAGAAGGTCGTCGTCGACGACGTGTCCTTCTCCGTCGAGGAGGGGGAGATCTTCGGGATCCTCGGCTCCAACGGAGCCGGGAAGACCACCACGGTCGAGTGCGTCGCGGGGATGCGCCCCACCGACTCCGGCTCGATCTCCGTGTTCGGCCGGGACCCGAGGCGGGACCGGGACGAGGTCCGTGAACGCCTCGGCGTGCAGCTCCAGGAGGCGCGGCTGCCCGACCGGCTGAGGGTCGGGGAGGCCCTCGACCTCTACGCCTCGTTCTACCGCTCCTCGGCCGACACCGGTCAGCTCATGGAGAGGCTGGGGATCGCCGACAAGCGCGACACCCAGTACCGCAGGCTGTCCGGAGGGCAGAAGCAGAGGGTGTCCATCGCCCTGGCCCTCGTGGGCCGCCCCGAGGTGACCATCCTCGACGAGCTGACCACGGGCCTGGACCCGCAGGCTCGGCGGGACACCTGGGACCTCATCGAGGACGTGCGCGACTCCGGCGTCACGGTCGTGCTCGTCACGCACTTCATGGACGAGGCCGAGCGGCTCTGCGACCGGCTCGCGCTGATCGACGCGGGCCGCGTCGCCGCCCTGGACACCCCGTCCGGGCTCGTCACGCGGGCCAGCCCGGGGCAGCAGGTGACCTTCCGCGCGCCCCCGGAGTTCGACGAGCAGGTCCTCGCCGCGCGGCCCGAGGTGGCCTCCGTGCGACGCGGGGGGAGCCAGGTCCGGGTGACCGGTCAGGGCAACCTGCTCCACGCCGTGACCGCCGTCCTGGCCCGCGAGCACGTCATCGCCGAGGACCTGCGCGTCGAGCGCTCCAGCCTGGACGACGCGTTCGTCGCCCTGACCGGAAGGGCGCTCGAATCATGACCACCGGTACCGAGAGGAGAGCCCCCGTGTCCGCCCTGCTTCGCATCGCCGTGACCGAGGCCCGGCTGCTGACGCGCGAGCCCGTGGCGATCAGCGTCGGGATCCTGCTGCCCACCGTGCTCCTGCTGGGGCTCGGCGCCCTGCCGACGCTGCGGGAGCCCTCCCCGGAGTTCGGCGGCCTGCGCTTCGTCGACACCTGGGCTCCCATGGCCCTGATCCTGGGCATGGGAATCCTGTGCGTCCAGCACCTGCCGTCCGTCCTGGCCGCCTACCGGGAGAGGGGCGTGCTGCGCCGGATGTCGACCACCCCGGTACACCCCGGAATGCTCCTGACCGCGCAGATCGCCGTGGTGTTCGCGGCGGCGGCCGTCTCCGCCGCGCTCCTGGTGCTGTCCTCCTGGCTGGTCCTGGACGTCGAACCGCCGAGCCAACCGCTGCTGTTCACCGCCGCGTTCGCCGTCGGCACCGTCTCGCTCATCGCGCTGGGGGTCCTGGTCGCCGCCCTGGCGCCCAGCACGGGCGCGGCCAACGGCCTGTCGATGACCCTGTACATGCTGGTGCTGTTCTTGGGCGGGGTCTTCCTGCCCCGGCACGTCCTGCCCGACTTCCTGGTGCGCATGGGGGAGTTCTCGCCCCCCGGTGCGCAGCTCCTGCTGGAGAGCTGGTCCGGGAGCGTCGGGGACGCGGGGCTCCCACAGCTCGTCCAACTGGCGATAATGGCGGGTGTCGCCGTGGTGGCCGCCTCGCTGGCGGCCAGGACGTTCCGATGGGAGTGAGCGGCGGATGAGCCGACGGAGCACCGGGGTGGACACCACCCGGGACTGGGACCGGTGGTGGGACGGGTTCATCGCCGTCGTCCCCTGGGCCCTGCTGCTGCCCTCGGCGGCGCTGGTCCTCCTGTCCCAGCCCGTGTCGGACTGGACCGAGCACGCGGTCACCGTCGGCCTGACCGGGTTCACCGCCGCCTGGGTGCTCCTCGGGTACGTATCGCCGTGGAAGGACGGCCGCCCGCTGTTCTCCGGGGTCCACTTCGCGGGGCTTCTCGCGCTGGCCTCGGCGTTGATGGCGCACGACGGCCTGTTCCTGATGTTCACGATCTCGCTGTTCTTCCGGGCCATGGTGCTGCCCCGGCGGCTGACCTTCTTCGGGATCGCGGGCACCTCGATCGCGCTGTACACGACCACCATGGGGTTTCCCGGGACGAACACGGAGATGCCGCTCCTGGAACACCTGTTCATCTACGTCGGCACGGTCACCATCCAGACCGTGGCCGTCGGCGGAGGGCTCGTGATCGCGTCCAAGACCGCCGAACAGCACCGGGAGCGCCGGGTGGTGGTGGCCAGGTTGGAGGCGGCCCTGGAGGAGAACGCCGGGCTGCACGCGCAACTGCTCACCCAGGCCCGGGAGGCCGGGGTGCTGGACGAGCGCCAGCGGATGGCGCGGGAGATCCACGACACCCTGGCCCAGGGGCTCACCGGGATCGTGACGCAGATCCAGGCGGCGCAGCGGGTGTGGGAGACCCCCGGGGCGGCGCGCCCGCACGTGGACCGCTCGCTCGACCTGGCGCGGGAGAGCCTGACCGAGGCGCGGCGCTCCGTGCAGGCCCTGCGCCCCCGGCAGCTGGCGGAGAGCCAGCTGCCCGAGGCCCTCAACGAACTCACCCGCCGCTGGGCGGAGGAGCACGGCGTCCGCCCCGAACTCGACGTCACCGGTGAACGCGTCGCCCTGAGCCCGGCGATCGAGGTGGCCCTCTTCCGTGTGGCCCAGGAGGCGCTCACCAACGTCGCCAGGCACGCCGACGCCTCGCGCGTGGGCGTGACCCTGTCCTACCTGGACGACGTCGTCCTGCTCGACGTGCGCGACGACGGCAGGGGCATCACGGGACACAACCAGCACGGGTTCGGGCTCAGGAGCATGCGCCAGCGCATTCGCGGGATCGGAGGAACGGTGGAGATCGAGAGCGACGAGGGCGAGGGTACCGCCATCAGCGCCACGGTGCCCGCGATCCCGGTGGAGGCGGCGTGATCCGGGTCCTGATCGCCGACGACCATCCCGTCGTGCGCGACGGCCTGCGCGGCGCCTTCACCGCGCAGGACGACATCGAGGTGGTCGGTGAGGCGTCCAACGGCCGCGAGGCGGTCGAACGGGTCGGGCGGTTGGCCGTCGACGTGGTGCTGATGGACCTGCGCATGCCGGTCCTCTCCGGCGTCGAGGCGATCGCCGCACTGGCCCGCTCGTGGCCGGACGTGCGCGTCCTCGTCCTCACCACCTTCGACAGCGAGGGCGACGTGCTCCCGGCGATCGAGGCGGGGGCCACCGGTTACCTGCTCAAGGACGCCTCGCCGGACGAACTGCTGCGCGGGGTGCGCGCGGTGTACCGGGGGGAGTCCGTCCTGGCGCCGACGGCGGTCAGGCACCTGATCGGGCAGGTCCGCAGACCCGTCGGCCAGAACCCGAGCGACCGGGAGCTGGAGGTCCTGCGGCTCGTCGCCGACGGCGCGTCCAACCGGACCGCCGCGGCGCGGCTGTTCATCAGCGAGGCGAGCATCAAGACCCACCTCCAGCGCGTGTACGACAAACTCGGCGTGCGTGACCGTGCCGCCGCGGTCGCCGAGGCCTACCGCCGCGGTCTCCTTGACTGAGGAGGAGGGAGCGAACCCTGTGCCATGTGCGACGAAGCCGGGTAGGTGTTCACCGAACCGTCCGGGAGGCGCACGACATGGACATGGCACGGATCAGCGCTCTCAGCGCGGCCCTTCCGCCCACCTCCCTGGAGCAGCGGGAGCTCGCCGGGCTGCTGCCCTCCGGGCACCCCGGCCGGGAGGTCCTGCACAGGATCGTGGCGGGTTCGGGCATCGCCAGGCGCCGCATGGCCGTCGACCCGCGCGTCGAGGACGTGTCCCGCTGGTCCACCGCCGTCCGCATGCGCCGTTTCCAGGAGGAGGGGCTGCCCCTGGCCCGAAGGGCGGTCGCGGACGCACTCTCCGAGGCGGGGGTCGCCCCGGACGGGGTCGGCATGCTGTGCCTGGTCTCCTCGACCGGTTACGGGACGCCGGGTGTCGACTCCCGCCTGGTGCGCGACCTGGGGATGAGCCAGTCCACGCAGCGGTTGGCCGTCGGCCACATGGGGTGCTTCGCGGCGCTCCCGGGCCTGGCGGCGTGCGTCGACTTCGTCGCGTGCCACCGGAGACCGGCCGTGCTGCTCAACCTCGAACTGTCCTCCCTGCACGTGCAACCCCCGCCCTGGGACACGGAGCAGTTCGTCATCAACTCCCTGTTCGGTGACGCCGCGGTTGCCATGGTCGTGGAACACGGCGGTGGGCGCCCGGGCCCGGTCGTACTGGACCGGGCCTCCCACACCGCCCACGAGTACGAGGAGCACATGACGTGGGAGGTGGGCGACGAGGGTTTCCGCATGGGCCTCTCCGCCAAGATCCCCGACCTGATCGCCGCGCGGCTCCCCGACCTGGTCGACGACCTGCTCCGGCCGCACGGACTGGCGTCGCGGGACGTCGGCTGGTGGGCGGTCCACCCGGGGGGACGGCGGATCATCGACGCCGCCGAGGAGTGCCTCGCGCTTCCGCCGGAGGCGACCGCGGCCTCGCGCCGTGTCCTGGAGGAGTACGGGAACTGCTCCTCGGCCGGTCTCCCCCTGGTCATGGCCGAACGCCAGAGGGCCGACCCGCTGCCGCCGGGGCGGCACGGCGTCGCCATGACGTTCGGTCCCGGCCTGACCCTCTACACCGCCCTCCTGCGGGGAACGTGACCGGAAGGGGACCCATGCCCGACGAGCCGCGTCTGCGCCGTCTGCTCGACCGCGCGGACATCCACGACCTGTTGGCCCGGTTCGTCCACTGCCTCGACCGGCGCGACTTCACCGGTTACGCCGCCCTGTTCACCGAGGACGGGACGCTGCGCCTTCCGGGTTCGGAGCACCGGGGGCGCGCGGGGCTCGCGGAGTTCGTGGCGGCCGACCTGGGCCGCTACCACCGCACCCACCACATGAGCACCAACCATGAGGTGGAGGTCGACGGTGACACCGCCACCTCCAGGTCCAGCATGCGCGCCGTTCACCTCAGGAGCGCCGACGACCCCACCGACTGGTGGTCGGTCGGCGGTCGCTACGAGCACGCGTACCGGCGGGTGGGCGGGACGTGGCTGATCCACACGGTCGACATCACACCGGTCTGGATCGGTGAGGGGCCCTGACCCGGGCGGCGGGCGAGGGCCCCGGCTCAGGCGGTGACGGCCTCGACGAGGCTGTAGGGGGAAGCCGTCGGGATGACGCGTTCCAGGCGCAGACCGGCCCGTGACAGCAGGTCGGCGAGCTCCCGCTCGGAGCGTTCCCGCCCGCCGGAGACCACGAGCATGGCCAGGTCCATGGACTTTCCGGGGTGTTCGCTGTCGTCCTCGGGCAGCATCGACTCGACGGCCAGCAGGCGCGAACGCGGCTTCATGGCCCGTCGGCAACTGCGCAGGATCTCGACGGCGCGTTCGTCGGACCAGTTGTGCAGGATCCACTTCAGCACGTAGAGGTCGCCGTCCCCGGGCACCCCCTCGAAGAAGTCCCCGCTCACGGTGGAGCAGCGGTCGGCCAGCCCCTCGGCCCGGAGCCTCTCGGCGGCGACCTCGACCACACGGGGGGTGTCCAGCACCACCCCGGTGACGTCCGGGTGCCGTCGCAGGAGGGCGCTCATGAAGGTGCCGCTTCCGCCCCCGACGTCGACGACCAGGCGCGTGTCCGAGAGGTCGTAGGCATCGAGCACGACGGGCGCCGTGATGCGGGTCAGGTCGTCCATCGCCCGGTCGAACACCTGCCCCTCCTCGGGGTGGTGTTCGAGGTAGTCGTAGAAGTCCTCGCCGGTCACGGTGGGGAAGGTGGGCTCCCCGGTCCGCAGGCTGTGCTCGACTCCTCCGAAGATCAGTGGAGCCACGGTCGAGTCCATGACCAGCACGGACCGCACGGTGGCCGGGTGGTCGGAGCGCAGCGGGCCGCCCATGCGGGTGAGGCCGAAGACGCCGGGTCCGCTCTCCTGGAAGACTCCGCGCGATGCCAGAAGGCGCAACAGCCGGTGGAGCGCGTCGGGGTCGACCCCCGTCTCCTCGGCGAGGTCACCGCACGGGCGGGGCCCCTCGGTGAGGAGGTCGGCCACCCCCAGCTCCGCGGCGATCTGGAGCGCCCTCGCGTGGATGAGCTGGTCGGCCAGTCCGAGCAGGGCGTAGGCCTGATCCGTGTCACGTGGCTCACTGTTCACGGGCCCCACCCTAGGAACTGGAGGACCAACCTTCCGGCAGGTTCGGTACGCGGCGTGTCCGGGCGGACACGGTCCCGGTGCCCGCCGTCTCCGTTCGGCCCGCTGAGCGGGTGCCGCGGTCGGAGGAGGGCGCGTCAGCCCGGGCGTGGCTTCGGGTTCGGGTTCGGCGGCGTCGGTGCCGATTCCGGGGAGGGACTCCTCGTCCCGCTCCGGTCCGCGCACGACCCCGAGGAAGGGGTGATGGCCGCGTCCGGGGCGTCGAGTGGTGGACGGGTGCCGCGGGCGGGTGACGCGGGTCACTCCCGGAAGGGTGAACCCGTGCGGAGGCCGGGTGCTACGTACTCCTCGACCGCGAGTTCCGAGTCCGAGGAGACCTCATGACAGCCGCCGCACCCGACGCGGGAGCAGGGGCACATCGCCGTGACGCCCCCTCCCTCCTGACGGTCGCCGCCGTCGAACTGGCCCGGACGCGGCGCGGTTTCCCGCTCTGGTTCACCCTCGGGCTCCCGTGCGCTCTGGTGCTCCCCCTGGGCCTGATCTCGTTCGCCTCGCCCGAGGGCCAGGCCGGGCAGGTGTGGGGCGTCTGGTCCGGCGTCGTCGCGATGTTCTGGGGCGTCTCGCTGCCGATGGTCAGCGCCCTCTACGCGTCGACGGCCGCGCGCCAGGACGAGGGGGCCCGGGCGGTGCTCTACGGCTACGCCGTACCCCGGCACCGCTTCCTCCTCGGCCGGTTCGCGGCCCTGGCCGTCCTCGGGCTCTGCCAGGCCGTCCTGCTGACGGTGTTGTTCGTGCCGATGGGAGTGGTACTGGAGGGGCCGCACGTCGTCGGTGCGACCGCGCTGTCGGTCCTGCTGCCCTGGGCGGCGTCCCTGGGCGCGTTGGCGCTGTGCCTGCTGGTCGCCGAGGAGTGGGGGTTCGCGCCCACCGTCTGCCTCGGTGTCCTGGGGTCGATGTTCGGTGCCCTGCTCGCCGACAAGGACGTGTGGTGGGCCGTCCCGCTGGGCTGGCCCATGACCGTGGTCGTTCCCCTCGTCGACGTCCACGCCAGCGGGGTCCCGCTGCCCGAGGGGCATCCGCTCGCCGACGCCGGGAACGTCCCGGTCGTCGTCGCCCTGTCCCTGGGGCTCGGCGCCGTGCT
>NZ_ANAX01000047.1 GCF_000341065.1 Nocardiopsis halotolerans DSM 44410 | reverse complement strand
AACCGGAAGGAGCCGTAGTGGCCACCGCCGTCCGCGTCCGCGGCCTCACCAAACGCCTGGGGAGGCACCAGGCCCTCGCCGGAGTCGACCTGACCGTGGAGGCAGGTCAGGTCTACGGCCTCCTCGGGCCCAACGGTGCGGGAAAGACCACCCTGCTCAGGATCATCACCGGTCTCGCCCGGCCCGACTCCGGTGCCTTCGAGCTGTTCGGCTCCCCCTTCCGGCGCGGCGCCCTGCGCGAGGTCGGGGCGCTCGTCACCGAACCGGGGCTGTGGTCACGCTACGACGCGGTCGAGCACCTGCGCATGCACGCCCGGCTGCGCGGCGCCGACCCGGCGGGAATCCCCGGACTGCTGGAGACCGTCGGCATGGACGGGTTCGCCGAACGGCGTGTGTCGACGTACTCGCTGGGGATGCGCTGGAGGCTGGGCATCGCCATCGCGCTGCTGGCCCGGCCGCGGCTGCTCGTGCTGGACGAACCCACCAACGGCCTGGACCCGGTGGGCATGCGCGACGTGCGGACCCTGCTGCGCCGCCTCGCGGCCGACGGCGTCACCGTCCTGGTCTCCAGCCACCACCTCGACCAGATCGCGCACACCTGCGACCGGATCGGCGTCCTCGCCGAGGGGCGCGTGCGCTACCAGGGGACCCTGGACGGGCTCGCGCGCGACGGTGACCTGGAGAAGGGCTTCCTCGCGCTGCTGGACCTCCTCTGAGGCGGGCGTGATGATCCTCCACGAAGGGACGCGAGGCGCCCCACCACCACACCCACGAACCCGGACGAGCGCGAGGAAGGAGGTGCGGGTGGACGCGGACCACACCCTGCTCGCCCGCGTCGCCGACGGTGACGAGCACGCGCTGCGCCGCCTCTACGAGCGCCACGCCGCCGACATGCTGCGCCTGTTGCGCCGCCTCACCTCCGACCCCGGGACGGCCGAGGAGATCCTCCAGGAGGCGTGGCTGGCGGTGTGGCGCTCGGCCGGCGGCTACCGGGGCGAGTCGTCGGTGCGCGCCTGGCTGCTCGGGATCACCCGGCGACGTGCCCACGACCGCCTGCGCCGGGCCGCGCTCACGACGGTCGACGTCGACGAGGCGCCCGAACCCGCCGACGTCCGCGCCGACGTCGAGGGGCAGGTGCTGGCCTCCCTCGGCCACGAGGAGATCATGGCCGCCGTCCGCCGCCTGCCCCGGCGGTCCAGGGAGGTCGTCACGCTCGCGTTCGTGGACGGCCTGCCCCACCGCGACATCGCCGAGGTGCTCGGTGTGCCCGTGGGCACCGTCAAGAGCCGCATGGCGCACGCACGCGCACGCCTGGTGCGCTCACTCCGCGACGAGGGGACCGAGGGGACATGAGACATCTCGACGACGAGCAGGTCATCGCCGCGGTCCGCGCGGCCCGCACCGGGGACGCCACGCCCGGCGCCGGGACCGCGGCGCACCTGGCGGCGTGCGCGCACTGCCGTGACCGGGTGGCCGAGGCCCGGGCGCTGCGTGACGCGGTCGCCGCGGTCGAGGCCGAGGACGTGCCCGAGGCCCCCGACCTCCACGCCGCCGTTCCGGCCTTCGACGCGCTGGTCCTGCCCGCGCTGCGCGGGGAGACCGCCCCCGCTCCCGACCCCGTTCCGGTGGCCGTGCCGACCGCGGCGGCGTCGTGGCGGATCACCGTCGCGCTGGTGCTGCGCCAGGCCCGTCTGGTGCCCGGCGCGTTGTGGCCGCTGACCGGCCTGGGCTTCGCGGCGCTGCTGCTGCTCGCCTGGAACCTGGGCCCGGCCGCGGAGCCGGTCCTGCTGGGCCCCGGGATCACCCTCCTGGTGACGATGGGGGCCCTCGCGGTCTGCGAGCCGCGCCGCGACCCCCGGCGCGAGGTGTTCCACGCGATGCCGGTGCCGCCCGTCGCGGTGTGGCTGGCCAGGTTGGCGCTCGTCGTGGGCGCCGACCTCGTCGCCGCCACGGTGCTCACCGTTGTGGTCGGGTGGCTGCCGGGCGGTGACGCCGGTGTCGTGCGGCTGGTCGCGCTGTGGTTCGGCCCGGCCCTGCTCACGGCGGCGCTCGCCGCGTTCGGGTCGGTGTGGCACTCCCCGACGGTCGGGGCGGTGCTGGGAGGCTGCGGATGGCTGGCCGGGGTGGCCGCGACCGCGGGAGACCTGCTGCCGGTACCCGGGGGCCTCCTCCGGGTGGCCGCGACCGTGTGGACCACCAACGTCGGGACCCTGGCGGCGGCGCTGCTGCTGATCGGGGCCGCCGCCTTCCTCGTCACCCGTCCCCGGAGCGGCCTGCTGGGAGGTGCGGCGTGATCGGGCGGAGCGCGTCCGCCGCGGCACCGCTGCTGCGCCACGAGGCGCGCCGGTGCGGCCCCGCCGTCTGGGCGCTGCCGGCCGCCGGGGTCGCGGCGGGCGCGGCCGTGGCCGCGTTCCCTCCGGAGGCGCGGTCGTCCCTGTTCCCGGTCTCCGGCACCGCGCTGGCCGGTCTCGTGGCGCTGTGCGTCATGGCGATGCTCGGCGGGGAGCGGATATGGGAACTCCACCTGTCCACGCCCGTGCCCGTTCCGGTCCTGGTGGCGCGTCGGCTCGGGATCATGGCGGTCCTCGCCGCGGTTTCGGGCGCCGTCGCGGGAGGCACCGCGCTCGCCCCCGCGTCCGGAACGGAAGGGGTGTCCGTCGTCGCGTCCGGGGGTGCGGAGTCGGCCGTGGCCGTGCTGTGCACCGCCGCGCCGCTGTCCGGGGTCGCGCTGTGGACGTGGGCGCGGTGGGACTCGGTCGCCGCCGCGTCGGGAACGCTGATCGCCGTGTGGCTGGGTTACGCCCTCCTCTGGGCGGCCCACGTCCCCCCGGCGGTGGACCGGCCGGTCTGCGCCGTGGCGGGGGCGCTGCTGGTCTGGCGCGGGCTGCGGGCCCTCGACGACCCCGCCCGGGTCCTGGCGAAGGAGTCCCCGAGATGAGGACGGACCGCGCGCGGGGCCTGTGGGGCGGGAGGGGACACCTGGCTCTCTCAGGTCACCCGGGCCACTCGGCTCTCCCGGGACACCCGACGACGTACGGAGGCACGATGACGAGGATCGCGGCGGTCGGTGCGGTCGTCCGCTACGAGGCGCGCATGGCCGCGCGGGCCAGGGCCGTGTGGATCGGCATGGTCCCGGTGGCCCTGCTGGGGCTGGTCATCGCCCTCGCGCCCCTGACCGGGCAGGAGAGCGCGCGGCTCAACGCCGGTGTGATGGCCGAGGGGCTGGCCCTCCTCGTGCCCGTGGGCGTCGCCGTGGTGCTGGCCGACCGGCTGCGCCGCGGCGGGGCCACCGGGATGGACGAACTCCTCGACACCGCGCCGCTGAACGGGACGGTTCGCGTCACCGGCGTCCTCGGCGGCGCGCTCGCCGTCGCGCTCGTCCCCGTCCTGGCCCTGGTCGCGGTTCTGGGCGCGGTCATCGCGGTGCGCACGGGAGACGCCATGGCGCTGGGGTGGTCGGCGCTGGCCTTCCTGCTCGTCGTGCTCCCGGCCTGCGCGTGGACGGCGGCGCTGGCCTCGCTGCTGGGCCTGGTCCTCCCGGTCACGCTGGCCCGGTTCCTGGTGATCCCGCTGTGGTTCTGGGCCATCAGCTGGAACTACGCCCTGCTGTGGGCCCCCACCCCGGTCGGTACCGTCCTGGTCCCCTCCGGTGAGTACCCGGCCCAGGCGTGGTTCGGCACCACCCCGGCCTGGGCCGGGCGCGGACAGATCGACTGGCTCAGCCCCGCCCCCGACGGCGCGGTGACCGGTCTGGTGAACCTCGCGTGCGTGCTGCTGGGCACGGCCCTGATGGTCGGCTGCGCGCGCCTGATCATGATGCGGAGAAGGTGATCCGATGGACGTCACCGTCAACGGACTGACCAGGAACTTCGGTCGGCACACGGCACTGGACGCGGTGGACCTGGAGTTCGGCGGGGGCATGATCGGCCTGCTCGGCCCGAACGGGGCTGGCAAGACCACCCTGATGCGGCTGCTCACCGGCGTCCTGCGGCCCTCGGCGGGGCGCGTCACCGTCGGCGGGCACGACCTCGGTGACCGGGCCGGGCGCGCCGCGGTCAAACGGATGCTGGGCTACCTGCCGCAGCACCTCGACCCCTACCCCGACCTCAGCGCCCGCGAGTTCCTCGACTACGTCGGCCTGCTCAAGGGGATCGACGACGGGCGGGCCCGCCGGGCCCGGGCCGAGGAACTGCTCGAACGGGTCGGCCTGGCCGACAGCGCCAAGCGGCGCCTGGGCGGCTTCTCCGGTGGCATGAAGCGGCGGATGGGCATCGCGCAGGCGCTCATGGGGGATCCCCGCCTGCTGGTCGTGGACGAGCCGACCGTGGGCCTGGACCCGGAGGAGCGCATGCGTTTCCGCTCCCTGCTCGCGGGGCTGGGCGGGCGGCGCACCGTGGTGCTGTCCACGCACATCCTGGACGACGTCGCCCAGACCTGCTCCCGGGCCGCCGTCCTGGTGGCGGGCCGGATCGTCTACGACGGTTCGGTCCCGGGCCTCACCGCCTTCGCGGAGGACCGCACCTACCACGTCGACACGGGCGGTCCGCAGCCCGTCGGGGACCTCTCCGTCACCAACGCCGCGTCCACCGGCGACGGCATGCGCTACCGCGTCGTCACCGACGCCCCTCCCGCGGGCGCCGTTCCCGTCGCCGCCACGTTGGAGGACGGCTACGCCGCCCTGATGCGTGACGCCCGCGTGACGCCGGAGGAGTCCGTGTGACGGGGGGACGGTCGGCCGCCAGAGTCCGGCCCCGACGCCCGGGGGCGCCCGTGTACCCCGCTGATAGGCTCGACCGTCGTGGCCAATCTGCGTACCGCACAGAAGGAGATGACCCGTCGGCTCCTGCTCTCGACGGCTCTCGGCCTGTTCGAGACGAAGGGGTACGCGGCGACGACGGTCGATGACATCGCCAGGGCCGCGGGTACGACCCGGGCGACGTTCTACGCGTACTTCTCCTCGCGGACCGACCTCATGCGCGCGCTGATCGAGCAGCTCAACGAGCTGCTCGGGCGCGACGGGTCACCGGATCGCGGGTGGACGTCGGAGGAGCTCGTCGCCGCGGTCCGGCTCGGTTCCAGGGACGGAATCCGGACCTGGCTGCGCGACACGATGGACGGGTGGGACGGCGTCCGTCCCCACATCATCTCGGCCACGCAGGCGGCGGCGGTCGACCCCGAGCTGCGCGAGTTGGTCCACATGTGGTTCGAGGAAGCCATGGGCGACATCAGGGAGGGGCTGGACCGGGCCGGGCGCTTCGAGCCCGACACCAGGTACACGCGTGCCGTGCTCGCGCTCTCCCAGCTCGACCAGCTGGCCCAGCGCTGGACGCGGCACGGTTGGGACGTGGACCGTGACCAGGCGCTCGAACTGCTCACCGACAGCTGGATGCACCTGCTCTCGGGCTGCGGCGCGCCGGGCGACGGAGACGCCTCCGCGACGGCCTGACGGGATCGACTGTCGGCTTCACCCGCGCTGCCTGGCGTTGAAGCGCGCCTTCTTCTGACGGTTCCCGCACGTGTTCATGTCGCACCATCTGCGGGTGCGGCTTCGGCTGGTGTCGAAGAAGGCGGCCCGGCAGGTCGGCGACGCGCACAGGGCCAGTCTTCCGTCCCGTTCGCCCGCGATGACGCTGATCGCGTCGGCGGCGATCACGCTGAGGGCGTCCTCCACGCGGGAGGCCGAGCCGAGCCGCCACCGCCGTTCACCCCCGGGCGTCAGGGTCGCCGCGGCCCGGCCCTGGGTGCTGCGGTCGTTGATGACGTGGACGGCGGACGCGGGGAGGGCGTCCTGGACCGCGGCCGCCGTCGCGGCGGCGTGGATCGACTCCCTCAGTTCCCGGGCGAGTTCGAGCTGGGTGGTGGTGCAGGAGTCCACGGCGAGGCCGTTCACCGCCAGCCAGTCGACGAGCCGGTGCGGTGTGGGGATGCGTTCCACGGCGTCGCCGCAGCGCTCCGTCAGGGTCGCCGTGAAGCTGGTCGCCAGCACGTTGCCGAGGCGGAAGTCAGGGAACTCAGCGCGCATGGAACCACCATAGCTGGTTGCGCACGGGTATGGGCGGCTGTTAGAACCGTCTTAGCTGGTTCGCGATGGTCGCGACCGGTTCGGTGATGGCCAGGAGGTCCCATGCCCCGTCCCAACGGCGACGTGCACGCGTTCGAAGCCCACGCGACCGATGACGACCTGGACGA
>NZ_ANAX01000046.1 GCF_000341065.1 Nocardiopsis halotolerans DSM 44410 | reverse complement strand
CGGCGCGGCTGCCGGAGGCCGAGACGGTCCGTCGCGCCGAGCCCGGTCCCCGACGGTGGGACCAGGGTGTTCCCCTCGCCGACCTCGTCGACGTCGTGGACCACTGGCGCACCGGGTACGACTGGCGGTCGTTCGAGGAGCGCCTCAACCGCATCGGCCAGTTCCGCGCGACCATCGACGGTCTGGGAATCCACTTCCTGCACCGCCGGTCCCCGCGCGCGGACGCCACTCCCCTCGTCCTGACGCACGGCTGGCCGGGCAGCGTCGCCGAGTTCGTCGACGTGGTGGACGAGCTGGCGGATCCGGAGGACGCGGACGCGCCGGCGTTCCACGTCGTGGCCCCGTCGCTGCCGGGCTTCGGTTACAGCGACAAGCCGGTCGCCACCGGGTGGGGAACGGAGAGGATCGCGGCCGCGTGGGTGGAGCTGATGGGAAGGCTCGGCTACGGCGGGTTCCTGGCCCACGGCGGGGACTGGGGAGGCAACATCACCACGGTTCTCGGCGGCAGGTTCCCGGAGCGCGTCCTCGGCATCCACACGACGTTCGCGGAGGCGCCGCCCGGGTTGTCGACGGACGGGCTGACGGCGGTCGAGCGCGGGTGGACCGAGGAGACCCGCGATTTCTGGCGCCACCGCGCGGCGTACGCGAAGCAGCAGGCGACCCGGCCGCAGACCATCGGGTACTCGCTCGTCGACTCACCGGTCGGACTGCTCGCCTGGATCCTCGACAAGTTCGCCGAGTGGTCGGACACCGAGGACAGCCCGTTCGAGACGATCTCCAGGGACAGGGTCCTCGACAACGTCACCCTGTACTGGCTGACGCGGAGCGGCGCGTCGTCGGCCCGGATCTACTACGAGAGCCACGACTCGCTCGATCCCGAGCTCCGGGTCGATGTTCCGTCGGCGATCACCACGTATCCCCGCGACATCGAGAAGTATCCGCGCCCCTGGTCGCAGGAGCGGTACCGGCAGATCGTCCGGTGGAGGGAGCCCGAGAAGGGGGGCCACTTCCCGTCGCTGGAGGTTCCCGGGTACTTCGTCAGGGACCTGCGAGAGGGCCTCGCGGCGGTGCTGGCCGCACATCGGTGAACGGTGAACGCGGCCCGGTGAGCGAGTGACGCGCGGGGTACCCCGGCACTGTCCGGAGTACCCAGCACGGCTACGGCTGGCGCGTTTTGAGGGTGTTGAGGAGGCTGGTCCACTCGGGGGTGGTGAAGGTGAGGTGACCGAGTTCGCGGTTCTGGGTGTCGCGCACCAGGACGCTCTTTCCCTCCGCGACCTCCACGCACTCGCCACCGTTGGTGCTGTAGCTGCTCTTGTGCCAGGTGTGGTGGTGTGGCGCGGTCATTCCCGTGCCTCCTCTTCTCCGAGGTGGGCCTACTGTTCGTCGTTCAGGAGCCCACGCATGAAGAGGATCGACTCATCGGGTTTGAGTGCCTTGCCCAGCAGGCTCCCGAACATCAGGGTATACCGGCGCACCTCTTCGGGATTCTCCGGAACCAGCCCGCTACCGGCCTGTTCGAGGTAGACCAGGTCCGGGTCGGCCTGCTCGGGGAACTCCAGGAGATAGAACGGCCCGTCCATCCCGGCATGGGCTCCGTGTGGGAACGGTACGACGCGGATGGTCACGTTCGGCCGGTCGGCGAGTTCCACGAGGTGCCAGAGTTGCTCTTGCATGGTCTCGGGGCCGCCGACCTGACGCCGAAGTACCGCCTCATCCAGCACGGCGACCACGTGAAGTGGCTCGTCGGTGCGGGTGATGAGTTCTTGGCGGGACATGCGCACCAGGACCTTCTCGTCAATCAGGTCAGGTGCGGAAGTGATGGCGGTCTGCTCGGTCACCGCACGGGCGTAGGCCTCGGTCTGGAGGATCCCCGGGACCACGATGGTTTGGAAGGTGCGGACGACGGAGGCGGCGGCCTCCAAGCCGATATAGCTGTCGAACCCGGGTTTGAGGGCCTGTCGATGGCGATGCCACCAGCCGCGTTTGCGGGCGTGCTTCGCCATCTCGACGAGTTCTTCGCGTTCCGCCCCATGCACCCCGTACACATCGAGCAGAATGGCCACGTCCCCTGGCTTTGGCCTGGTCATGCCCGTCTCGTATCTCCACAGGGTGCTGTCGGTGATGCCGATGCGTTCGGCGACTTCGGCACGGGAGAGTCCTGACCCGCTTCGAAGCCTGGACAGCTCCGCCATCAGGCGTCGTTGGCGCGCGGTCGGGCTCGGGCGTGCGGCCATGCTGCACCTCCTGGTTCCACGTGAACCGTATCACATTGCATCATTCACTAGTGCAATCGTACATACTGGACTACTTCTTTCTGAACTATTGCAGTTTTAGATCTGGCGGTCCATCCTGGTGAAGGATCCAGCCGATCAGGTTGGGTTCCAGCGCCGAGCGGGTGTGTGCCCAGGCCACCTCGCGCGCGACTCGGTTCACTTCTGGCACTTGGAGGAGCACGATGGATGGCTTTGGCGTACCGCGACCGAGGCGGACCGTAGAGCAGAGCTGGCGCGACGAGGGCAGCGGGCTGCCGCGTCGCGGGAAGGCGGGAACCGGCGTGCGCACGGCGTTCTTCGGTTCCCAGCCCGAGCAGGTGGCGCAGGTTCGTAGCTGGTGCCAGAGGGGTGCGCGTGTTCCCGCCTACCGGACCTTCCCGCTCCTGCTCGTGGCCAGCGAACTGGTGACCAACGCCTGGCTGCACACCGCGTCCGGCGGCAGGGACGGCCGCGTCAAGATCCAGATGTGGCACCTGTCCGACCACGTTCTGAGCCTGGCGGTCACCGACGACGGGCCGCGCCCGGGGCAGACCTCCTGCCTCCCGCGACTGTCACCCGAGGACGACCCGCTGGCGACCTGCGGCCGGGGCCTGCACCTGGTCGACCGCCTGAGTGTGGAGTGGGGCTGGCGGGGCGAACCCGGAGGGCCGTTGACGGTGTGGGCGCACATCGACCCCTACGCGCCAGTCCTCGACACCGTCGAGGCCTGAAACAACACAGGCGGGAAGCGCAGCCCCACCGGGCCAATGACACCCGCCCGAGCACAACAGAAAACAAGGCGCCCCGACCGGTGCGCGAACACCGGGCCGGGGCTCGATCCACCACCTGAGGCAACCAGGAGGAAGACCGTGGAACACCCTATCGGCCGACACCGCAGGCCCCGCCAGAGTCTGGCCGGGCGCGTGTGGGCCCTGACCGCCACCATCCTGGCCATCGCGTTGGCCCACGTGTTCGTCCCCCAACACCCCAGGCGCGAGAGGGCCGCGATCACGCCGCCGCCCCGGCGCCCGGAACTGCCGCCCACGCCCGCGCCGACGTCAGCCAACCGGCATCCCGCACCGCGCGCCCCGCGCCGGGAGCGCGACGACCGCACGCGAACGCCCCACGCACGGCCCCGAACCGAAGTCTCCGCCCCTCGTTCCGAGCCCGACCGGGACGCGGGCGCCCTGGTCCGCCCCTACATGCCCCCGCACCCGAGGGTTCCGGTCGGTGACCTGCTGGCCGCCTCCCCAGCCCCGCCCGTCCCGGAACAGGCCGACGACATGGGTGACCTGACCGCCGCCATCCGCCTCTACCTCGACCGGCTCGGGGATCCCCGTGACCGGCACCGGCACCCGTACCCCCGTCCACGCCCGCGCCCAGGCGCGCGGCGGCATGGCGAACTGACCGGAGTCTGAGCCAGCGACGACTGCGGGCGGCACCCGCCGGGTGCCGCGCCGTGGAAAGCCGCCGTCTACCGGGGGCCGACCCCGGATCCCCACCCGCTCCGGTTCTCCCCGGGGCGGGCGGGCCCGGGAGGCGTTTCGGCTTCCGTGCGGGAGAGCGCGCCCTCCAACCACCGGAGGAAGGGCGCGTACCTGGCCGAGGAGCTCAGCCACACCTCGGCGCCTCGCTCGCTCCGCGACATGCGCCCCAGATCGTCGAGCGCGACGCGTCTCAGGCTGAGACTGACGTGGGGCATGCGCAGCGCGGTCGTGAGGGCCAGGGCGTCGTGCTGGATGCTGCCGGGGTGGAACGCCTCGAACCACAGGTCGAGGTGGTGGCGCAGCAGCCCCCGCCAGCCGCCGTCTCCGTCGGCGAACAGACCGTAGAGGGCGCTGTCGCGCGTCACCTCGATCTCCGGGCGGAAGGTGACGTCGGAGGTGACCAACTGGAAGTCCGTGAGCCTCCCGCGCGCGAGCTCCTCGAACACCGCGTGGGCCGCGTCGGTGTCCATGCGGAAGTTGTGCTCCGCGCGGGACGGGTCCCGGTAGTTCAGGGCGCCGCCCATCTGGGTCACCCGGAGGCGTTCCCGCGCCTCGGGGACCTCCTTGAGGACACGGGCCAGATTGCTGAGGGAACCCATACCCACCCATCGCACGGTCCCCCCGGAGCGCTCCAGGAGGCCGCGGACCGCGGACACCACGTCGCGCGGCTGCTCGGGCACCTCGGAGGGGACGAGGGGACCCTCGCAGAAGTAGCGTGTGCCGCCGACGCCGTGTCCGGCGACGACGGGGACGTCGTCGCGTCCCAGGAGGTCCAGCAGGTGACGGGCCAGGCGGGCCCGCTGGCCGTAGGCGGTGTCGCCGCCCGTCTCGTCGTTGGTCAGGACCAGGGCCAACCCGGGAACGGTCCGGGCCGCGGCCGCCACGGCGATCGCGTCGTCGGGGTCACCGCCGATGTCGGTGTCCAGGACCAACGGGGCCGCCTGTTCACTCTCCGACCACGGTCCGCCCGCACGCGTCCGCCCGGCGGGAATCCCCGGTGCGCTGTCCGGGGGCGTCCGCTCGCCGCGGGCGACGAGGTCCTTCCGCGCGTCGCGCGGTCCGTCCACGGAGCGGTCATCGTCTTCTGGGTACGGCACGGTGGCTCACTCCTGGGTGTCGGGGGCCGGGGTGGTCGACGACCGCCACCCCGGGAGGCGGGTCGTGGATCTCTGGTGGGGCCTGGTCACGCACCCCGAGAGGGGGCCCTCCGGGACGGCCTCGCCGTCCCGGAGGCGCTCGTGGTCGGTGGCGGCGGCGAGGAGCACGCCGTCGCGGTGCGGGGCCGCCACCAGGTGCAGCCCCACCGGCAGGCCCTCGGGGGTGAACCCGGCCGGAACGCTCACCGCCGGGTGGCCGGTGAGGTTGAACAGCCAGGTGAACCCCACGCTCAGCTCGTCGCCCGGCCCCTCGTGGGGGTGGGGCCGGTTCGGCGTGGTCGGGGTGGCCAGCAGGTCGACGGAGCCGAAGAGGTCGTCCAGCGCGGCCCGGTTGCGCCGGTCCGCGTCGCGGTGGGCGTCCCCGTCGCCGTGCTCCCGGCGCGCGGTCCAGCTCGCGGCCGGGTCGGTGAGCTCCAGCGCGGGCTCACGCAGGTCCACCCCGGAGGCGGACGCCCAGGCGCGGAGGGAGCGTTCGGCGACCGCGAGCACCGCCGGGTCCGGCCGGTTGAAGCCCAGGGTGGGAGACCACGCCACCCGCGGCCGGGCGGGTAGCGCCTCGGCGCCGGAGCCCAGCACCACCCGGCGGTACAGGTCGACGTCGCCCACCCGCCGTGTGATCGGACCGCCGACGGTCAGCCCGGCGCGGTCGCGCGCGGGGAGCAGGCCCGTGGTGGGTTTGTAGCCCACGACCCCGCACCAGGCGGCGGGGATCCTGGTGGACCC
>NZ_ANAX01000045.1 GCF_000341065.1 Nocardiopsis halotolerans DSM 44410 | reverse complement strand
CCATCGGCACCGCCCCGGCGGCCACCGCGACCGCCGAGCCCGCCGACGACCCGCCCGGAACCACGTCGTGCCGCCACGGGTTGAGGGTGGGGCCCCGTTCGGTGCGGCCCCAGGTCTTCCACGCGGTTCCGGGCCCGGGGACCGCGGTGGCCCCCACGGGCACCGCACCGGCCGCGACCAGGCGCCGTGCCTGGAGGGAGCCGGTTCCCTCGGGGGCCTTCACGGCGAGGGGCACCCCGGCCAACGGCGGACTCTCGCCGCGCGCCACGGCCGCGTTCACCGCGGCGGCGCGTGCCAGCGCCGCCTCGGGCCAGACCGAGACGAAGGCGCGCAGGTCGTGGATCCGGTCGACGGCGGCCAGCGCCTCCCGGACCACGTCGACCGCGCTCGTCTCCCGCCGCGCCACCCGGTCGGCCACCTCGCGCGCGGTCGGCGGTACCCCGTCCGTCATGCGCCCGACACTAGGACACGCCGGTTCCGGGCGTCCGCCGGGGGGCCGCCCCGTGCCGGGTCCCGCGCCGGGCCCGCACCGCGAACCGCTCCCCGGAAGGTGGACTGGAAACCCAGTTCCCCCGCCCAGGGAGCAGTCCCATGAGAGCTGACGGCTCACTCACCCCGGCCCTCTCCGGAACGCGGACGCTCCGGAGGGGACCCGGCCCGGGTCAGGGCAGGCGGAGGCCGACGCGGGCGGTACCGGCCGGAACCGACACCAGGGTTCCGCCGTCGGTCACGGTGACCTCCGTGCCGGGGCCGTCGGCCTCGGCCCCGCGCACGCCGACCAGGAGGACCCTCCATCCGTGGGTGGGAGCGGTCTCGGCCGCCACGGTGACCCTCTCCCCGGACCGTTCGGTGTGGAAGACCGCGGCGGCGGAGCCGTCGGCGGCCGGAACGACCGTGGTGGTCACCGGGGCCGCGTCCCCGGCGCCGTACACGCGCAGGGTCAGCCCGTCCGTGTAGTCGTAGTCGGGACGGTCCGCCACCGCGCCGACGGGGACGACCGCGTGCGGCCGGACCAGCAGGGGCAGGGAGTCGAAGCCGTGCGTCTCGCGGCGCCAGGCCGGACCCCGCACGGTCTCGCCCGTGACCAGGTGCGTCCACTCGCCCTCGGGCACGTAGTACTCGACGGAGCCGTCCGGGCTCAGGACGGGGGCGACCAGGAGGTCGTCGCCCAGCATGTACTGCGTGTCCAGGTGGTGGCAGGTCGGGTCGTCGGGGAACTCCAACAGCATCGCGCGCATCACGGGCACGCCCTCGCGGTGCGCCCGCACGGCCGCACCGAACAGGTAGGGCATGAGCTCGCACTTGAGCCGGGTGAACGCGCGGGCCACCTCGGTCGCCTCGTCGTCGTA
>NZ_ANAX01000044.1:11632-21066 GCF_000341065.1 Nocardiopsis halotolerans DSM 44410 | reverse complement strand
CTGCCGTGCAGCCTGCTGTGCGAGGAGAGCAGGCCGAACGCGAGCCACCGCTTGAACACCGCCGGGTCGGGGGTGCCCTCGAAACCGCCGATGTCGTGGCTCCAGAAGCCGAACCCCGACAGTCCCAGGGACAGTCCGCCGCGCAGGCTCTCCGCCATGGCGTCGAACGACGAGGCGCAGTCCCCGCCCCAGTGCACCGGGAAGCTCTGGCCGCCCGCCGTGGCCGAGCGCGCGAAGAGGACGGCCTCCCCCTCGCCCCGCTCACGGACCAGCAGGTCGAACACCGTCTCGTTGTAGAGCTGCGCGTAGTAGTTGTGCATGCCCTGCGGGTCGGAGCCGTCCGACCACACGACGTCGGTCGGCACCCGCTCGCCGAAGTCGGTCTTGAAGCAGTCCACGCCCATGTCGAGCAGGGGTTTGAGCTTGGACGCGTACCACGCGCGCGCGTCGGGGGACGTGAAGTCGACCAGCGCCATCCCCGCCTGCCACATGTCCCACTGCCACACCGTCCCGTCGGGCCGCCGGACCAGGTGCCCCAGCCGGGCGCCCTCCTCGAACAGCGCCGACCGCTGGGCGATGTAGGGGTTGATCCACACACAGGTCCGCAGACCCCGCGCCCTGAGCCGGGAGAGCATGCCGACGGGGTCGGGGAACACGTCCGGGTCCCACTCGAAGTCGCACCAGTGGAACTCGCGCATCCAGAAGCAGTCGAAGTGGAACACGCTGAGCGGGATCTCCCGCTCGGCCATGCCGTCGATGAAGCGGTTGACCGTGTCCTCGTCGTAGGAGGTGGTGAACGACGTGGACAGCCACAGCCCGAACGACCACTGCGGGGGCAGCGCGGGACGACCGGTGAGCGCGGTGTACCTCGCGAGGATCTCCTTGGGGGTCTCCCCGCGGATGACGTAGTACGTCAGGGCGTGGTCCTCGATGCTGAACTGCACGCGGCCCACCGACTCCGAGCCGACCTCGAACGACACCGGCCCCGAGTGCGCCACGAACACCCCGTAGCCCCGGTTGGTCAGGTAGAACGGCACGTTCTTGTAGGCCTGCTCGCTGCTCGTGCCGCCGTCGGCCTGCCAGATGTCCACGGTCTGGCCGTTGCGCGTGAACGGGGTGAAGCGCTCACCCATGCCGTACACGAGTTCGCGGATCCCCAGCGACAGCTGCCCGAGCACGTGGTGGGCGCCGTCCGCGTCCTCGACGAAGGCGGTGCCCTTGGCGTCGACGCTGGTCAGCGTGGTCTCACCCGAGCGGAACTCCAGCCGCCAGGGGCCCTCGGTGCTCGCACGCAGCGACAGCGCCCCGCTGGTCAGCTCGATCGCGGAGTCCTCCCGCGTCACCACGGGCGCGGCGTCGGGGTCGTCCGCCACGTCGAACGCCGGGGCGCGCCGGACCGACCCGGCCAGGTGCGTGGTCCGCACACCGATCACGTCGGGGGCGGGCGACCAGCAGTCGACCGTGATCAGCGGTGTGTTGAGCGTGTCCCCCCGGTGCCCGATCGGACGCACCGGGGCGTAGAGGGTGAACCGGTCGTCGTGTACCTGGACGTCGCGCGTCTCGCGCGCGTAGTTCGCGCGGACGCCCTCCCTCATCTGCCAGAAGCCGTCGGTGAACTTCATGGGCGGTTCTTCCCTCTCGTCTTCGTCTCGGTTCGTCGGTGGCGCGGTCGGCGTCGGGTCACTTGATCGATCCTCCGGAGATTCCGGCGGCCACGTACTTCTGCGCGACGACCAGCAGCACCGCCGCCGGGACCGAGGAGAGGACGGCCACGGCCATGACCGCGCCCCAGTCCCCGACGTGCGCGCCGATGTACTCGTAGATGCCGAGCGTCACGGGCTTCACGGCGTCGGTCGTGTTCAGGGTCAGCGCGAAGAGGAAGTCCGACCACGCGAACAGGAAGGTGAACAGGCCACCGGTGATCAGCGCGTTGCGGCTCATCGGCAGCACGACCGAGACCAGGACGCGCAGCTGCCCGGCGCCGTCGAGCATCCCGGCCTCCAGCACCTCCTCGGGGATGGACACCATGAACGCGCGCAGCAGGACGATCGTGAAGGGGATCCCCAGGGACGCGTCGGCCAGGATCAGCCCCAGGTAGGAGTTGACCAGTTCCAGCTCGACGTAGGCGTTGTACAGCGCGTTCGCCACGACGATGCCCGGAACCATCTGGGTGATCAGGGTGGCGAACACGACCGTCTCCGCGCCGCGCAGCCGGAACCGCGCCAGGGCGTAGGCGGCCGGGGCGGCGACGGCGAGGCAGACCGCGACCGCGCCGAGCGCCACCAGGATCGAGGTGAGCAGGTTGCCCGCCTGCGACTCCCAGGCCCGCTGGAAGTTGCTGAGGTCGAGGGTGTGCGGGAACCACCGGAGTTCGACCATCGCGGCGTCCGGTTGCAGCGCCGTGTTGACCATCCAGTACAGCGGGAACAGCAGGACGGCCAGGACGAGGACGCCGAACACGACGCTCGCCGCGTCGCCCCGCGCCCTGCGCGTCATGAGCGGTCGCCTGGGCCGCCGTACGGCGTTCGCCGCCGCGCCGCTCGGGGCGGGGCCCGCGGCCGGAGGCGCGGTGCTGTTCGACAGGGTGCTCATCGGGTGACACCTCCTCGGTTGGCGCGCAGGTAGATCACCGCGAACACCATGCTGACCAGGATCAGGACGTTGCCGACGACGGCGCCCTGGCCGAAGTCGAGCTGGAGGAACGACAGCTGGTAGGTGAGGGTGCCCAGCGTCTCCGTGGAGTGCGCGGGGCCGCCGTTGGTGAGCGCCAGGATCAGGTCCAGGATCTTCACCGTCGACATGAAGCCCAGCACCAGCACGACGGTCACGACGGGTCGCAGCATGGGCAGGGTCACCTGGAAGAAGGACCGGAACGGGCCCGCGCCGTCCAGGACGGCCGCCTCGCGCAGCTCCGCCGGGATCTCCTGGAGCCCGCCGTAGAGGATCACCATGTTGAAGGGGATCCCGATCCAGATGTTGACCAGCACGACCGACAGCAGGGCGAAGTCGGGGCTGCTCAGCCAGGGGACGGCCGACGACGTCAGGTGCAGCGCCTGGAGCGACTCGTTCAGCACGCCGGTCTCCTGGTCCAGGACCCGGCGCCAGACGGTGCCGGCCACGACCATGGGGATCAGCCAGGGCAGCAGGAGCAGGGACCGCATGATCCCCGACAGCGGGAACCGGCGGCTGAAGAAGACCGCGAGCGCCATGCCGATGCCGAACTGGCCCACCAGCGAGCCCACCGTGAACACGAGGGTGTGCCACAGGGACGCGCCGAACAGGTCGTTGGCGAAGACGGCCCGCCAGTTGTCCAGGCCGTTGAACGGCGCCTCCCCCGTGAAGTACGTGGCGAAGGTGTAGTCCTGGAAGCTCATCACCACGTTGCGGACGAGCGGATACCCGAAGAACAGCAGCATGTACAGCAGCGCGGGGGCGATGAACAGCCACTTCGTGAGGACCTGGCGCCTGCGCGGCGCGGTCGCCGTCATCGTCATGACCGACCCCCCAGCTGCGCCTCGACCCGGGCCTGCGCCGTCTCCATCGCCGACCGGGGACTCGCCTGGCCGGTGAGCGCCGCCTGCAACGCGGTGCCGATGGCCTGGGAGTAGGTGTTCCACTCGGTGCCGACGTACTCGGTCCGGCTGCGCGCCGTGCGCACCTGGTCCACGAACGGGGCCAGCTCCGGGACCAGGTCGCGGTACCGTTCGGCCGCCTCGCGGTCGACGGGCACGTTGCTGCCCTTGGTCGACCAGTCCAGCTGCGCCTCCGCCGTGGTCAGGCAGGCCACGAGTTCCCCGGCGACGCGTTCGCGCCCGGGGTCCTCGTTGTTGACCGGCACGGTGAAGGTCGTGCCGCCGATCGGGGCGATCGGGGTGTCCCCGGCCTCGGGGACGGGGATCTCGGTCACGACCCAGTCGAGTTCGGGGTGCTCCTCCAGGACCGGCAGCTGCCAGGGTCCGTTCACCATCATGGCCGCGTTGCCCGCGATGAACTGGTCGTTCACGTCGGCCTGCGTCCAGTTGACCACCGAGGGCGAGACCGATCCCTCCTCGACCAGGGAGGTGACGTGGGCCAGCGCCTCCACCGACTCCTCCGAGGAGAGTTCCCGTTCGTCACCGCCGTTGGACCACAGCCACGGCAGGAACTGGTAGACGCCGTCCGCGGTGGCCAGGGCGCTGATGGCGAGGCCGTAGCGCTCCCCCTCGGTCAGCTCGGCGGCGGCCGCCTTCAGCTCCTCCCAGGTCTCCGGCGGTTCGACGCCCGCCTCGGCGAGGACGTCCGCGTTGTAGAAGAGGCCGAGGGAGTTCACCGACCGGGCCGCGCCGTAGTACTCGCCCTCGTAGCTGCCGATGGAGAGCGCCCCCTCGGAGAGGCCCTCCGTGGAGATGCCGACCTCCTCCAACGGAACCAGGCCGCCCGCGGCGGCGAACTGCGGCAGGTCCGAGCCGTCGATGTTCAGGACGTCGGGCAGGGAGTTGGACGAGGCCATCCGCAGGGCCTTGGGGACGAGCTGGTCGGCGGGCACGCTGATCTGGCGCACCTCCACGCCCACCTGGGCTCCGCAGGCCTCCATGGCCTCCCCGTCCCAGGTGTGGTACGGCTCGTCGGTGCTGGAGTTCATGATCGTGTACACGTCGGGGTCGCGTTCGGCCGCGCAGCCGACGCTCACCAGGGAGAACGCCAGGGCGCAGGCCGTCGCGGACACCGCTCGGGGCGGACGGTGACGACGGGGATGTTGTTGCATCAGTGCCTCGTGTGGACAGGGGGGCGGCGTCGGCCCTGAGGGGCTGGCGCTGTCAACGGTGCTTTCGGTGCGGGGATTCGGGGACGGGGCCACCGGGCCGGTCGGGCGGGGCGGCCCCCGGTCAGGGCGGAGGCGCGACCGTTCCGCCGCCGGTGATCTCGGGCGGTATGAGTTCGTGCCGCCCACCGGCGGGGCCTCCCGTCACGGCGGCGACGGCCAACCGGGTCACGGCGGACGACATCCGTTCGACGGGCAGCTCGATCCGGGTCACGTCGAGCCCGCCGAGGTCCTCGGGGAAGTTGCCGATGGCCACCAGGGAGAGGTCCCCCGGCACGTCGATCCCGCGTTCCGCGAGGTGCCGCAGGACGCCGGGCACGGCGGCGGGGTGCTGGACGGCGAGCGCGGTGGGCGCGTCATCGGCGTCCAGCAGTGCGTCCAACCGCCGNCCCACCCGCCGGTACAGCTCGGCGGGGTCCTCCGCCGAGGGGAGGGTGCGTACGGCGACGCCGAGTTCGGTCATGGCGCGTTCGGCACCGAGCAGACCGCGCACGGAGTAGCTGCGGCCCGAGGCGATGTCCTCCTCGACCGTCGACAGGAAGCACAGTCTGCGGTGCCCGGCGTCGTGGAGCAGCCGCAGCGACGCGGCGGCGGCCTCCTCCCAGTCGAGGTCGGCCCAGGGTGCGGCGTCCTCGTCGGCGGGGCGTCCGAGGACCACCACGGGGAACCCCAGCGCGTCCATCGCGCCGATCCGGGGGTCCTCCATCTCGACGCCCATGATCACCGCGACGTCGGCGAGCCTGCTGCGTGCGGCGCGCTCCAGTCCGTACGCCCCGGCGTCGCCGTCGCGGACGGTGAGCAGGAGCAGGTCGTAGCCCAGCCTCCCGGCGGCGCTGCTCAGCCCGTACATGAACCGTCCGCCGACGGGGAGGTAGCTGGACGATCCCAGGGGCAGGGCCAGCGCGATCACGTTGGTGCGGGTGCTGCGCAGGGAGCGTGCGCCCGCGTTGGGGTGGTAGCCCAGGTCGTCGACGGCCGCGCGCACCGCGGCCCGGGTCCGTTCGGAGACCCTCCGGGACCCGCTGAGCACGTAGGACACCGTGCTCGGCGCCACTCCCGCCGCCGCCGCGACGTCCTTGATGGTGACCATCGCGACCTCCCTCCAGAGTTGTCGAATCGATTCGACGAATGGGTGTACGCGTCCGTCGAATCGATTCGATGGATGCCCAGTATGGTACGGAACACCCGTTTGTGTGACAAGACCCTCGCCGCTGTCCCTCGTGGAACGGTCGGGACCGGCCGTATCCCGTTTGCCGTGCGTCCGTGCGGTCAGGAGCGAGGGAGGGAGCAGGCGAGGGGAGAACGAGATGGGACGCGGCGTCGCGCGCAAACTGATCGACACGCACCTGGTCGAGGGGGAGATGGCGCCCGGGGAGGTCATCGGGATCGCCGTAGACCAGACCCTCACCCAGGACGCCACCGGCACCCTGGTGATGCAGGAGCTGGAGGCGCTCGGCCTGGACCGCACCCGCGCCGAGGTCAGCGTGCAGTACGTGGACCACAACCTGTTGCAGGCCGACGAGAAGAACGCCGAGGACCACGCGTTCCTGCACACGTCGGCGCTCCGCTACGGCATGTGGTACTCCAAGCCCGGCAACGGCGTGTCCCACCCCACGCACATGCAGCGCTTCGGCGCACCCGGGAAGACGATGGTCGGCTCGGACTCCCACACCTGCGCCGCGGGTTCGCTGGGCATGCTGGCGGTCGGCGTCGGCGGCCTGGAGGTCGCCATGGCCATCGCCGGCCGACCGCTGCGCGTCCGGGCGCCCCGGATCTGGGGCGTGCGCCTCACCGGTGAGCTGCCTCCGTGGACCTCGGCCAAGGACGTCATCCTGGAGATGCTCCGGCGGCACGGCGTCAAGGGCGGACTGAACCGGATCATCGAGTACCACGGCCCCGGGGTCGCCACACTCACCGCCATGGACCGCCACGTCATCGCGAACATGGGCGCCGAACTGGGCGCCACCACCACGGTCTTCCCCGCCGACGGGGCGGTACGCGACTTCCTGCGCGCCGAGGGCCGCGAGGAGGACTTCACCGAGCTGCTGCCCGACGACGACGCCGACTACGACGTGACCGACGAGATCGACCTGTCGCGGATCGAGCCGCTGATCGCCCGGCCCTCCTCACCCGGAGACGTCGTCCCGGTCCGCGAGGCGGCGGGTACCGACGTCAGCCAGGTCGTCATCGGCTCCTCGGCCAACCCGGGGCTGCGCGACTACGCCATCGCCGCCGCCATGGTCAGGGGCCGCCAGACCGACAGCGCGGTCAGCTTCGACGTCAACCCGTCGTCGCGCCAGATCTTCTCCGACCTGACCCGCATGGGAGCGACCTTCGACCTCATCGAGGCCGGGGCCCGCATCCACCAGGCGGGCTGCCTGGGCTGCATCGGGATGGGACAGGCGCCCGCCGTCGGCCGCAACTCACTGCGCACCTTCCCGCGCAACTTCCCCGGCCGGTCGGGCACCAAGGAGGACTCGGTCTGGCTGTGCTCGCCCGAGACGGCGGCGGCCTCCGCGCTCACCGGCGTCATCACCGACCCGCGCGACCTGGCCGAGGAACTGGGCATGGCCCACCCCGACCTGCGGCTGCCGGAGAGGGCCAGCGTCAACACCGCGATGCTGGTTCCGCCGCTGCCGCGCGAGGAGGCGGCGCGGGTCGAACCCGTGAAGGGCCCCAACATCTCCGCGCTGCCGGACTTCCCGCCGCTGCCCGACCGGATCGAGGCGCCGGTGCTGCTCAAGGTCGGCGACGACGTCTCCACCGACGAGATCTCCCCGGCGGGCGCCCGCGCGCTGCCCTTCCGCTCCAACGTCCCCAAGCTCGCCGAGTTCACCTTCACCCGGATCGACGAGGACTACCCGAGCCGGGCCCGGGAGACCGCCGGGGGGAGCGGCCACATCGTGGTCGGCGGGGAGAACTACGGCCAGGGCTCCTCCCGCGAGCACGCCGCGATCACCCCCCGCTACCTCGGACTTCGTGCGGTGGTCGCCAAGTCCTTCGCGCGCATCCACTGGCAGAACCTCGCCAACTTCGGCGTCCTGGCGCTGCGCTTCGACGATCCCGGCGACTACGACCGGATCGACACCGGCGACGTCCTCGTCCTCGACGGGCTGGAGGACGCCCTGTCCTCCGGCCCCGAGCTGACCGTGCGCAACACCACGAAGGGCGAGGAGCACCGGCTCAACCACCAGCTCTCGCCCGCGCAGGTCGACGCGGTGCTGGCGGGCGGCCAGATCCCGCTGCTGGCGCGGGAACTGACCTGACCCCGGACCTTCAGGACCCGGTATGCACGGCTGACACTCCGCCCCCGGCGGGCGGTGTTGTGGGAGTCCGCCGACGACCCCCTCGTGCGGCGCCCGGCCGCGAACCGTGGTACGTACCATGTCAGATCCGTGGCTGAGGTGGGGGAGCGGGGCGTGATCAGGGTTCTACTGGCCGAGGACATGCACATGATCCGGGGCGCGCTGATGGCGCTGCTCGCCATGGAACCGGACATCGAGGTGGTCGCGGACGTGTCCTCGGGGGACGCCGTCGTGCCCGCCGCCCTCGAACACCGCCCGGACGTCGCCGTCCTCGACGTCCAGATGCCGGGGGTCGACGGCATCGAGGCCGCCGCGGAGATCCTCGGGCGGATGCCCGGGTGCCGCACGCTGATCCTCACCCAGATCGGACGTCCGGAGGTGCTGCGCAGGGCGTTGGCGGCCGGGGCCCGGGGCTTCATGATGAAGGACGCGCCCCCCGCCGAGCTGGCCGACGCGATCCGCCGGGTGGCGGCCGGTGAACGGGTGGTCGACCCGAACCTGGCCACGGCCACCATCGAGGCCCCCGCGAACCCGCTGACGCCCAGGGAGGTGGAGGTGCTGCGCCTGGCCGGGGAGGGCGACGATCCGGGCGAGATCGCCGCCCGGCTCCACCTGGCCAGGGGCACGGTGCGCAACTACCTCGGGGCGATCGTCGTCAAGCTCGACGCGCGCAACCGCCTGGACGCCGTGCGCATCGCGACCGAGGCGGGATGGCTCTGACGCCGCCGGCTCACGCCCCCGCCGGTGCCGGGTCCGGGTCGCCGGAGCGCGCTCCGGGGGACACGGGGTGGATCACGACGAGCTCGTACCCGCCGTCGCCGGTGGGCCCGGCGGTGAGTTCACCGCCCGCCACGGCCACCCGCGCGGTGAGGTTGACGATGCCGTTCCCCCCGCGACGCGCGGTCCGTGCGTCGCCGTGCGCGCCGGAGGCGCCGGGGGAGACGCCGTCGTTGGCCACGCGCAGGAGCACGCGGGCGTCGGTGGCGGCCACCCGGATGGTGACCTCGCGCGCCCGGCTGTGCCGGAGGATGTTGGTGACGGCCTCGCGGAGCACGGTGGCGAGCAGCGCGTCGACCCGGTCGTCGAGCAGTCCGGCGTCGATGTCGAGCCGCACGTCGACGCCCGCGGCGGTGAGGACCTCACGGGCCGAGGCGCTCTCCACGTGCAGGGAGACCTCCGGGCCGTCGTGCGGGATGGTGCGCAGTTCGGCGAGGGTCCTGCGGGCCATCCGCGCGATGTCCCGTAACTCCGTGTCCGCGTCTTCGGGATCGCGGGCGGCGAGTTCGGCCCTGACGGTGATCGCGGACAGGCCGTAGCCGAGCAGGTCG
>NZ_ANAX01000044.1:7112-11626 GCF_000341065.1 Nocardiopsis halotolerans DSM 44410 | reverse complement strand
CGTGGACGTCGGCCGCGATGCGGCGGCGCTCCTTGGCCACGGCGATCGCCGCGAGTGCCCGCCGGGCCTCGTGCACCTCGGCGACCAGGCGGGTGAGCAGCGCCAGGCCGTAGAACATCATCGTGACGGCCACGGTCGGGACCGTGCCCATGACGAGGATGACGCCGAGGGGCTCGGGCTTCACCGCCACGAGGACCAGCAGTTCACCCAGGACGATGGCGGTGAACACCGCCCAGGGCGCCCTGCGGCCGGGGACCGCGCTGAGGGACGTCGCCGCCGAGAGGGCGACCAGGCTGTGGACGAGTTCGACCTCGGGGCGGACCAGGGGTACGTACGCCAGCGCCGTCTGGAGGGGGACCGCCCACAGGACGTACCGGAGCCGCGTCCCGCCGCGCCCGGAGAGGAGGTGGCGCACGTAGAATCCCACGACGGCCAGCACGACGGCGCAGCCGACCAGGTTGGGCCCGTCCGGCCTCACCGCTGTGAAGAGCAGCGCTCCGAACACGTACATGGACAGTCCGCTGAGGATGACGGGCAGCGCGAGCCGGGGGGTCATGTCGGCCCGCGGTACCGTCTCCGGCTGTGCCGTGGGAGCCTGCCGAGCCCGCTCGGCGGCGTCCCGCGCCACCGCCGCGATCTCGGCCGGGCGCCGCCTGTCGGCCAGGCCGATGACGGCCGACAGCGCCGAACCGAGGATGGTGTCGAGGTCGCGGGAGATGCGCTCGCGCTCGTCGGCCACGGTCTGCGCGGCCAGTTCCCTGCGGGCCGCGTGCAGTTCGCTGCGCAGGTCGCTGAGCCGGGTCAGGCCGAAGATGATCAGACCCATCATCAGCGCGTTCCCCGCGGCGCTCACGCTGGCGTAGAAGTCGGCGGGGGAGAGCAGGCCCGCCGCGACGCCGACGGCGCAGAACGCGGGCCAGCGGACACGGCCGGGGACGATGAGCAGCACGGAGGCGGCCAGGAACCCCTTCGGCTCGCTCCACGGGAACAGCGCGGCCTGGGCCGCGAGCGTCCACCAGCCGCGCAGTCGTTTCGTCCGCGGCAGGCTGTGCACGAACTGGAGGGCGAGCGTCAGGAACCCGGCCGCGGTCGGCTGGACGATGAGTACGGGGGCGGCCACCCCCAGGAGGGTGATGATGAGGATCGCCACGGATCCCCACCCTAGTCCTTCACCCCGACACACCCGTCTGTTCGGGCGTTCTGCCCGGTTCGTGCATTCTGCACGGTCGATCGGTTCACACGACACTGGTCGCCGTCCCACCCGGACCGAGATCCTCGGAGTGACGACGCGGCGGCGCTTCGCCGCGTCCCGCGCCGGTTGACGCGCGGCCCGCCGATCACCGTTCCCGCACCCGCGTGCGTACCCGGAACCCCAGGTGAACGCCCCGCCGCCTGACGCGTCGGCCGGTGAGCGCGTTCCCGGGCGAGAGAACGGAGCAGACGGGTGAATGCTGGACGGACACCGGACACCAGGGTCGCGGAGACGGGGGACGGCGGCGCCGTCCCGTCCGGGGCCGACCGGGCCGGGCGGCCCTCGTGGGCGGTACGCCTCGCGGGGGTGACCAAGGTCTACGGCGAGGGCGCGAACGCCGTGCACGCCATGCGCGAGATGTCGATCGACCTGCCGCGCGGAGGGTTCACCGCCATCATGGGCCCCTCGGGCTCGGGCAAGAGCACCTTCCTGCACTGCGCGGCCGGGCTCGACACACCGACGTCGGGCACGGTCTACCTCGGCGGGACGGAACTGTCCGGGCTCTCCGAACACCGGCTGACCGAGCTGCGCCGTGAGCGGGCGGGGTTCGTGTTCCAGGCGTTCAACCTGCTGCCCTCCCTCGACGTGCTGGGCAACGTCACACTGCCGCTGCGGCTCGCGGGCAAGAGCGCCGACCCCGCATGGCTGAGCGAGGTGGTCGACCGCGTCGGCCTCTCTGACCGGCTCGACCACCGGCCCGCCCAGCTCTCCGGCGGCCAGCAGCAGCGCGTGGCGATCGCGCGGGCGCTGGTGACCCGGCCCGAGGTGGTGTTCGCCGACGAACCGACCGGGGCGCTCGACAGCCGCACGGCGGCCGACGTGCTGACGCTGCTGCGCCGCGTGGTGGACGACACGCGGCAGACGGTCGTCATGGTCACCCACGACCCGGTGGCCGCGTCGTACGCCGACGTCGTCCTCATCCTCGCCGACGGGAGGATCGTGGACCACCTCTCGGCGCCGACCGTCGACACGATCACCCGGCGCATGGTGTCCGTGGAGGAGCGCTGATGCTGAGGCTGGCCCTGGCCACGCTGCGCGGCCGCGTCGTCGGTTTCGTGGCGTCGTTCGTCGTGCTGCTGTTCGCCGCGGCCCTGGTGACCGCGTGCGGAATCCTGATGGAGACCGGTGTCCGCGGCGGCGGCGAACCCGACCGGTACGCGGTGGCCCCGGTCATCGTGGCCGGCGCCGACTCGGTACTGCCCCCGGGCGGCGGGGAGACCGACGCCGTCGCGCTGCCCGAGCGCGCACGGGTCGGCGACGCCGTCGTGGACGAGGTCGGGGCCCTTCCGGGGGTGGCCCGCGTCGAGTGGGTGGACCCCGGCCTCGCACTCGGCGTGTACGGCGACGGCGACCCCGGGGAACTGCGGGACCGGGTCGCCGGGGTGCTGCCCCCCGACACCCTGAGGGCGTACGCGGGCGACGACCGGGCGGTCGCGGAGTTCCCGGAGCGCGAGCAGGCGCGGAACATGCTCCTCGCGCTGTCCGGCAGCGGTGGCGGTACGGCCCTGCTGATCGCGGTCTTCGTGGTGGCGAGCACGTTCGGGCTCCTGATCCAGCAGCGGCACCGGGAGATGGCCCTGCTGCGCGCCATCGGGGCCACACCGAAGCAGGTGCGCGCCATGATCCTCCGGGAGATCCAGGTGGTCGCGGCCGTCGCCGGTGTGCTCGGCGTCGCGCCCGGGGTCGCCCTCGCGTACTGGCTGCGCGGTGAACTCGCCGCGCGGGGCTTCGTCCCGCCCGGGTTCTCCCTGACCGTGGGACCGGTTCCGATGGTCGCGGCCGTACTCGTCGGGATCGGCGTCGCGTGGCTCGCGAGCTGGTCGGCCGCGCGCCGGGCGACCAGGATCCGGCCCGTGGAGGCCCTGGGCGAGGCGGCGGTGGAACGCCGTGAGCTCGGACGCGGGCGCGTCATCGCCGGGACCCTCGTCGCCGCGTTCAGCCTGCTGCCCCTGACGATGCTGGGCCAGGGCGGGCAGATCGCCGCGGCGGCGCCCGCGGCCTCCTCGCTGCTGCTGACCGTCGCGGCGGCGCTGTTCGGCCCCCTGATCGTGCGGGGCGCCTACCGGCTGACCGGATGGATTCCGGGCCGGGCCTCCCCGACCTCGGGGTACCTGGCCGCCGCGGCCACCCGGACCGGCACCCGGCGCCGCGCCAGCGCGGTCGCGCCGCTGATGCTCATGGTCTCGTTCGCGGGCACGTCGATCTTCGTGGAGACCACGCAGTCGCACGCCGCGGAGGTCGAGGCGGCGGACGGCATGCTGGCCGAGCACGTCCTCGTCCCCGAGGGGGACGCGGTCGGCCTTCCCCCCGAGGTCGCCGAACAGGCGCGCGCCCTGCCCGGCGACCCGGCGGTGACCGAGGTCGTCCGCACCCAGGTACTGACCGAGGAGTCCCTGGACGTGGCGGACGGGGTCGCGGCGGTCGGTGAGATGGTCGGCGAGGAGGTGCCCGCGGGCGGGACGGCGGTCATGCTGACGCCCGCGCCCGCACAGGGCGTCACCGTCGGGGGCGTCGAGCGCAACCTCGACCTCGACGTGCGGTCCGGGTCGCTCAGCGACCTGGAGGGGAACACGGTCGCGCTGAGCGATCTCACCGCGGACGCCGCCGGTGTGGGGGTCGGCGACGAGATGGACCTCCGGATGGGGGACGGCGCCAGGGTGCGGTTGCGCGTGGTGGCCGTCTACGGCCGCGGGCTCGGCTTCGGCGCGGTGACGCTGCCGTTCGAACTGGCCCGCGCGCACACGACCGGGCGGACGGCCCACCAGGTGCTCGTCAGCGGTGCCGACGCCGCGGCGGTGCGGGAGTTGGCCGACGCGTCACCGCGGGCGGACGTCACCGACCGCGAGGAGGCCCTCGCGGGCCAGCGGCAGGCGCGGAGCCTCGACTCGTGGGTCAACTACGCGCTGCTCGGGGTGATCGCCGCCTTCGTCGCGATCGCCGTGGTCAACACGCTGGTCATGGCCACCGGCGAGCGGGTTCGCGAGTTCGCGCTGCTGCGGATGATCGGCACCACACGGCGGCAGCTGCTCGGCATGCTGCGCTGGGAGGCGCTGTTCGTCGGCGGCCTCGCCCTGGCCGTCGGTGCCGTCGGCAACCTGATCGCGCTCGTGCCGTTCAGCCTGGTCATGACCGGAACACCGGTGCCCCACGTGCCGCCGCTGGCCGGGCTCGGGCTCGTGGCGCTGACACTCCTGACCGCGCTGGCCGCCGTGGTCGTCCCGGCGCGTGTCGCCCTGCGCACACCGCCCGCCGAGGCGCTCAC
>NZ_ANAX01000044.1:0-7106 GCF_000341065.1 Nocardiopsis halotolerans DSM 44410 | reverse complement strand
GGCCCGTTCCCGGCACCCCGCCGGTAACGGCCCGATCCCCCGCCACGGGCCCTCCGTCCGTGCGCGGATCCCCCAGGTTCCCCCATGACCGACGACCGCGACGGGGCGCCGTGCGCGACACGCGCGCCCCCGCTCGCGCGTTCCCTCCGAAGCGAAGGACCTCTCATGACCGATTCCACACCCTCCACGGAACCCGCGGCCGGGTGGCGCCGCCTCGTCACGCGGCGCCCCCTGGTGAGCTTCTTCGTCCTGGCGTGCGGCCTGAGCTGGATCGCCTGGATCCCCTACATCCTCTCCGACCACGGTCTGGGCCTGTGGGACTTCGAGGCCCCCAACCTCCTGATGTCGCAGCTCCTGCTGATGCTGCCGGGGGCCTATCTGGGCCCGATCTTCTCGGCCTACCTCGTCACCCGGGTGGTCGACGGCAGGAAGGGCGTGCGCCGCTGGATGGGCCGCATCCTGAGGTGGCGGATGAACTGGCGCTGGTACGCGCTGGCGCTCGTCGGCGTTCCGGCGCTGATCATCCTCTGCGCGGGCCTGTTCTCCGAGGGGGACGTGCGGGCCCCGGCGCTCATGGCGCTCGCGTTCTACGTCCCCGGTCTCGTCCTGCAGTTCGTGACGACCGGCCTGGCCGAGGAGCCCGGCTGGCGCGACTTCGCCCTGCCCCGGATCCAGCCGTACTTCGGACCGCTGCTCGGCACGGTCGTCCTCGGCGTGGTCTGGGGGATCTGGCACCTGCCGCTGTTCGTCACCGAGTGGAGCGGGTACCCGAACACGGCGTGGAAGGACCCCTTCGTGTTCACGGCCATGTGCGTCGCCATCAGCGTGGTGATGACCTGGGTGTTCAACCGCACCGGTGAGAGCCTGCCGATCGCGATCCTGATGCACGCCAGCGTCAACAACATGATGTCGATCGTGGTCTTCGACATGTTCCCCTCGCTCGAACAGACGCACGGGTACATGTCCTGGGTCCTGTTCGTCGGGTTCGGCGCGATCGCCGCAGTGCTCGTCGTGGTGACCCGGGGTCGACTCGGATACGACTCCGAGGCCGCGGTCGAGGCGCGGAAACCGGACACGGGGCGGGACGAGCGGGAGCCCGGGGCGGACGTCAGGGCCTGAGACCCGGGGCTGGCTGGTTCCTCCGTCCTCCGGCCAGCCCCGATCCGCCGTCTACGGGTCCGGGCCCCGGCCCCGGGCCCCGGATGGACCCCCGGCCGACACGCGGCCGGAACGCCTCAGCAGCCCTGGAAGTGCTCGTCCGCGGACCAGCCGGTGTTGGCCCACTCCTCGGGAGCTGGCGGGGTGAAGTCGGGGTGCAGGGCCGTGAGCTCGGTGAGCAGCCAGCTCGTGAAGCGGGCGGCGCCCTGGGGACAGGTGTGGATGCCGTCGGAACTGCGGTCCGCCACGCCTTCCCGGTTCCGCTGGTAGGTGTCACCCCACACCTCCCCGGCGTCGAGTACGACGGCCTGCTCCGGGGAATCCTCGACGACCGCCCGCGCGACGTCGGGTGCCCGGTCCAGTTCGTCCATGTGCGGTTCGTAGAAGTCGTCGGGCCTGATCGGAGGCATGGTGACGAAGACCAGACCCGCGTCGGCCTCGGCCACCGTGGTCAACAGGCGCTCGTAGGCGTCCCGCTGCTCCTGCTCGCTTCCCCAGTCGTAGGTGGTGAGCTGGTAGATGACGGTGCTGGGGTCGTGGGAGGCGATCTGGTCGGGCAGCGTCTCCCACTGCGCCTCGGAGTTGGGTCCGACGACGTTCCCGCCGCCTGTGGAGGCCAGCGAGTGGAAGTCGACACCACCGGCGTCGAAGGCGGCGGCCAGGGGCAGTGCCTGGCCCTGGGCGACCGAGTCCCCGAGCAGGACCACCGTGGACAGCTCCGCGCCGGAGGCGTCGGGTTCCGCCGACGCGTCGGACGCGCCGGATTCCGTGGAACCGCCGGTGCCGCCGGACTGGCCGGAGCAGGCGGCGACCGGGAGGATCACGAGACCGGTCAGGGCGAGGATGAGACGTCGTTTCGTGGTCATGGCGTCCAACGTGCCGTGGCCGTTTCCCGGTTCCACCGCCGCCGTGTCGCGGTTGTGTCGCAGGTGCTCCGCGATCGTCGCTGGTCCTGGCGGGTGTGCACCATACTGGCCGGGTGGCGGCGATTCTCCTCATCGAAGACGATGCCCTGGTCCGGCGCGGTCTCGAACTCGCGCTGCACCGACACGGCCATGACGTCCGCACGGCGGACACCGGCGAGGCCGGGCTGCGCGAGTTCCAGGCCTTCGAGCCGGATCTGGTGGTGCTCGACCTGATGCTGCCGGGCATGGACGGGTTCGCGGTGTGCCGCCGTATCCGGGCGTCCGGCGAGGTGCCCGTGATCATGCTCACCGCGCGCGGGGACGATTTCGACGTCGTCGGCGGCCTGGAGGCGGGCGCGGACGACTACGTCGTCAAACCGGCGAAGCCCACCGTGCTCGACGCGCGGATCCGCGCCGTCCTGCGGCGCGGCACCGGTACCCGGGACGGGGTGCGCGTGCACCGCGACCTGCGTATCGACACCGCGGCGCTGATGGTGTCGCTGCACGGCGAGCCGGTGCGGCTCACGCCGACCGAGCTGCGTCTGCTGCTGACCCTGTCCCGTGCCTCCGGCCGGGTGTTCAGCAGGCAGCAGTTGCTGGAGGAGGTGTGGGAGCAGAGCTACATCGGCGACTCCCGGCTGGTCGACAACTGTGTGCAGCGACTTCGGGCGAAGATCGAGGCCGATCCGGCCGCCCCGGAGTACGTGCAGACCGTGCGCGGGTTCGGCTACCGGTTCGGTCCGGTATGACCAGACGCCCGTGGTTACGCGGCCTCCGTGCCCGGCTGCTGGTCGCCTTCGTGCTCGTCACCGTGCTCGGGGCCGTCGCGGCGGTCTGGTCGAGTGCCGGGTCGGCGGGCGGCGCGCTGGTCACCTCGTACCAGAGGCAGGTCACCCGGACCATCGGTGACCAGATCGGCGCGATCGCCCCCCAGTTGACCTATCCGCCCGACCAGGGCGCGCTCGACCGGCTGCGCGCGACCGTCGGAGCGAACGCCCTGGTGGTCTACGGCGACCTGCGGTCGGCGGACGGTGTCGACACCGGTCTGATCACCGATGAGCTGCGCCTCGCCGTGCGCACCGGGGACCGGCTCGTCACCCAGCGGACCGTCGTCGACGGTGAGCCGTGGCTCCTGGTCGGCACCCCCGTCATGATCACCGCTTCGGACGGTACGCGCACCCCGTCCGGTATCGAGGTGTACGCCGTGCGCGACCTCACCGGAGTGGAACGGGAGATCGACGGCCTCACCAGGTCCGCGATCACCACCGCCGCGTGGGCCCTGCCGCTGTCGGGGCTGGCGGCGCTGCTGGCCGCGGGCAGTGTGCTGCGCCCCGTACGCGAACTCCGTGACACCGCTGGCCGGTTGGCCGCCGGTGACCTGGACGCGCGGTCGCCGCCCCAGGGCGCCGACGAGTTGGCCGAACTGACCGTCACCGTCAACGAGATGGCCGAGTCGGTGCAGACGTCGATGGCGGAGATGGAGCGGATGCGGGCCGACGCCAGGCGGTTCGCCGCGGACGTCTCCCACGAGCTGCGCACCCCGTTGAGCACGCTGACGGCGGTGGTGGAGGTCCTGGCGGACACGACCGACGGGATGGAGCCGGACGCCCGGGAGTCCGCGCGGATGGCGATCACCGAGACCCATCGGCTGGTCCGGCTCGTCGAGGACCTGATGGAGGTGTCCCGCTTCGACGCCGGGACCGCCCGACTGCGGGTGGAGGAGGCCGACGCGGTCGGTGCCGTACGGGACTCCCTCCGTGCCCGCGGCTGGTGGGACCGGGTCGAACTGGTGGCGCCGGAGGAGGTCCCGGCGCGACTGGACCGCCGTCGGCTGGACGTCGTCGTGGCCAACCTGGTCGGCAACGCGCTGCGGCACGGGGAGCCGCCGGTGCGCGTGCACGTCTCGGCCCTCCCCGAACAGGTGCGGATCGCCGTCACCGACAGCGGACCCGGGCTGCCCGAGCACGTGGTTCCGCACGTGTTCGACCGCTTCTACAAGGCCGACGCCGCCCGTACCCGCACCCCGGGCAGCGGACTCGGACTGGCGATCGCGCTGGAGAACGCCCGCCTGCACGGCGGCGACCTCACCGCGGAGAACACCGACCACGGCGCGCGGTTCGTACTGCGCCTGCCCAGAGACCCGGAGGAACCCGGGGATCCGGAGGAACGATGAGACGAGTCTGGTGTGCCGCCGTGGCCCTCCTGGTCGCGGGGTGCGGCATCCAACCCACCGGGGTGACCGACGGGGGAGAGGCGCCGACGGGCGTGGCACCCGGGGTGACGCTGTACTTCGTCGGCGCCGACGGTGAACTCCGGCCCCGACAGCGGGACACCGGCGGCCTGGGTTCGATCTCCGAGGCGCTGTCACTGTTGCTGTCGGGGCCGGGAGGGTCGGGCCTGCGCACCGGGATCGCGCCGATCTCGGTGCAGCGGGTCGGGGTGACCATCGAACCGGGGGTGATCGAACTCGTGACGCCGTTGACGATCGACGACGTGACCCCGCTGGGCATCGACCAGATCGTGTGCACGGCGCTGGACACCCACGTGCGGAGCGGCGGTTCGAGGGACATGAGGGTGCGGGTCCGCTTCACCCAGCCCACCCCGGAGACGGACGAGCTGCGGACCTGCCCGCTGATCAGGTGAGCGGGCGGGCGGGTGGTCAGAGCCCGGTGACGTCGATGGTGGGCGGTTCGGGGGTCGGCAGGGCCAGCCACAGCGCGGCGAGGCCGATCATGAGCGCCGCGAACGCGAACACCCCGTTCCTGCCCCTTGCCCACGTGGCGCGGAACCGGACCGGGTCCTCGACCAGGTACTTCGACAGTGTGGCCAGGGCGATCGACAGGGCGCCCACCAGCGCCGTCCAGGACCACCCGTCCAGGCCCGTCACCTCCGGGGAGAGCAGCACGATGACGGGCCAGTGCCACAGGTACAGGCTGTAGGAGATCAGGCCCAACCACCGCAGGGGCCGCCAGGCGAGGGCGCGGGAGACCAACGACCGCGGTTCCCGCGCGCACAGCCCGATCAGCAGCGCGGACGCCAGGGAGTGCGCGAACAGGCCGCCGGTGAACAGCCACGGCGTGTCCGTCCCGTCGACGAGCGACCACGCCGTGCCGAGGCCGACCACGAACAGCACCAGCACGACGCCCGCCGCCCGGCCCGTCAGACGGGCCAGCACGGTACGCGCCGGTCGGGTGGCGACCACCGCGCCCAGCAGCAGTGAGGACATCCGGGTGTCGGTGCCGACGTAGACGCGGGTCGGGTCCGCCGGATCGACGAGCGTGATCGTCAACAGCAGGGAGACGGCCGAGGCCAGGACCGCGACCACCGCGACCCGGCGGCCCAGGTCCCGACCGAACCGGGCGATGACCAACAGCACCACGGGCCACAGCAGGTAGAACTGCTCCTCGACCGCGATGCTCCACAGGTGCTCGAACACCCGTTCCGGGCCGAACCGGTCCCAGTAACCGGCCGATTCGGCGATCAGGTGCCAGTTGACCACGTTCAACTGCACCCACGGACCGTCGGCGAGCGTCGTCCGCACCATGTCGGGCGGTCCCACCGCCCAGACCAGCACGGTGACACCGACGAGCATGGCCGCCAGCGCGGGCAGGAGTCGGCGGATCCGCCTGCCCCAGAAGGAGGCCATCGCCACCGTGCCGGTCGCCTCGACCTCCCGTAGCAGCAGGTCGGTGATGAGGTAACCGGACAGGGCGAAGAACAGGTCCACACCCAGGAAGCCACCGGGCAGGTGGTCGGTGTGGAACAGCAGTACCCCGAGGATCGCGACACCCCGCAACCCGTCCAGGGCGGGCAGGTGCCGTCCTCCTCCGGATGCGGGCCGGGCCGCCGTGATCGGCTGATCGTGCGTCATGGCGCCGATCGTGCCGAGCCCGTGTCGGGCTTCCGTCCCCGTGACGTCGCAGCCGTGTCCCAGAAGGTCGCCGGGGGGTGGTGACCGGTGGCCGCGATCGCGTCAGCCCGATCGCGGCCACCCGTCCGGCCACCTATGCGCGCCGTCGCCTTCCGCCCCGGGGGCAGTGGGCGGCGAGGGTGACGCGCAGACTCAGACACAGCCCCAGCACCTGGCGCAGCAGCGTCACCTCCGCCGATCCCAGGCCGCACGCGGCGGAGCAGTCACGGTTGGGTCGGTTCCGGCCGAGTTCCCTCACGAGTGAGACCATATCCGGATATTACCCCTTGGGGGTAGGGGGTATAAAAGGGCTCCGGCGATGCGCACAGACCGCCCGGGAGCGCGTGCCCGTAACCCCAGGGAGCACCCAGAGGTGGGCCGGTCGGGGAGGATCCCCGACCGGCCCGCCGACGTGCCCCGTCCCGGAACGTCGCCCCACGCGTCCACCGTCCCGCGAGGCGGCCCCGGCCCGGATCCGGGTTCGCGGCCCGGTCAGCGCTCCGCGCCACCGGCTCGGCGCAGTCCCAGCCGACCGCGGGTGGCGACCACGAGGACCACCGCGACGAGGGCGACCAGGGCGACCTCGACCGCTCCGGCGGAACCGCCCACGGCCGCCGCCTTGAGGCCAGAGACGACGTTGATCGCGGCGTGGGCGACCACCGCGGCCAGCACACCGCCGCGTGCGGAGTTGAAGACGTGGCCGAGGACGACCGTGAGTCCGACGCAGAGCAGGGCGTAGGCGGGGAAGTACATCTGCGACTGGACCGTGCCGTCCATGGCGAACAGGGGAGCGTGCCACACCGCCCAGACCGCGCCGAGCACCACGTTCGCCGCCAGCGGGGGCAGTGCGCCCTGGAGTCGGGGCAGCGCGAACCCCCTCCAGCCCAGTTCCTCGTTTCCGCCGCCGGCCAGTGCGATGAGCAGGAACTGGACGGGCGCCACCGCCAGCGCCGTGTTCAGCCGGGCCTCGTCGACCGAGCTTCCTCCCGGGAGCGCCAGGAGCACCGCGGAGGTCGCGATGGCCAGGAGGGCGAGTGCCGCGATCGCGTAGGGCGTGATGCCGCCCCTGCGCCGGAGTGAGTACCGCCGGAAGAGGGCGCCCACCCCGGACCGGCCCTGGACGGCCGCTGTGA
>NZ_ANAX01000043.1:9014-19292 GCF_000341065.1 Nocardiopsis halotolerans DSM 44410 | reverse complement strand
CGTCGGGTCGCCGCCGGTGAACAGGCGGGAGCCGGCCCACCACGCGGTCCAGGAGAAGGCGAAGGCGATCACGAGGAAGGCGGTGAGGCCGTGGGCGGCGACGGCCGTCGTGCGGGCCGGGTCGGGGGCGGACGGGTGCGGTCGCGTCGTGGAGTAGTCGGTAACCATGCTGGGAAACATACACCGTTGGAGAGAAACCGACAACGTATGATGCGCTGTATGCTGTTGGACATGGCTGACTCAGGATCCGACCAGCAGTTCGACAGCGTCTTCCGCCGCCCGCAGCGCCGCCGCCGCTCCCAGCCCGCCCTCAGCCGCGAACGCATCGTCGCCGCGACGATCGCGCTGCTCGACCGGGAGGGCGCATCGGCGCTGACGATGCGCAAGGTCTCCTCCGAGCTCGGGGTGCACGCGACGAGCCTCTACTGGTACGTGGAACGCCGGGAGGACCTCGTGGACCTGGCCGTGGACGAGGTCCTGGCGGAGGCCGCCTCGGCCCTGCCCGCTCCGGACGCGCCCTGGGACACCGCGGTCAGGGAGACCGCCCACCGGTTCTACACGGCCCTGGCCGCGCACGCCTGGGCGGCGGAGTTCGCGGGCTCCCGGCCGCTGATCGGCCCGAACGCGGTCGCCCTGTCGAGGCGGATCATCAGCGCGCTCGGGGAGTCCGGCGGGGACGAGCAGGAGCAGGCCGTCGCGATCCGGGCGGTGTCGAACCAGATCCTCGGCGCGGCCACGTCCGCCGTCACCATGCGCGTGACGAGGGCGGATTCCCCGGACGGGCACCGGGAGGCCGTCACCGCCGCGGTGTCGGAGCCGGAGACTCTGGCCATGGAGAACACCTACTTCGACCAGGTGCTGGACCTGGTGCTGGAGGGCGTCAGGGCGCGGCACGGGGTGTAGGGTCTGCGGCCCCGGAGCCGACCGGAGCCGACCGGAGCCGACCGGAGCCGCGCACCGCGCCAGCCCTGGCGACCAGGGCCGCGGAGCCGTGCGGGTGGCCGCGGGGCCGCCCGCACGTGGCCTACTCCTCCGTGCAGTCGGTGCAGCGCACGTCGTCGACCGGTTCGCCCCCGTGCAGCCGGGTGATCCAGTCGACCAGCGCGACGCCGCCGACGTTCTCGGTGTAGAAGTGGTCGTTCCCGAACACCACGTGTCCGTCACCGGGCGCGGTGTAGCTGTGGACGTTCACTCCGGCGCCCTCGATCAGTGCCTCGTTGGCGTCGATGCGGGCGAGGAGGTCGTCCCCGTCGACGCCCGCGAGTTCGAGGTGGACTGCCTGGTTCTCGTCCCGGGCGTGGTCGTAGCGGGCGAACACGATGTCGGGGTCGTACCGCCCGCTCCGGACGGAGAGCCCCGGCGCGCTCCAGCGTCCGGCGCCCGGGTCGAGGCCCCCGGGCAGCGCGGGGAAGGCGTCGCCGACCCCCCACGCGCCACCGTTGAGGATGTCGTTGAGCGCGGGCACGTCGGAGTAGGAGCCCGACGAGTCCGCCACCACCATGACGTCGGCCCCGGGGAGGCGGTCCGACACCAGACCGGCGTAGAGCGGCGCGGAGATCGAACCGGCGCTCGCGCCGATCACGACGACCTCGGCGGCGTCGGGGAAGGTCTCCGTCAGGTGGTCGAGGGCGGCACCGGCGTTGACGGCGCCCCTGTGCTCGACGGTGAGGTCGGCGGTGTACTCGGTGGTGGCGTCGCCGAGGTGGGCGTCCGCCGTGCAGTAGGGCACGAACACGAAGGAGTGGCCGGCGAACGGGTTGCGTTCGTCGGCGAAGTCGAACACGCCCTCACCGTCAGGTCCGTCGGCCGTCCTCTGGTACTCGTTGTCACCGCCGGGCGCGCAGGTCTCGGCGGACCAGCAGGCACCGCCGCCGTCGAGGAAGAGCACGACCCTCTCGGGGTCCGCCTCCCGGACGTGGAAGCCGTACTCCGAGCCGTCCGCGCACCGGCAGTCGCCCCCCGGCACGATCCGCTCCCACCCCTCCGCGGCGGGGGCGACCTCGTGCCTCCCGCCTCCGTCGGTGGGCCGGACCTCGTCGAGGATCGACCGGCAGGTCTCCTGCGCCGCCCGTACCTGCTCGCGCGGCGCGCTGAGTCGGGAGACGCCCTCGAAGAAGACGCCGCCGTCGGACTCGATCGTGGGATCGGGGTAGTCGCTGACGCCCTGGTCGCGCACGCACTCGGCGAACGCGAACGCCGCTTCGGCCGCCGTGCCGGTGCCCTCCGCGGCCTCGTGGGGTGTGGTCGGGTCGTCCCTGAGGAGGACGATCCCCGTTCCTCCGGCCAGCAGCACCAGGACGGCGACTCCCGGGACGACGGCGCGTCGGCGGGTCGGTAACCACCACCGGTGCGACCGCTTCGCGCCGCTGTCCGTGTCGGACGGCCGGGGCGGCGGGTCGTCGGCCTCGTGGTGCCGCGTGTCGTGGGTCTCGTCCATGGGGGGTCACCGCGCTTTCTCACTCGGGAGTGTTCGTGGGTCGGGTCATGAGGGACGTCGGACGCGCCAGAGGCAGAAGCCCGCGAGACCGAGGGCGAGGAGGGTGTGGATTCCGGTCTCGATCCACTGCAACGGCCAGAACCGGCTGGCGGGGTGGTAGGTCACCTGGAGCCGGTAGCCCAGCCGCGTCATCTCGGCCAGGCACTCCCCGGGACCCGCCTCGGGGGAGCGCCCGCAGGGTCCCGTGGACGTGGGCACGTCGACGGTCCCGACGACCCGCCCCGACGCGTTGACGGTGCGGCTGGACAGCAGCCAGGCACCCGTGTCCCCCGCGTCGACGGTCACCCGGTCCGGGCCGACGCGGGCCACCCTGAACCCCGCCGCGTTCGTTTCGCTGATCTCGATGGTCGAGCGGACCGGCGGGAGCAGGGAGGGCCGCACCAGGGCCGGCACGGCGATCTGGACGGCGACGAGGACCGCGAGGGTGAGGGCCATGGCGGGGAGGAGACGCCGCACGAGCATCCCCACGGCCACGCCGAGGGCGAGGGCGAGGACCGCGTAGCCGACGGGAACGACGCCGCGTGCGGCGAACAGCACGGGCTCCATGCGTGAGAGGGTGCTGGCGGCCGTGTCGAGGGGAGGGGACCACCAGGTCACCAGGAGACTCCCCAGACCGGCGACGGTCACCGCGGCCAGGCCGACGAGGCCCAGTCTGGTCGCCAGCCACCGGGTCCGGGTGACGCTCTGGCTCCACACCAGCGCGTGCGTGCCGGCCTCGAACTCCCGGGCGACCAGCGGCGCCCCCCAGAACATCCCGATGAGGGCGGGCATGGCGAGCACGAGCCCGGTGACGGCGAAGAAAGCGGTCCGGTGGTCCCGGAAGAACCGCTGGCCCGGGACCGAACATCCGCCGCCTCCCTCGACGGAGGCGCAGGCGGCGAGCTCCGTGGCGTACTCCTCGGCCAGACCCGGGCCGGTGAGGGCGAGGGCCGCGGCCAGCAGGACGAGCGCCGCGGTCGCCGACGCGGCCGAGGCACGGAACTGGCGCCAGGCGAGCCAGATCATCGCAACACCCTCAGCGTGGTCCGGTGGCCGTCGCGTTCGGTGCGGACGGTGGTGGACGTCGGGTCCATGTAGGCGATGACGAGGTCCTCCAGACCGATCCGACCGGTGATCCAGGTGGGGTCGTGGACCGGAGCGTCACCGCGGACGACGAAGGTGCTCTGCCGGTCGGTGTGGCTGGCGGAGACGACGTGGCGGTCCCCCGGGAGCCGGGCGGGGTCGCGGCGTGGTCCGGTGATCCGGTGATGGGTGGCCAGCAGGTCGTCGACCGGCGCCGCCACGCGGACCCGGGAGTCGACGAGCACGACCAGGTAGTCGCAGACCCGTTCCACGTCGGGGACCAGGTGGGACGACAGGACCACGGTCAGTCCGCCCTCGGCCGCGGCCTCCATCAGTCCCTGGAGGAACTCCCTGCGGGCGAGCGGGTCCAGGGCGGCGACCGGCTCGTCGAGGAGGAGCAGCTCGGGCCGCTTGGCGAGGCCCATCGTCAGCGCGAGCTGGGCGCGCTGCCCGGCGGACAGCCTTCCCGCCGGGCGGCCGGGATCGATGCCGAGCCGTTGGACGCGCCGCCGCGCCAGCGCGTCGTCCCATCCGGGGTTGAGGCGGGAGCCCAACCGGAGGTGGTCGGCGACGCTCAACCTGTCGTAGACGGGGGTCCCCTGGGCGACGAAACCGACCCTGGCGAGCTGTTCCGGGCCGGCCCCCGGACGGTCGCCGAGCACCGTGATGTCGCCCGTCGTGGGTGCCAGTTGGCCGCTGGCCAGGCCCAACAGCGTGGTCTTGCCCGCCCCGTTGGGTCCCACCAGTCCGACGACGTGCCCCACCGGGATCTCCAGGGCGCAGTCGGTCAGCGCCCAGTGCCGCCCGTAGCGCTTCCCCAACCCGTCGGCGCGCACGGCGGCGGTCACGCGATGTCCTGCTGGGCGGCGGTCCGCAGGGTCTCCAGGAACAGAGCCTCGATGCTCTCGTCGTCGAGACCGGCCCGGTGGGCCTTGGCCAACCAGCGCCGCAACTCCTGCCGCAGCGGACCGTGCGCGGTGAGCGACGCGTCCGCCAGCGTCGCCGTCACGAACGTCCCCACCCCGGGCCGGGCGGCCACCAGACCCTCGTGTTCGAGCTCCCGGTAGGCCTTGAGCACCGTGTTGGGGTTGATCGCCAGCTGGGCCACCACCTCCTTGACCGTCGGCAGTTGGTCACCCTCGTGCAACAGGCCCAGCCGCAGCGCCTGGCGCACCTGGCGGACCACCTGCCGGTAGGGCGAGAGGCCGGACCGCTGGTCAAGATGGAACTCGATCACCGAGGACCCCATTTATCTACGTAACTAGTACTTTAGATACGCAGGATAGGACGCCCACGGGGACCCGTCAATACGGGGCCGGAGCGCAGGGCTGATGACCGCCGAGGACGTCGGCGGGGAGGGGCGGAGCGGGAGGGGACGGGCTCGCGAGCGGCGATGGGGCCTGACGTGCGGCGTTGGACGCGGCTCACCCCACCGCGTGGACAGGGGAGCGGAGCGTCGTCAGGCGCGGGGGATGCCGGCGGCGCGTGCCGTCGTGCGCGCCACGTGCTCCAGGTGGGCCTGGCGCGCGTCGATGACTCCGTCGTACTGGCCGAAGAGTTCGAAGCCGACCGTGCCGAACAGGGTGGTCCAGGCGTCGATGACGGCGAGCGCGGTCTCCGGTGTCAGGGCCGTGAGCGTCTCGGCCCGGTCGGGGTCCATGGTGGCGGCGATGGCGGTGACGCGGGCCTCGACGTCGGCGCGCAGGTCCGCGGGGACGGGCGGGAGGTCGCGGGACGCCGGGCCTGGCGTGCGCGGGGCGTCGGCGGCGACGCGGGCGAGCAGCAGGACGACTCGGGTGGCGGGTTCGGTGGTGTCCCGCGGCGCGGAGTAACCGGGCACCGGTGAGCCGTAGATGAGGGCGTACTCGTGCGGGTGTCCCAGCGCCCAGGCGCGTACCGCCCGGAAGACGGCGGCCCACCGTCCGGCGTGGTCGTCGCGGTCGACGGCGGACTCCTCCTTCTCGGCCGCGGCCCCCAGCCCCTCGTAGGCGGCGACGATGAGCGCCGTCAGCAGGGCGTCCCTGTTCGGAAAGTACCGGTAGACCGCGGAGGCGGCCATGCCGAGATCGCGTGTGACGGCGCGCACGGAGAGGCCGGTCGCGCCGTGTTCGGCGAGGTGGCGGCGGGCGACCTCGGTGATCTCGGCGATGAACTCGGCGCGGACGCGGTCTCGGATACCAGCCATACGGCGAGTGTGCCATGGGAAGAGCGGCGATGCGAAACGTGAACAGTGCTCTTGACTGGGCGCCCTGATGGTGGAACATTGTTCTTGTCTGAGATCAGTGTTCTCCAAGAAGGGTCTGTCATGTCTCTCCACGTCATCGTCGGTGCGGGTGCGCTCGGCACCGCGCTCGCCCGCCACCTCGCCGACTCGGGGCAGGAGGTCCGGATCGTCACCCGCTCCGGCGGCGGTCCCGAGCACCCCCTGGTCGAACGTGTGCGCGCCGACGCCACCGACGCCGCCGCGCTCGCCCGCCACGCGCACGGCGCGGTCGCGCTCCACAACTGCGCGAACCCCCCGTCGTACGACATGTGGGAGCGGCACTGGCCTCCGCTGGCCGCGGCCCTGCTGGAGGCCGCCGAGAGGACCGGGGCGGTGCTGGCCATCGGCGGGTGCCTCTACGGTTACGGCCCGGTCGAGGGGCCCATCCACCGCGAACTGCCCCTGGCCGCCACCGACCACAAGGGCCGGATGCGCACGAGGATCTGGCGGGAGGCCCTGGCACGGCACGAGGCGGGCGCGGTGCGGGTGACCGAGGTGCGCGCCTCCGACTACGTCGGCGCCATGAACCCGACGGCCAGCTACCTCGAGTTCTACGCCGAACAGGCGCGCACCAGGCGCCGGGTGTTCACCTTCGGGGACCCGGACCAGGTGCACAGCGTCACCTACGTTCCCGACACGGCCCGCGTCCTGGCCGCGGCGGCCGTCGACGAGCGGGCCTGGGGGCGGGCCTGGCACGTCCCCTCACCGCCGGCGCGCACCGTGCGGGAGATGGTGGCCGACCTGGCCGGGGCCTCCGGCGCGGCCCGCCCCTCCGTGGTCAGGATCCCGCGGCCGCTGCTGCGGGCGACGTTCCCGTTCTCTCCGTTCCTGCGCGAGATGGGCGAGCTGCTCTACCAGTGGGACGCCCCCTACGTCATCGACGCCGCCGTGACCACCGAGGTCTTCGGGATCGAGGCGACGCCGTGGGAGGAGATCGTGCGCGCCACGGCTGAAGGGCTGGGCGTCCGCGCCGCCGATGGCGCCGGCGCCCGGGGCCGCTCCTGACACCCCGCCCCTCCGCCGGAGAGCGGGATCCCCACGGGAACGTCCTTCTCGCCGTCGGCGCACCCCGGCCCCCGACCACGTCCTTCCCGCGCCCACGGGTCACCGGAGCGCCGACGACGGTGGTGGGCGCGACAGGAAAGGCCCCGTGGAGCGGGGCCTTCGTCCGCGTCCGAGGGGAAATCGAATCCCCGCGCCCTTGACGCCGGGGGGCGGGAAAAACGCGGCCGAAAAAGGCTGTGACCAGGGAGGAAAAGGAATATGTCCCACCGATTCGTCCGGGGCGGAACGGGTTCTCCCTGGTTGGTTCGCGACCCGGTCGCGCCCTCACCGCATTCCGGGGGGAGGCCCGACGGGGCCTCTCCGCCGGCGAGGCCCGTCGCTATGATCGTCCAAGCCGAGGCGATGCCCGGGGAGGGTGGTGAACCAGTGTTCTCGCTGTGCCCGTCATTCTTCCGTGGGTTATGAGTCCCAGTCGGTCGGGGGGTGCCCGTCACTCTGCGTCATTGGCGACTCCACGCAAGGATCTCATCCACGTATGAGCAGAAAGGGTCGACGGCGGCATGTTCGAAACTCCCAAAGACCATCTGAGGAACATCGACAGATCGACCGCGAAAAGCGCGGAGCACCTGAGAGGCATCAAGGACTCGGCCGCGAGCACCGCCCGGTCGGCGGCACAGAACACGGAGCTTTTGAAGGGCATCGCGTTCACCAGCGGTGCCAGCATGGTCTTCAACGGAATCACCGCCGCGAACAGCGCGCGAATGGCGAGGACGCAGGAGCAGCAGTTCGCACTCCAGCAGGAGCAGCACGCGCTTCAGCAGGCCATGGCCGAACAGACCGCCCGGCACGAGTTCTCGATGTGGCGGCAGACGCCGGAGGGTGAGGCGTTCGTCGACTGGCAGCGGCGTGCCGCCGTCCTCATACCGTTCCTGCGCAACCGCGAACGAGTCTGGAACGCCGTGTGGGCGGACGCGATCAGGCGAGCACAGGGCGAGGTCCCCCCTGACGAGAGGCGGCGCTTCACGAGTCACCCGGCACGTCTGCGGCAGACCGGGTTCAAGGTCGCCTCCCTCGTCAGTTTCGCCCTCTCCGGCCTGTTCGCGCTCATGATGCTCCTTCAGATCATGAGCGGGGCGCTCTCGGAGTCCCTCGAACAGTCCGCGGGCAGGGACCGTCTCACCTACGCGGAATGCCTCGAGATCCTCGACGACCCGGACAACTTCATCATGAACGAGGCCGACTGCGAAGCCATCAACCCCAACCCCAGCGGACCGATCATCCGACGGGCCGTACCGATGGTGCTGTTCGCCGGACTGGGGGTCACGTTCCTCGTCATGCGCAGGACCAGGCAGCGAGCGGCGAAGGCCGACCCGACAGTGGAGAACGAGGCCGCGGCGAGGGTCGCCACATGGGGGTTCGACCCGCTGACGACGCGGGGCGCGTGGTACGCGTGGCACGAATCGCAGGGGTTCATCGGCTATCCGGACCGTATCGAACACATGGTGCACAGTGGTCCCTCCCAGCGCCCGCAGCCGTCACAGCTCATTCCGCTCCAGGTGCCGACCCCCCGGACGCCTTCCCCCAGGCTCCCCGACGAGGTCAACAGGGCCCTGACCTCGTTCCAGCAGGAGAACGAGAGCTTCGCCCCCTGACGGCGGGGAGGCGGCACACCACGGGGCGCCCTCGCCCGAGGCGAAGCGCTTCCTCCCGGGCGTCTGTGGCGTCTCCGCCGGGGCTGGGTACGGGCTGGGCACGTCGGCGCCGGCGGCCCCTCCGGGCCCCGGGGCGGCCGGTCCTTCGACGGCGGGGGCCGGCGTCCCCGCTCCCGGCCGTCCCCATGGCCCGGGCAACAAGAAAGGCCCTGCTGAGCAGGGCCTTCGTTCGTGTCCGAGGGGGGACTTCGACCATTCCCCCACACGGACCGAGTCCCCTGGTCCTGAGCACCGACCTGTCGCTGGACGGGCGGTGACGCCAAAGAGGCCGTCGGCCTTCTCCCATGAACAGCCGGAGGCCTGGACGAACAGCACGGTGGTGAGTACCGCTCTTTGGTCGGCGCGGGGGCGACCGGTCTTCGGTGGCGGGGGCAGTAGCGGCTGGACGATCTTCCAGAGCCCGTCGGGCAACACATCAATCACAGAGTGTGATCATGCCAGGCGCAGAGCTACTTCGCTGAGCTTTTGAGATGAACTCTCAGGGGCTGCCCTGTCCTGGCCGGTTTTCATCGAGATGGGGAAAGTGAGGGTCTCCGCGTCCGATCTGCCCCGGTCGTGACCCCAATTCCCCCGTTCGATGAACCACGCCGCGGCGGGGAGAATCGTGACCGATGCGGCACAAGCAATAGCAATGTGACTCGCATCACTCCTTTGTGAGAACCGATCGCGGATCCGCCACGTCTTGCCAAGCGTGAGAAGAACTCGGGGAGCGATCGAGTCGGCCGACGAGGCCGGCCTCGTCCGCTTGGTTGCCAAGGGGGACCGGGCGGCTTTCGAGGAGCTGTACCGCCGGACCTCGCCATGGCTGGCCCTACGTTTGCGGCGCCGATGCAGCGATGAGCAGATCGTGGCCGAGGTGCTGCAGGAGTCCTACCTCGCCGTATGGCGGGCGGCGGGAAGTTTTGCCGGGACAGCGGTGGACGGCAGCGCCGCGGGGTGGCTGTGGACCATCGCCGCGCGCCGGCTCGTGGACGCGTTCCGGCGCCGTGCGCGGTATCTGCATCCGCCTCCGGAAGCCGCCGAACCGGTGGCCGCACCAGCCGCGGAGGACGAAGCGCTAGCCGGAGCGGTCAGCGGCGAATTGGGAAGCGCGTTGAACACGCTGGCACCCGAACTGCGGCAGGTGCTGCAGGCCATGGTGATCGACGGGCTGTCGGTGCGGGAGACCTCCGTGCTGCTGGGACTGCCGGAGGGAACCGTGAAGACTCGGGCGCGCCGGGCGCGGATCATCATGCGGGAGGCACTGTCATGAACGACCAGCACAAGACGCATGCTTCCATCGAGCTGATCCGCCGCTACGCGCGCGCTGACGCGATCGCCAGCGAGGTGCTGTGGTCGCTGGAATCGCACCTGGAATCCTGCCCGTCCTGTCGCGCCCGCCTCGCCGAGGAAGTGCCCGGCCAGGCGCCCCGGACGGCGGCGCTAGTCGATCGAACCTGGGAAGCACTGGCACCGTCCCTGACCACCGGCCCGCCCGTACCCCGCCGGGGGCGACTGGCACGGTTGGCGGGCTGGACCTCGCCGGTGATGCTTCCGTGGGTCGTTGGTGCGGCACTGGTGGCAGTGCTGGCTGTGGCCGTCGATTCGTTCTTCGCTGTTCCCGGAGGCCGTCCGCTGGTGCTGCTGCTGGCCCCGGTCATTCCGGTGCTCGGCATCGCCGCGGTATGGACGAGAAGTCTCGATCCGGCGTATGAGCTGGTGGCCGCGACCCCGCGAGCAGGGCTTTATCTGCTGCTGCG
>NZ_ANAX01000043.1:0-9008 GCF_000341065.1 Nocardiopsis halotolerans DSM 44410 | reverse complement strand
GTTAGCCGTGCTGGCGGTGGTGCTGCCGGTACTGGTCGTCGCGGGCTTCACCACAGGCACGTCATCGGTGGTCTGGTTACTGCCGTGTCTGGCTTGCACGGCCGTAACCCTTGCGCTCGGCAGCGTCATCAGGTTGGAGCGCGCTGCCGCTGTGGTCGTGACGCTGTGGTCGCTGGGTGTGCTCGCCCCCGGCCTGCTGACGTCGCAACTGCCGGTAGCGGTCGCCCCGGTGGCCGTTCCGGTGTGGGGCGCGGTCTTCGCGGTCGCAGCCGCGGTGCTGATACTGCGCGCCAGGTCGTTCGTCCGGATATGAGAGCAGCCGGAATTCAAGCCGGAAACCCAGCAGGTGGAGAAGACAGGAGAGATGTGATGGCACGCGTGGTGGGGGCGGCCGAGACCGCCCCGGCGAACCATGCCTGGGAGATCCGCGCCGAAGGACTGCGGGTCGCCGCCGGGCGGCGGATGGCCGTGGACGGGATCGATCTGACGTTCGGCACGGGAGTGCATGGCCTACTGGGTCCCAATGGGGCAGGCAAGACCACTTTGATTCGGGCGCTGGCCACGGTACTGCGCCCGTCAGGCGGTGGACTGGAGCTGCTCGGCGAGTCCGTCAGAGGGCGCGTCGATATGCGCCGCATACGGCGCCAGATCGGGTACCTGCCGCAAGACTTCGGTTTCTACCGCAGGTTCACCGTCCGCGAGTTCGTCGAGTACATGGCATGGCTCAAGGAGGTACCCAAGAGCGGTATAGCCGATGCGGTGCAGCATGCCATCGAAAAAGTCGGTCTGGCGGACCGGGCCGATGACCGGATGAAAACGCTCTCTGGCGGCATGGCGCGCCGGGCCGGAATCGCCCAGGCCATCGTGAACGGCCCGCGGATCCTGCTGCTCGATGAGCCGACCGCGGGCCTGGACCCATCGCAGCGCATGCAGTTCAGGCAGTTGCTGCGCGGGCTGAGCGAGGACACCTGCACGGTGGTGTCGACGCATCTGGTGGAGGACGTCGCCACCGTGTGCACCGATGTGGCACTTGTCGATGAGGGGCGCCTGGTGTTCCAAGGGCGAGCGGCCGATCTCGCCGCTGCGGGCAGCGGCACCGATTTCGGTGACAGCCCGAGCGAGCGGGGATATTCGGCCCTGCTGGCCCGCCATCACGCCACCGGGGAGGGAGCCCGATGAGCACGAGGATTCTGCGCACCGAGCTGCGCCGCTCAACCGCACCGTGGACCTGCTTGGCCTTGGCCGTGCTCACACTGGCCCTGCTGTACCTGCTCCCCGGCCCCTGGGCCAAGGGGACCGGCGCGTGGGACCAGCAGTGGCAGGGACTCGCGCAATGGCAGCGGTTCATGCTCATGCTCACCTGGCCGGTGGTGGTCGGCCTCGGTGCCTGGCAGGGCACTCGGCAGCGCCGTTCGCGGATGGACGAGGTACTTTCCAGCACGCCGCGATCCTCGTGGCAGCGCTCGGCGACGCTCGCGGCAGCGGTGGCGATCGGCTTGACCGTCGCCTACACAGCGCTATTCGCGGTAGGGGCGGCGCAGGTGGCCTCGGCCACCAGCTATTTCTCGCTCTCCTGGCTGGCCGTGTTCGTCGTCGGTGTTCTCGCGCTGGTCGCGGGGAGCCTGCTGGGAATGGGGCTCGGCCACCTCTTGCCGTATATGGTGACGCCGCCGCTCGTGGCGGTCGGCGGCTACGCGCTGGTCATGCTGCTGCTGAATATCGAGATTTCCGTAGAGGCCGATTCCGACCCGTGGCGCATGAAAGTAGCGCTGCTTTCACCGGGACTCGACGGTGCCGAGAGCGCCTACAGGCTGGTGGCCCACCAGGTGAGCCTTGCCCAGGCGCTGTGGTTCCTCGGTATCGCCGCGACCGGGTTCATCCTGCTGGCAGCGCGGGGTTCTTGGACGAGGATCGCCTCAGCGGTGCCCGGTCTCCTCGGCGGTGTGCTGGCCATGGTCCTGCTACCGGGCCAGGCGAGCGCGGCCTACCCCCACGACACCCAAGCGGCGGCGCTGGTGTGCGACGAGGACGGGCCGCGGGTGTGCGTAACCCGGGCGCACGAGCACCTGCTGGACGATTTGGCCGGTACCGCCAGGCAGGCGCTCGCCAAGCTCGCAGTCCTTCCGGAAGCGCCGACCTCGGTGGAGGAAGTACCCGCTTTCGGTGATGAGGAGCAGGCTTCGCTGCCACGGACCGCGGACACGGTCTCGGTGAGCTCCGACATACTGATGCAGTTCGAGCAGAGTGGAGAAGGGGAGTCCGATGGAGCGGACGGGCTGCTTATGGCGCTCCTCGCCGGCGCCGGAACCCCGGCCTGCGGCGTTGAGGAGACGGAGATCTCCGCGCGCATCGTCACGGCCAACTGGCTGCTGGGTGCGGAACTGCAGCCGATGCCGATCCTGTACCCGTGGATCTCCGAGGATAGCTCCGCCTATCAGGAAATGGTGCGCCCGGCCTGGGAAACGCTGCGGTCCCTACCGCGCGAGGAGCAGATACGCCGGGTCGCCGCCGTGCGCGAGGCCGGACTCACCTGCGAGAGCGGCCAGCTCGATCTCCTCACCCAAGGGGTGAACCCTCAATGAGATGGTTGACCCTCTATACGCGGTCCCGGCAGCTACCGATCGTACTGCTCGTGTTCCTGGCCGGGGCCGTCCTTCTGTGGGGACTCACCCTCTGGTGGGGGGCCGACCAGATCGGTAGCCGACTGATGAGCGTGACGATGGTACTGGGGGTGGCCGCGGCTTCGGCCGGTCTGTGCGGGTTCGATGCCGCACGTGAGCGTACGGCTTCGTTCACCTGGCCGCCACGGCGTGCCGCGCACCTGGTCGCCCTCGCCGCGATGGCAGCGGCCGGCCCCCTTGCGGTGGACGTATTGGCCGATTCCCATCTGCAGACCGAAGTGATCGTCAGAGACGCCGTTGGTCTGGTCGGTCTGGCCGGGATCGGCGCGGCCCTGGCCGGCGGTTCGTTCGGCTGGTCCTTTCCCTTCGGGGCAACCGTACTGGCGAACGTGCCGATCGAGGCGGACTCGGATGCGCTGCGGGTACTGACCTGGCTGGTGCAGCCCGCGGACAGCGCCGCGGCGATGATCACCGCACTCGTGTTCGCCGCCGTGGGGGTGATCGGTTACGCGGTATGGGGGCCTCGACCTGCATGAGCGTCGCACTCACCCCTTGACGGCCCCGGCCGTCATCCCGCCGACGACGGACACCTTCCGCCAGCGCAAAGCAGGCAGAGACTGAGAGCCTGCAGGCCAGTGCTGGGAGCGACGCCGCGAAGCTGATCGAGCAGTTGAACGCGGCCGAAGGCGGTCTGCACATCGAGAACCCGGATCCCGTGACCCGGGCCCGTTACCGCAGGGCACTCGATCGTGCCAAGCGGGACGGGCTCGTCCCGGCGGGTAAATCGCTCCGGCACACCGGGCGCAGTTCCGGAGACCTGATCATCCAGCTGATCGATCCGGCCAACGGCGGCGAGACAGAGTGGAACCGGATCCGGGGTGGCGCCGGCACTACCTGTACAGGGACAGCGGCGATCGTGGACGAGCGCCGTCGTGATCCTTCGATGGTTCAGGTGTCCGAGCAGATGCTGCCTCGCGCGATAGCTGTCGGCACCGCGGTGAGCAAGAGTGGCTACCGGCTTGTGCTGACCAGGAAGCCCCGAAACACCGGCCTGTTCGTCACGGTCGACGGTCACCAGTATGACCTGACCGTCACGGAGGACCAGGAGCGGGTGGGGAACCGACGCCCTCGGGGTTCAGGCGCTCAGGCGACCGCTATCGGTGGCATCCGCCGGAGTACGAGCACAGGTGGACCGGTCGGCTGCGACTCGGGGTCTCACCGGAGACGTACGCCGAATGCGCCGACTGGAGCGACAAGGGGCGGCGCCGGCTGGAGAACCGGGTGCGGGCTCTTGTTCCGGAGTTGGAGCACCGTTCACAGGCCGCACACGAGGAGAAGCGCGCCCGGGAGCACCGGCTCAGGGAGTGGGAAGAGGAACAGGAGCGCCGGGACCGTGAAGAGCGCGCCGCGTGGGAGAAGGCGATGGCCGAAGCCCGAAGCCGAGCCGTCGTGGCGAAACGCAACGCGCTCTTCCGCGATGCGGTGGAATCGTGGACCACGGTCGGTGAGATCCGGCGGTTCTGTCGGGAGTTGGAGGAGGAGTCCGGCGGCTGTGCCGATCCTGAGCACGCCGAGCGGCTGAGGCAGTGGGCGCAGTGGGGAGAGGAAACCGCCCGAAGCTGGGACCCCGGCCGATCCGACTCAGGGCTGCGGAGCCAGTCCTTCGACGCAGCTCCCACTCCGGACGAGCTGCGCCCCTTCGTCGGGGACTGGAGTCCCCACGGGCCGTACCGGGAGTACCGGTACCGGCCGTTGCCGAAGGAGGCGCCGGAGTGCAGCGACGGGGGGTACTTCCGCAATCGGGAATCCCGCCGTGGCGGCGCGGTTGACCGATCCCGTTCGGCAGGCAGTGGAATAAGCAGCCCCGCTCGCGTAGGAGGTTGGCGTCGATGTCCGGCGCGGGTCCCGACCGAGGCTTCCAGGCCGTGGTGATCGGCGAACCGCAACGCGCCTTCTACGGCAGCCAGTTCACGATGACGTCACCGGTGTTCGAGCACTACGGCGTTCAGCTGCGGGTGCCCGAGATCGGTGGTCCCATCGACCCGGCCAACGAGGCCCACGAGCTGATCATGTCGGTGTACGGCGGCATCCCCTCACCCTCGGCCCATGACCGGAAACGCAACCGGCACCGCTCCGGCATCGCCTGGTCCAAGGGCGCGGTACGGGCGATCCTGAGGAACCCCCGCTACACCGGCCATCAGGTGTTGGCCAAACAGCGCGAGGACGAAGTCCTCATCGACGTCAACGACGTCCAGCTCGGTCACCAGACCCTGCTGAGGTGGAACGAGGACGACGAGTGGATCTGGTCCCGGGACCGGGTCCATGATCCGCTGGTCACTCACGCGGACTTCACGCAGGCGAAGGCGCTGATGGGTCCGCGAGGGCGGAGCCCAGGTGGGGAGCGCAAGACGCGCCGCACCCGCAACCCCTACCTGTTCCGGGGGTGCTTTCGAGTGCTGCCTGTGCGACCGCAGGATGCAGGGGCAGTGGTCCCACGGTCAGGCGTACTACCGCTGCCGGTTCCCGGAGGAGTACGCGCTGGCCAACAGGGTCCATCACCCGCGCAACGTCTACCTGCGCGAGGCTGACGTGGTCCCGACGCTGGACGCGTGGATCGCCGCCGAGTTCGCCCCAGGCAGGATCGCGACCACGGTGGACGCCCTCATGGGCGCGGACGAGGAGCGGGGCACCGGGGTGGCCCGCGAGATGGCGCGGCTTCGGGAGAAGCTGTCCGCATGCGATCGCAAGCTGGCCCGGCACCGCGCCGTTCTGGAGGCCGGAGCCGATCCCGTGGAGGTCACGAAGTGGATGAAGGAGACCCAGGCCGAGAAGTCGGCCGCTGAGGCAGGACTGGCCCGTGTGGGCCGGTCACCGCAGAAGACCAACAGGGAAGACGTGATGAGGATGGTTCACGCGCTGGGTGACATCACCGCTGTACTCGGTAGCGCCGACCGGAAGGACGAGGCCGAGCTGTACCGGGGGCTGGGCCTGCGGATGCGCTTACCACCCGGTGCAAAACAAAGTGCGGGCCGAGATTCGACTCGACCCGCACCGCGAGTTCAACTCTTCCCGTGGAGGAAGGGTTCGTGTCCGAGGGGGGACTTGAACCCCCATGCCCTTAACGGGCACTAGCACCTCAAGCTAGCGCGTCTACCTATTCCGCCACCCGGACCGGGCGTGCTCGGCGCTGCCGCGCCGGACAGGTCAACCATAGCAAAGGTCCGGAGCGGCACGAACCATGTTTTCCGACCGGGGGAGACCGTGGCAGGGTCAGGGGAACAAGTAGGGCAGAAGGTGTGGCTGCAAGGGAGCGTCAGATGGCAGAGCCAGACAGGGACCTGAGCATGGCCGAGGTCGAGGTGGTCGACCTGTGCCGGGAGCTCATCGAGTTCGACACCTCCAACTACGGCGACCATTCGGGGCCCGGGGAGCGCAAGGCCGCCGAGTACGTGGCGGCCAGACTCGACGAGGTCGGCGTCGAGTCGACGATCTACGAGAAGCACCCCGGACGCAGCAACGTCGTGGCGCGGATCACGGGGGAGGACTCCACCCGCCCCCCGCTGCTCATCCACGGACACCTCGACGTCGTCCCGGCGGCTCCGGAGGACTGGACGCACCACCCCTTCGCCGGCGAGATCGCCGACGACTGCGTGTGGGGCCGCGGCGCGGTCGACATGAAGAACATGAACGCGATGGTCCTGGCGATGCTGCGCCAGCGCCTGCGCGAGGGGCGCCGTCCCCCGCGCGACATCGTGCTGGCCTTCCTCGCCGACGAGGAGGCCGGGGGCACCTGGGGCGCCCAGTACCTGGTCAACGAGCACCCCGAGCTGTTCGCCGACTGCGACTCGGCGATCAGCGAGGTCGGCGGCTTCTCGTTCACCGTGAAGGAGAACCGGCGCCTCTACCTGGTGGAGACCGCCGAGAAGGGCATCGCCTGGATGAAGCTGACCGCGCGCGGCACCGCCGGGCACGGTTCGATGGTCAACGCCGACAACGCCGTCACCGAACTGGCCGCGGCGGTCGCCCGCCTGGGCGAGCACCGGTTCCCCGTGCAGCTCACCCCGACCGTGCGGACCTTCCTGGAGGAGATCTGCGAGGAGTTCGGCATCCCCTTCGACGAGGGGGACGTCGACGCCACGGTCGCCCGTCTGGGGCCGATCGCCCGCATGATCGGCGCCACCCTCCGTAACACCCTCAACCCCACCGTCCTGGGCGGCGGCTACAAGGCCAACGTCATCCCGGGCGAGGCCACCGCCCAGGTGGACGGCCGCTTCCTGCCGGGTACCGAGGAGGAGTACTTCGCCGAGATCGACCGCCTGCTGGGCCCCAAGGTCAGCCGCGAGTTCATCCACCACCTGCCCGCCGTCGAGACCTCCTTCGACGGCGGCCTGGTCACCGCCATGTCGGAGTCCCTGCTGGCCGAGGACCCCGGTGCCAAGGCCGTTCCCTACTGCCTCTCCGGGGGGACGGACGCCAAGAGCTTCTCCCGCCTCGGGGTGCGCAACTACGGCTTCGCCCCCCTGAGGCTGCCCCCGGAGCTGGACTTCGCGGGCATGTTCCACGGCGTGGACGAGCGCGTCCCCGTCGACGGGCTCCGGTTCGGGGTCCGTGTCCTGGACCGCTTCGTCGGAATGAGCTGATTCCGTCCCCTTTGCGGGGTGGTCCCCGTCGAACCGCGCCAAGAACTTTCCTGGCGCGGTTCCTTTTCTGGCCCGCAGTCACCGAACGTGATGTTAGTGTTGCTGCGAGTTCGAAGGTGATCGGGCTCTCCGCCCGCCTCCGCGGGCGTGTACCGACACCGACGTGCGTCCGTGGCGGGATCACCGCACGGGACCGTCCAGTAGCAGCGAAACGGGGGGCATCCATGGTGCTCGCGGGCCGGGAGTGGCTGTTGACCAGCCGCGCTGCCCGCATCACCCTGAGCCCCTACGGCCGACTGCTGCTCCTGTCCGGCATCGTCACCGTCGCATGGCTGGCCGGGGGGATCGGTGTCGCCCACGGCGAGACCGCCCCCGAGCCCGGTGGCCTGGTCGACCAGGTGCTGGACGTCGACGACGACGCCGAACGCGTGGGACAGGCCGCCGCCGAGGAGATCCGCGGCGCGCGTCTCTCCGACGCCACGGAACGCGCGTCCTCGGCCACCGAGTCGCTCGCCGACACCGTCGTGCCCCAGGCCGCCGCGCTGCCCACCGACACCCTGCGCGAGACCGGCGTCACCGCCGCTCTCGGCAGGACCGGGACCGGTGCCGCGGCCAACCGGGCCGTCGAGGACACCAGCAGGGTCGTCGACGGCACCGCGCACGGCGCGGGGGACCTCATCGGCGGTCTCGCGCTCAGGGGCCACGACGTCGTGGAGTCCACTGACGCCTCCCTGCGCGACGGTCACCTCGTGGGAGCGGTCACCGAGGGGTTGGCCGACTCCACGCGCGCCGTTCGGGGCGGGATCGACGACGCCGTGGGTACCACGGCGCCGCTCGGCCTGCCCGTCATCGGTGCCTCCGACGAACTCTCCGTCGCACCGGCCGTGTCCGGAGCCACGCGCTCCGAGAGCGGCGACGACGAACTCGGCACGGACACGGGCCGCACGGTCGCGGACACGGTCCTCCGCATGCCCGTTGACCCGTCCGTCTGGCGCGCCGCCACGGACGAGGACGACGGCGGGGAACCGAGCGACGACCGCGGTGAGCGCATCCGCCTCATCGCGGGCGGAGCCCACCACCAGGCCGGAGCGGACGCCACCGGCGCCACCGCCCCGTCCTTCCCCGTGCCCGGTGCGGCCGGATTCCTCATGACCCGGATCGCCCACCTGGCTCCCCGGGCCCAGCGGGTCGCCCTTCCCGGCGACCCCGACCTGGTGGTCCGCGACGCCGCGGACGACCCCTCCTTCTCTCCCGACTAGCCGCGTCCTCACACGACCGCGGCCGGTCCGTGCGCCCCTGCGCGCAGCCGTCCCGCCGACTCCGGCGGGCGTGCCTTCTCCCCGGCCTTCCCGGAGCACGAAGCTCTCCGTCCGCGGTCCACGAGCAGCTGGCCGACCTTCTCGCTGACCAAAGGACACGCGATGACCTACGACACGCACGCCCGGATCGCCGCACTCGTGGCGGCCGGATTCCTCACCGCCACCGGTGGAGCCACCGCTCACGCTGACACCGTGACCAGCGGAAACGGTTCCCTGCTCGGTGGCAACCAGATCGTGGCCGACCTTGAGGCACCCATCAACGTCTGCGGCAACGCGGTCGCCGTCCTCGGCCTCGCCGGGGCCCAGTGCACCGGAAGCGGCGCCGCGGTCGACGACCAGGAGTCGGACACGGCCACCTCCGGCAACGGATCGGTCCTGGGCGGCAACCAGCTGGTCGCCGACGGTGACGTCCCCGTCAACCTCTGCGG
>NZ_ANAX01000042.1 GCF_000341065.1 Nocardiopsis halotolerans DSM 44410 | reverse complement strand
GCTCCTCCGTGGACGACGGTCCCGACGAGCCGGAGAAGCCCGAGAACCCCGACGAGCCCGAGAACCCCGAGAACCCGGACGAGCCCGGCTACGACGAGCCGGAGAAGCCGGAGAACCCGGACGAGCCCGGGGACGACAACCCCGGTTACGACAACCCGGGTGACGGGGGCGGCAACCCCGGCGGTGGTGGCGACAACCCCGGCGGTGGCGGTGACAACCCCGGTGGCGGCGGTGACAACCCCGGCAACGGTGGCGAGACCCCGCCCGAGCTCGCCCAGACCGGGACCGACCGCGGAGCCCTGAGCGGCCTGCTCGCCAGCGCCGCCGCCGCGATCGCCGCCGGTGCCGGACTGCTCCTGTTCGGCAGGCGCCGCGGCGTCCGGGCCTGATTCGGCCTCCCGGGCCGTTCGCGGCCCGGGGGCTGACGCGAGTCCCGTAGCACCGGCCGAGGCCATGTGCGCGGGGTTCACGTCAGCCGCCGCCCCACGGGGCGGGGCTGATCGACGGGGTGCGCGCGTCCGACCGCAACCAGCGGGGCGGATCCGCGGCGCACTCGCCCAGTACCGGCCGACACGCACCGCCCAGGTGCGCGGTCGACCGGAGGAAACCCCGGCCTCGGCCGAGAGGGCCCGCACCCCACCCAGGGGCGTGGAACGGCCCGCGGCCCGAGCACACACCTTCTCATCGACATGTTTGAAAGGACTTCCCACATGCGTAAGTGGGCCAGCACCTCCGCGAAGTCCGTGCTGTTGACAGCGGGCTTCGTCGCGCTGGGCAGCGGCGTGGCCTTCGCGGACAGCGGGGCCGTGACCAGTGGCAACGGCTCCCTCCTCGGGGGCAACCAGGCCGTCGTCAACGGCGACGTCCCCGTGAACGTCTCCGGCAACGCGGTCGGCGCCGTCCTGGGGACGGCCGGTGCCAGCAGCACCGGCGACGGCGCGGCCGTCGTCGGCCACGAGCACGGCCCCGCCACCTCAGGAAACGGCTCCGTGCTCGGCGGCAACCAGCTGGTCGTGGACGGCGAGGTCCCGGTCAACGTCACGGGCAACGCGATCGCGGCCGTGGCGGGCATCGCGGGCGCCAGCTCGACCGACAGCGGCGCCGCCGTGGTCGAGCACCACCACGGCCACGGGCACCACCACGGCCACCACGGCCACGGAGCCGAGGCCGCGACCAGCGGCAACGGTTCCCTCCTGGGCGGCAACCAGGCCGTGGTCGACCTGGACGTCCCGGTCAACGTCGCCGGTAACGCGATCGGCGCGGTCGGCGGCGTCGCGGGCGCGGCGGCCACGGACACCGGTGCGCTGGTGCACGACGGCCACGCGCACCGCCACCACCACTCCGCGCCCGCCGAGTACACGGCCATGGACCTGGTCGACGAGGCCGTGGAGAACGCGACCATCCTGCCGCTGCCCGACACCTCCGGTGTGGACACGGGCGTGATGCGCCAGTCGGCTCCGCGTGAGCACCAGTCCGTCGCCACCTCGGGCAACGGTTCCCTCCTCGGGGGCAACCAGGCCGTGGTCGACCTGGACGTCCCGGTCAACGTCGCGGGCAACGCGGTCGGCGCGGTCGGCGGCGTGGCCGGTGCGGCCTCGACCGACACCGGGGCCCTGGTCGCGGAGGACGAGGAGCACGTCGCCACCTCCGGCAACGGCTCCGCGGTCGGCGGCAACCAGCTGGTCGCCGACGGCGACGTCCCGGTCAACGTCTCCGGCAACGCCGTCGCGGCGGTCGCTGGCCTGGCCGGTGCCAGCAGCACCGACGACGGCGCCGCGGTCGTGCACCAGTCCTCCCCGCGCGAGCACCAGTCCGGCGCCCTGGACTCCCTGCCCGTCGTGAGCGAGCTGCCCGAGGTTCCGGTCTCGGAGGTGGTGCCCCTCGACTACGGCCTGAGCGAGACCACGCGGCAGGCCGTGGAGGAGCACGCCCCCGAGCACGCCGACCAGCTGCCCGAGTCCACCGGGATGAGCGCGACCGACCCGGTCAACGACCTGCTCGGCGCGGCGGGGGTGGGCCTCTAGCGAAAGGACGGGGAGCGGCACCCCGAGTGCCGCACACGTCGACCGGCGTGGTGGGTCGTCTCTCCGCACTCCCGTTCCGTGAGGAACGCGGTGGACTGCGGGAGCGTGGAGGCGACGGCCACCGGTCCGGGACGTGAACCGGGCCCAGCGGGTCATCTCTCCGCACTCCCGTTCCGTGAGGAACGCGGTGGACTGCGGGAGCGTGGAGATGACGGCCCCTGGTCCGGGACGTGAGCCGGGTGGTGGGAACGTCTTCGCGCTTCCGTTCCGTGAGGAACGCGGTGGACTGCGGGAGCGTGGAGACGACGGCCACCAGGCCCGGAACGTGAGCCGAGTCCTCCCGGAATATCCGGGAGGACTCGCCGCATTTGGGAGGAAGTAGGCACTTGACCACCCTCAAGTGTGGCGGAAGTCACTCCGGGGAACCGTTATGGGTGCTCGTCAGAGGCGGTGACGGTCAACTGGCCCGCGTTGCCGGGACGGCTCACGTACGCTACGGACCGGTACCGGTTCGGCGAGCGCTTATTCTGCGGATGCCGGTGGGTGTGGGCCGGGTGCCCACCCAGAGCGACGGGGCCCTCACGAGGGCTCCCGCCCGCGCACCGACGGGGGAGTGCCCGGAGTTTCGGTTACTGTCGGTTCCCACGGGATACCGAAGGACCGCGGCCGAATAGACCACGTAAGGCTAGACGTAGGGGAAGAGCGTGCCACCCACGAAGGGCAGCGCCGGCAAGAACGGCTCGAAGGACAGCGGACGGCAGGGGGCGGGGAACGCCCTCGTCATCGTCGAGTCGCCTGCCAAGGCGAAGACCATCGCCGGTTATCTGGGGCGCGGCTACGTCGTGGAGTCCAGCATCGGCCACATCCGTGACATGCCCAACAAGGCCGCCGAGATCCCCGCCAAGTACAAGGGACAGGCCTGGGCGCGGCTCGGGGTGGACGTCGAGGGCGACTTCGAGCCGCTCTACGTCGTCAACACCGACAAGAAGGCACACGTCAAGAAGCTCAAGGAGCTCATGGCGGACGCCGACGAACTCCTCCTCGCCACGGATGAGGACCGCGAGGGCGAGGCGATCGCCTGGCACCTGCTGGAGGAGCTCAAGCCCCGGATCCCCGTCCGCCGCATGGTGTTCAACGAGATCACCAAGGACGCCATCCAGCGCGCGGCCCACAACACCCGCGACCTCAACACCCGCCTGGTCAACGCCCAGGAGACCCGGCGCATCCTGGACCGCCTCTACGGCTACGAGGTCTCGCCCGTGCTGTGGAAGAAGGTCATGCCGAAGCTCTCGGCGGGCCGCGTGCAGTCCGTGGCCACCCGCCTGGTGGTCGAGCGCGAACGCGAGCGCATGGTGTTCACCTCCGCGGAGTACTGGGACATCAAGGCGCTCTTCGACGCCACCGGGGCCGGTGCGGCCGACGGCCCCTCGGCCTTCCCCGCCACGCTCGTCTCCGTGGACGGCACCCGCGTCGCCGTGGGCCGCGACTTCACCCCGCAGGGAACACTGCGCGCCGACCGCGACGTCCGCCAGCTGGACGAGGCCGCGGCGCGCGGCCTCGCCGAGCGCCTGGCCGGTGCCGGGTTCGCGGTCACCGCGGTGGAGCGCAAGCCCTACCGCCGTTCGCCCTACGCGCCGTTCCGCACCACCACCCTCCAGCAGGAGGCCTCCCGCAAGCTCGGCCTGTCCGCCAAGCAGACCATGCAGGTCGCCCAGCGGCTCTACGAGAACGGCTACATCACCTACATGCGTACCGACAGCACCACGCTGTCGGACAGCGCGGTCAACGCCGCCCGTTCCCAGGTCCGCAGCCTCTACGGCGGCGACTACCTGCCCGACAAGCCGCGCGTGTACGCCAAGAAGGTCAAGAACGCCCAGGAGGCGCACGAGGCGATCCGCCCGTCCGGCGACACCTTCCGCACGCCCTCCCAGACCGGACTGACCGGCCCCGAGTTCCGCCTCTACGAGCTGGTCTGGAAGCGCACCGTCGCCTCCCAGATGAAGGACGCGGTCGGCGAGTCCGTCACCGTGCGCATCGAGGGCACCTCCTCCGGGGGCGAGGTCGCCGAGTTCACCGCGACCGGCAAGGTCATCACCTTCCACGGGTTCCTCAAGGCCTACGTGGAGGGCTCCGACGACCCGGCCGCCGACCTGGACGACCGCGAGCGCCGCCTTCCCGCGATGTCCGAGGGCGACCCGCTCAAGGCCGAGAACCTGGAACCCGAGGGGCACAGCACCCGCCCGCCCGCGCGCTACACCGAGGCCACCCTGGTCAAGGAGCTGGAGGAGCGGGAGATCGGCCGCCCCTCCACCTACGCCTCGATCATCGGCACCATCCTGGACCGCGGCTACGTGTTCAAGAAGGGCACGGCGCTGGTGCCGTCCTTCCTGGCCTTCGCCGTGGTGCAGCTGCTGGAGCGGCACTTCGGCAACCTGGTGGACTACGAGTTCACCGCGCGCCTGGAGGACGTGCTCGACGACATCGCCCGGGGCGAGGCCGAGAGCCTGCCGTGGCTGCGCCGCTTCTACTTCGGGGGCGAGGACACCGAGGGCCGGCAGGAGGCGGGGCTCAAGGAGCTGGTGGGCGACCGCCTCTCCGACATCGACCCCAAGGAGGTCAGCTCCCTGCCCCTGCCGGGCACCGACATCGTGCTGCGGGTGGGGCGCTACGGCCCCTACCTGGACCGGAACGGCGAGCGGGTGAACGTGCCCGAGGACCTGGCACCGGACGAGCTGACCCTGGAGAAGGCCGAGGAGCTGTTCGCCCAGCCCAGCGGCGACCGTGAGCTGGGCACCGATCCGGAGACCGGCCGCGCGATCGTGGCCAAGACCGGGAGGTTCGGCCCCTACGTCACCGAGGTGATCGAGGAGCCGGAGGCGGCCGAGGGCGAGACCAGGGGCAAGGCGAAGAAGGCGAAGGTCAAGCCGCGCACCAGCTCGCTGCTGAAGTCGATGAGCCTGGACACCGTCACCCTGGACGACGCGCTGCGCCTGCTGTCCCTGCCGCGCGTGGTCGGCCAGCTCGACGGCGAGGACGTGACGGCCCAGAACGGCCGGTTCGGGCCCTACCTCAAGAAGGGCACCGACAGCCGTTCCCTGGAGACCGAGGAGCAGATCTTCACGGTCACCCTGGAACAGGCCAAGGAGCTGTTCGCCCAGCCCAAGCAGCGCGGGCGCCGTGCCGCCGCACCGCCGCTGCGGGAACTGGGTGAGGACCCGGCCTCGGGCGCCAAGATGGTGGTCAAGGACGGCCGGTTCGGTCCCTACGTCACCGACGGGGAGGTCAACGCCTCCCTGCGCAAGGGTGACGAGGTGGAGTCGATCACCGACCAGCGGGCCGCCGAACTGCTGGCCGAGCGCCGGGCCAAGGCCCCCGCCAAGAAGAAGCCCGCGGCCAAGAAGACCACGGCGAAGAAGAGCACCACCACGAAGAAGACCGCCGCCAAGAAGACCGGTACCGCGACGAGGACGGCGGCGAAGAAGGGCACCACGACGAAGACGGCGGCGAAGAGGGCCCCGGCCGGCGAGGACGGCGCGTCCGGCACCGCTTCCGAGGAGTAGGGGCGGTCCGGGATTCGTCCCCCGGACCCCTCCGCGCGTAGGCTCACCCGGGCGGACCCCGACGGGGCGCCCGGGTGAGTACCATCTTCGGTGTTCACCCCGTGTGGACGCACACTCACCCCTGTTCGGAAATGTTCTTCCGTACTACTCTGGGTGGGACTGATGGGGGCACGGAAACGTGTGCGGGCCCCGGAGGTATCCACCGAATCTGAGGCGGGCACTCGTCCCGCCGTTCCCTTTCCCCCTCACCGATAATCTTGAGCGCTATGAGCAGATCTGCACCCCTGGGAGCGCCGTCCGAGGCGCGCGACGTCCTTGCGATCACACCCTTCCGAAGGCTGTGGATCTCGCTCTCCCTCTCCAGCCTGGGCGACTGGCTGAGCCTGCTGGCCCTGATGTCCCTGGCCGCGATCTTCACCGCCGACGGCTCCCAGCTCGTCCGGTACCTGGCCGTCAGCGGCGTCGTGGTGATCAAGCTCGCTCCGTCGATCCTGCTGAGTCCCCTGGCGGGGGCGGTCGCCGACCGCCTCGACCGCAAGTGGACGATGGTGGTCGGCGACGTCCTGCGCGGCCTCCTGTACGTCTCCATCCCGTTGGTGGGCCTCCTCCTCTCCGGCTTCGCCCTGGAGTGGCTGCTCATCGCCAGCCTCCTGGCCGAGGTCGTCGCCCTGTTCTGGGCGCCCGCCAAGGACGCCACGGTCCCCAACCTGGTGCCCCGCAAGCTGCTGGAGCAGGCCAACCGGCTCGGCCTGCTCACCACCTACGGGACCGCCCCCGTCGCGGCGCTGCTGTTCGCCGCCCTGGCCTCCGCCAGCAACGTGCTCGGCGCGTTCCTGCCCTCGGTGGCCAGTCCCGAGGCGGACGCGGCCCTCTACCTCAACGGCCTCACCTTCCTCATCGCCGCGATCGTCGTCGCCGGGCTGCCGATCCCCAAGCACCAGCCGTCCAAGGACAGCGAGAGCGAGACCCGCGACAGCGGCATCCTGCGCTCCGTGTGGACGGGGCGGCGCCACGCGGGCGGCACGCCGCCCGTGCGCGGCCTGGTCCCGGGTATGCTCGGCGCCCTCGCCGCGGGGGGAGCCGTCATCGGCGTCGGGCGCGTCCACGTCGAGAGCCTGGGCGCGGGCAACGCCGGTTTCGGCGTGGTCTTCGCCGCGGTCTTCGCGGGCATGGCCCTGGGCGTGCTCGCCGGTCCCCGGATCCTCAAGCAGTTCAGCCGCAGGCGCCTGTTCGGCCTGAGCATCGCCCTCGCCGGCCTGGCCCTGCTGTTCGCCGGCGCCGTCGCCGACATGGTGCTCACCGCCGTGCTCACTGCCCTGCTCGGCGTGGGCGCCGGTATCGCCTGGGTGACCGGGCTGACCATGCTCGGCCAGGAGGTGGAGGACGAGTACCGGGGCCGAGGCTTCGCCTTCCTGCACGGCGCCGCCCGCATCGTGCTGCTCGTCGCGACCGCGCTCGCCCCCCTGGTCGCCGGGCTCGTCGGCGACCACGCCGTCCCGCTCGGCGCCCTCACCTACGACCTGCGCGGCGGCGGCGTCGTCCTCATGGCCTCCGGCCTGCTCGTCGTCGTCCTGGCGCTGGTCTGCTACCGCCAGATGAACCGCCGGGACGACCCCGAGGCCGGTCCCGGCCTGCTCCCCGAGCTGTTCGCGGCGCTGCGCGGCGTGGCGATCCGCGAGGAGGAGGACGAGGAGTCCAGGCCCTCCGGCGCGTTCATCGTCGTCGAGGGCGGCGAGGGCGCGGGCAAGTCCACCCAGGTGCGCGAGCTGACGGTGTGGCTGCGCGACCAGGGGTTCGAGGTGATCGGCACCCGCCAGCCGGGCGCGACCAAGCTCGGCATGCGCCTGCGCGGCCTGCTCCTGGACCGGGAGAACTCGCACATCACCCCGCGCGCCGAGGTGCTGCTGTACGCCGCCGACAAGGCCGACCACGTCGAGCAGGAGATCCTGCCCGCGCTGCGGCGCGGCGCGGTCGTCATCAGCGACCGCTACGTGGACTCCCTGCTCGCCTACCAGGGTGCGGGCCGGGACCTGTCGTCGGACGACATCCGCGGTATCAGCGACTGGGCCACCCAGGGCCTGCGGCCGGACCTGACGGTGCTGCTCGACGTGCGCCCCGAGGACGGCCTGTCCCGGCTGGGCGGCCCCGCCGACCGGATCGAGGGCGAGTCGGCGGAGTTCCACGACCGGGTCCGCAGGGGCTTCCTGGAGCTGGCCAGGGCCGATCCCGAGCGCTACCTGGTGCTGGACGCCCGGGAGCCCCGGGAGAAGATCACCCGCGAGATCCAGCGCCGGGTGCGGTCCCTGCTGCCCGACCCGGTTCCCAGCGGTTCGGAGGCGGTCACCGGCATGATCCCGGTGATCAGGAACGACTGAGCGGTACGGCACACGCGGGAGGGGCCCCTCCGGCCACGGAGGGCCCCCTCCGTGGCCACGGGCCCCGCTGGCGGTTCGGCGACTCCCCGGGCCGGGACCTGTCGGGGTCGGCCCGGACGCCCACGCGGCCGCCGCCGGGCCCGTCCCTCCTCGACCGG
>NZ_ANAX01000041.1 GCF_000341065.1 Nocardiopsis halotolerans DSM 44410 | reverse complement strand
CGGGGGCCGGTGGGAACCGCCGGCGAACGCGTCAGGAGGGGAAGGACCTGTGGACAACGGCCCGGACGTCGGTCCCGGCTCCTATCCTGAAGACCGGACACCAGGGGCGGAGAGGGTGAGCATGACGGTTTTCGACGACCTCGTCGGCCAGCGGACCGCGGTGGGCCAACTCCAACGGGCCGTCACCGGGGCCGCCGATCTCGTCTCGGGCGGGCCGGGCACCGGGCTGACCCACGCCTGGCTCTTCACCGGGCCGCCCGGCTCGGGCCGCTCGGAGGCCGCTCGGGCCTTCGCCGCGGCCCTCCAGTGCGCGGACGGCGGCTGCGGGCACTGCGGCTCCTGCCACCAGGTCCTCGCCGGAACCCACCCCGACGTGCTGTACGTCCGGCCCAGCGGGCTGAGCTTCGGTGTGTCCGCCACCCGCGACCTCGTGCTGCGCGCGGGCTCCAAGCCCTCCGGGGGACGGTTCCGGGTCGTGCTGTTCGAGGACGCCGACCGCGCGACCGAGGCCGCGTCCAACGCCCTGCTCAAGGCCGTGGAGGAACCCTCCCCGCGCACCGTGTGGCTGCTGTGCACCCCCACCCCCGACGACCTGCTCGTCACCATCCGCTCCCGCTGCCGCCTGGTCACCCTGGCCACGCCGAGCACCCGGGAACTCGTGGACGCCCTCGTCCAGCGCGAGGGGATCGACGCCGACACCGCCCGCTCCGCCGCGGTCGCCTCGGCCGGTCAGATCGACCGGGCCCGGCAGCTGGCCACCGACGCCGAGGCGCGCAGACGCCGGGAGGAGGTGCTGTCCATCCCGGCCCGGCTCGACGGGCTCGGCGCGTGCGTCACCTCCGCCGCCCGGCTCTACGAGATCGCCGAGGAGGAGTCCAAGGCCCTCACCACGGCGCTCGACGCCAAGGAGCGGGAGGAACTGCGGGCCGCGTTCGGGGAGGGTTCCACGGGCAAGGGCGTGGCCAAGGCGATGCGCGGTTCGGCGGGCGCGATGAAGGACCTGGAGGAGCGGCAGAAGCGCCGCGCCACCCGGATCAAGCGCGACTCCTACGATCGCGCCCTGCTCGACCTGGTCGCGTTCTACCGGGACGTGCTCACCCTCCAGCTGGGGGCCAGGGTGGAGCTGTCCACGGCGGAGCGTTCCGGTGACCTGGAGCGTGTCGCACGCTCCAGCGCCCCCGAGGCCACGCTGCGCCGCATCGACGCCATCATGGAGTGCCGCGAGCGCATCGCCGCGAACGTGCACCCCCAGATCGCGATGGAGGCCATGACGTCCGCCCTCCTGGCCGGGTAGGGCACCGCGACAGGCGCAGCGTCCCCCCGGGGCCGCGGGTTCGACGGGGACGGGCCGCCCCACCAGGGGCGGCGCCTTCCCGCCCCGCGGACGCGAGCCCGCGCAGCCCGGAGAGGGGTGACGGGCAGGCGCGTGCCGTGTCCGGGCGGGGCCCGCCCTCTGCGGAGACGAACGCGGCCGGTCCCGGAGCAGGGCGGTGGACGGACGCCCGTCGCACCGTTCGGGGAGAATGGTGCGGCGTCGACGACATGTCGGCCGGGTACCGGGTACGACGAGAGGGCGGAGAACACCGTTGGGAACGAGGGTTCGGGGACCGTGGGCGGTCGTGCTCACGGGGGTCGTGCTGCTGGCGACGGCGTGCACCGGTCAGGAGCAGGAGCCGAGGAGGGAGGGTGACGCCTCCGGGCTCTCCGGGCCGCTGGCCGTCTTCGCCGACCAGGAGCTCGCCTGGGACGAGTGCGAGAGCGGGGCGCCGGGCACCGAGTGCGCCACCTACGAGGTGCCCCTCGACTACGACGACCCCGGCGGCGAGCGTATCGAGATCGCGGTCAAGCGCCTCCCCTCAGAGGGCGACGACGTCATCGGCTCCCTGCTCGTCAACCCCGGCGGGCCCGGCAGTCCCGGATACGACTTCGTCGACCACGCCTCCTCGAAGGTCAGCGACCCGGTGCGGGAGAGGTTCGACGTGGTCGGGTTCGACCCGCGCGGCGTCGGCCGTAGCGCTCCGCTGACCTGCATGGACGCGGAGGGTATCGACGAGTTCCTCGGCGGGGTCGACGGCGTCGAGGGCGACGGCGACATGTCCGAGGTGACCGACGCCGAGCTGGCGGAGCTCCAGGAGGACAGCCGCGACTTCGTCGAGGCCTGCCAGGCCAACGACCCCGAGATCATGATGCACATGGGCACCGCCAACGTCGCCCGTGACATGGACGTCCTGCGCGTTCTGCTCGGTGACGAGAAGCTCACCTACCTGGGCTTCTCCTACGGCACCAGCATCGGAGCCCACTACGCCGAGCAGTTCCCCGAGCGGGTCCGTGCCCTCGTGCTCGACGGTGCCGTGGACCCCAGCCAGGGGCAGCTCGAACTCAGTGTGCAGCAGGCGACCGGCTTCGAGACCGCCCTGCGGGCCTTCGTGGAGGACTGCCTCGGCGGGCCGGACTGCCCGCTCGGCGGCTCGGGCGACAGCGTGGACGACGGTATCGAGGCGCTGAGGGGATTCCTGGCGGACACGGCCCGGGAGCCCCTGGGCAACACCATGGACGACCGCGAGGTCAACCGGGCCCGAGCCGAACTGGGCGTGCTCGCCGCGCTGTACAGCGAGGGCTGGTGGCCGCGCGTGCGCGAGGCCCTCACCGCGGCGACGGAGGAGGGCGACGGCACCCTCCTGCTCCAGCTCGCCGACGCCCTGTACAGCCGTGGGGACACGTCCGCCTACGTGAACTCCACGGCCGCGCTCATCGCGGTCAACTGCTCCGACTCGTCCAGTCCGCGCGACGTGGAGGCCTACGTCGAGGCCGCCGCCGAGGCCGGTGAGGAGTCGCCGATCTTCGGGCCCTCGCTGGCGTGGGGCGCGCTGCCGTGCGCGTACTGGCCCGAGGAGGCGGTCGCCCCCGAACGGGAGTTCGATGCCGAGGGCGCCGCGCCCGTCATGGTGGTGGGCACCACCCGGGACTCGGCCACCCCGTACGCGTGGTCCGAGGCGCTCGCCGAACAGCTGGACCCGGGCTTCCTGCTGACCCGCGACGGCGACGGCCACACCGGTTACCGGATGGGTGACCAGTGCATAGACACCCACGTGGACTCCTATCTGATCGAGCTCACCGTGCCCGAGGACGGGATGGTCTGCGCCTGATCGGGCCGGGCCGTCCGAACGTGTACCCGGCACTCCGCGGAGGCGCTAGACTGGTGACCGCTTCGCCGCGTGTGGAACGCGGCGGCGCGCCGCCTTAGCTCAGTCGGCAGAGCGATTCACTCGTAATGAATAGGTCGTCGGTTCGATTCCGACAGGCGGCTCAGCCAGAACGCCGTCCCTTCGGGGGCGGCGTTTCGCGTTGGTGGCCACTTGGGTGGCCAGTGATCTACTCGGCGAACGGGTCGCCCATGACGTCGGCCCCTCCGCGGTCACCGGGTGCGACTCCCCGCGATGGACGGGTTCGGTCGTGCTCGTGCCACTGTGGCCGACCGGCCGCGCGATGTGTGTTCGGGGGAACGCGGGTTAGACGCGGTGACATGAGCCTGATGTTCATGTTGTTCGCGTTGGTGGGAGCCGTCCTCGTACTCGTCGGCGGACCCACGCCCTGCACCTGTTCCAGTCCCGCTCGGACGGGCGGTCCGCCGCGGTTCGGGATTCCGCGGTGGCCGAACCGCCGGTGGAACCGGAGCCGCAGGTGGGCGGGTACGTTCCCGCGTCCCCGGAGTCCTGGGAGGCGCGGGCGCCGCGCGCCCTCAGGTGCGCTGGCGGTTCTGGAGCCAGCCCCACACGGCGGTGGCCACGAACAGGACGCCGCCGATGACGGCGAGCCAGAACAGCCCCTTGATGACCATGCCCAGGATGGCGAGGATGAGCCAGATCGCCAGAAGCACCAGGATGAAGTAGACCATGTCGCCCCTTCCCGAGAGTGTGCGTCCGATCAGGAGACCTACCCCTCCGGGGCGCACCACACGCGTCGGGCCGGAACGTGGTCCGTCCGGCCCGCGCGGGAGGGCTCAGGGCCAGGTGCCGTCCACCACGGTCCCGTGACCGGGCTTGCTGCGGTCCAGCCACTCCTGGCGGTTGCGTGCGAAGGCCAGGGACCAGTCGATCTGGCGCTGGTGCAGCTCGGCCAGGCTGACGGAGGCGAGCTCCGGGTGCCTGGCCCCGATCTCCTCGGCCAGGGCCAGCGCCGCGGAGGCGTCGGCGGTCGCGGTGTGGGCGTCGGTCAGCTCCACCCCGTAGTACTCGCACATGGCGCCCAGGTTGCGCTTGCCCCTGCGGTAGGGCTCCACGCCCCGGTCGATCACCAGCGGGTCGACCACGGGCGCCGGGGGAGCGCCCAGGCGCTCGGCGAGGGACGTCATCGCGTGCCGCTCCAGTTCCCCGGAGAGCACCCTCAGGTCGTAGGGGGCGTTGAAGACCACCAACCCCTGGCCGGAGGAGAGCTGCTCGACCAGCGCCTGGCTGATCTCCTCCAGGCACTCCTCGGCGGGTCGGCCCTCGGCCCGGGCCCGCTCCGTGCTGATCCCGTGGACGGCGACGGCGTCCGCGGGGATCTCCCGGGGGCCGGGGTCCACGAGCCAGGTGCGCGACTTGCCCTCGCGGTCCACCAGCGCGGCCGAGACCAGGAAGGCGGTGTCGGCGTCGCGGGAGGAGGTCTCGGTGTCGAACCCCAGCATCGGGGTGGTGTGCCAGCCCAGGTGGTCCCCCCGGGCCGGAGGGGTGGGGCGCGGCTCGTGTTCGGCGCAGTAGGTGCGCCAACGGCCGCCCTCCCTGACGACGACACCCTCGCCGACGCCGACGGTGGCCTGGCAGTCGGTGCATGTCCCGGGGTAGCGGTTGCGCATGGATGTCCTCTCGGGCCGGATGGTCGGCACAGCCGTGAACAGCGGCGATTCGGGAACATCGTAGAACGCGCCGGGGACAGTCCCGGTGCGAGCGCGCCCGGTACGCGGCGTGCGGGGGCGGTGGGGCGCGTGTGTGTGCGGGTGCCGATTCTGGGGAGGGAAAGGATATGAGTCTGGAAGAGGCATCACGTCAACTCGAAGCCGCCATCCACGACGCCCGTGTCTCCTTCGACTGCATCCTGCTCGAGGAACTGGACCGGGCCCACACGAACACCATCACCGCGCGTGCCGCCGTTGACGCCGCGGAACAGGCCATCCGGGTGGAGATGGAGAGACGCCAGTCCACCGGTGACGGAACGTCCGGATCGTCGGAGACCGCGGACTGATCCACAGTTTTCTCGAACAGATTTTCGAACTGCGGGTATGATGGAGGACATGCCCGATCAGTCGCTGACGCCGGACTGGCCCGCGAGTGTGCACCCTCCCGGGGCGGACTCCTTCGAACAGACAGCCCTGGTGTGGCTGTTCGACCACGTGCCCGCCGACTACCGGCTGCACGGCGTCCTGCGGCGTCATCCGGTCGCCCTGTCCCGGCTGGCCCGACAGTACGTCGCCTCGGCGCTGGAGGCCGCCCGGGAGGGCTACCGCACGGCCAGGGTCGACCTGCGCGACCACATGCCCCCGCACGCCCTCGACCAGGTGATGAACGCCTACCTCGCGGAGGGGCGGCGCATGGCCGGGGTCCTCAGGTCGGTCGAGGCGGTCGACGCCGCCCTCCGCGCGGCCAGCGCCGAGCGGGGCGCCGGTGAGTGACTCCCCCCGTTCCCGCGCGTGCTCAGGCGGTCACCCGGACCACGACGGCCACCTCGCCGCCCGTGTTCACCAGGTGGTGGCGGCCGTTTCCGAAGCCCGAGCCCACCACCCGCGCCCGGTCCGGGGCGAGCTCCGACGCCGAACGCATCTGCCCGTCCGACGCGGAGGCGATCAGATGGGCGCGTCCACTGACCAGGTACAGCACCTCCATGCCGTGCGGGCGGTCGGAACGCGGGTCGGGGCCGGACACGAAACTGTTGGGTTCGAGCGCCACCGTGGTCACGCGGAGCCTGCCGCTGGCGTGCCTCCGCGCGG
>NZ_ANAX01000040.1:18847-59768 GCF_000341065.1 Nocardiopsis halotolerans DSM 44410 | reverse complement strand
GGCCGACGGTCGGCAGGCGGCGCTCGTCCAGGTGGGCGTAGCCGGAGCGGCGTCCGGCGTCCACCACGTCGCCGATCCCCTCCGGGGAGACACTCGCGGAACGCGCGACCGGTGCGTCGACGGCCTCACGGGTGGTTCCGGGAACGGGGAGTACGGCGGTGCGGGAGAGAGTGCGCTGGGGCATCGTGAGAGGATCCTTCACGTGTGCGCGCCCCGGGAACGGGAGCGCGCGGATGTCGTCTGGGAGCCCCGGTGCGCCGGGGCGGCGGGGAACGGCTCCACGTGCACGCGTGGAGACGAAGATCACCCTGCGGGACGTGCCCCGCGGCGGTCACACGGTGGAGTGGACGGCGCGGAGGGGCACACGGTCGGTCGGTGGAGTTCGCGAGCGACTCAGCGACGACAACACGGACACGCCGCACGGGCCAGGCGGCAGGAGGCCCCGGGGGCCGTACGAGCCATGGCGTCGGTGCGCGTGCGCGGATACATAGGTGTAAGGAGACCAGCAAGGACCGGGAGGAGTCAAGCGACGGTCCGGTGATCGTGTGTGTCGGAAGCTTCACCCCGGGTTTCCCGGGCGTGTTGCGGACGGCGCCTCGCGGTGGTGACATGTGGAGCCCTCACGTCCTCACGTGCGTCCACCGCCGGAGCGGGCTCCCCTCCCCCCAGCCGTAGTGACAGGAGTGGCCGTTATGGCATCCGTCCCCAGAGGGTGCAGTTGAACCCCGAGACCCCGGGGCTGTGGGCGCGTGTGCTGGTACGCGGGCTCGTCGTCGCGGCGGCCTGGGTGATGGCGTTCGGCTTCCTCGGACCGGGGGAGGCCACGCTGGTCGCCGCCCTGACCGCGATCACCTTCGTGCTGCTGTGGCTGCGCGCGCGCACCGGAAGGCGGCCCGCGTCCCCGCCCCCGGCGTTCCCCCGGCACCCCGGACCCGGTACCGGTCGTCACGCGGACGGGGAGTGAGCCCTCCGAAGCCGTGGGCGTTCGTCGCGGGAGCGACGTCTTTCGGCGAAGCGGTGGGTACCGTGCCACGCGCGGCGTAGATTCTTGGTCCATGACGGACCGGGATCTTCTCCACGCCCTGTACTCCGGCCGTACTCCGCCGGAGGACGCCTACGCGAGGCTTCTCGACGCGTACGGGGACGAGCTGTACCGGCGTTGCATCCTGGTCCTCCGCGACCGCGACGCCGCCCACGTGGTGCTCAGGGACACGCTGATCGCCGCACGTGCGCACATCGGGCGGCTCCCCGACGCCGACCGGCTGGGTGAGTGGCTGCACGCGCTCGCCGAGGTCGAGTGCGCGCGCCATCGGGCGAGCGGCCCGGGCGGCCTCCCGCGGGGCGAGCTGGCGATGCCGCGGAACACCGCGCTGGTGCGGGCGCGGGTGCTCAACGGGATGACCGGCCCCGAACTCGACGGCTACCGCGCGCACGTGGCCCTGCGCGCCGACCGCTTCGACCGGAACGGCTTCCCGAGACCGCCGGTCGACCCGGTCCTGTCGCGCGGCCTGGCCTCCCTGGTGCCCGTCGCCCTGGTGGTGCTGTGCGCCCTGCTGCTGATCGCCCTGGCCGGGTACACGCTCTCCAGCCACTCCGCGCACGAGCCGATCCCCGGCGCGGTCGCCTCACACGGTCACCGCTGACGCCGCGGCACCGGACACGGCACGCCCCGGCCCCGTACACGGGCGAGGCCCGGCGGGAGAGTCCTCCGCCGGGCCGTCACCGCGACGCCGGGACACGCTGGTCGGCGTCCGGCACGCCGTTCTCAGCCGCTCTTCACGTCGGAGATGTGCGAGGCGTCGCCGTGCGCTCCGTGCTCCTCGGCGCGCTTGACCGAGGCGGTGATCTCCTGCTCGGCCTCGTGACGGCCGACCCAGGTGGCGCCCTCGACGGACTTGCCGGGCTCCAGGTCCTTGTACACCGTGAAGAAGTGCTCGATCTCCAGGCGCTCGAACTCGTTCACGTGGTGAATGTCACGCAGGTGCTCCTGGCGCGGGTCCGTCGCGGGAACGCAGAGCAGCTTGTCGTCACCCCCGGCCTCGTCGCGCATGCGGAACATGCCGATGGCGCGGGCCCGGATCAGGCAGCCCGGGAACGTCGGGGCCTTGAGCAGGACGAGGGCGTCCAGGGGGTCGCCGTCCTCGCCGAGGGTCCCCTCGACGAACCCGTAGTCGGCGGGGTAGGTCGTGGAGGTGAACAGCATGCGGTCGAGACGGATACGACCGGTCTCGTGGTCCACCTCGTACTTGTTGCGCTCCCCCTTGGGGATCTCGATCGTAACGTCGAATTCCATGCTGATCTCGGCTCCCAATGCGACTAATGTCGCCGTATAACTACAACGTCAGGCCGCGACCCCGAAGGAAGGGCAGGTGCCCCCGAGTGCGACGGGTACGAGGTGAGGCGCTCCTCGCGCTGGCCCTGCTCAACATATTCGTGCTGTTCGCCGGGTTCGTCACCCTCGACGTGATCGAGGCTCGACCGCTTCCCGCGGCACCCAGCCCGGTCACGGACGCCGAGGGCGTGGCGGCGGTGGAACCCGCGGCCTCGACACCGGCGGACCCGGAACGGATCGCGGACATCCTTGATGATCCCATGGCGGCCTCCGGGATCGAGGAGGGCCTCTCCGGTTTCGTCGTGGGCGGCGCCACCGGCGAGGCGCTCTTCGAGCTGGACGCGGACACTCCCGTGACCCCGGCGTCGACCACGAAGATCGTCACGGCCATCGCCGTGCTGGCCGCCGTCGGCCCCGACCACGTGCTGCGCACCGAGACCCGCCTCGATCCGGAGGAGAACCGGGTGGTGCTGCGCGGAGGGGGTGACGTGACGCTGACCGCGACCGCCGACTCCGCAGCTTACCCGCAGGTAGCGACCCTGGAGGAGCTGGCCGAACGCACCGCGGACGCCCTCGCGGAGCGGGGGACGGACACCGTCTCCCTCGGCTACGACGACTCGCTGTTCAGCGGGCCCACCACGCCCCCCGGCTGGAAGCCGAACTACATCCCCGAGGGCAACGCCGCCCCCGTCACGGCCCTGATGATCGACTCCGGCCGGGTCTCCCCCGACGCCCGGGGCCACGGCTCGCGCTCGACCGAGCCGTCGCTGCACGCGGCCCGGGCCTTCGCCGAGCAGTTGGAGGAGGCCGGGATCACGGTCGAGGGCGAACCCGTTCCCGCCACCGCCTCGGGGGACCCGATCGCCTCGGTGTCGTCGGCGCGGATGTCCGCGGTGATCGAGCACATGATGCTGTCCAGCGACAACATCGGGGCCGAGGCCATCGCCCGGGTCGCCGCGATCGAGACCGGCTACGAGCCCACCTTCGAGGGCGCCACCACGGCCACCCACCAGGTCATGGCGGACCTGGGGGTCGAGGGGGTGCACCTGTCCGACAACAGCGGCCTGAGCACGCTGAACGAGATCACGCCGCGGGCCCTGGTCGAACTCCTGATGCTGGCCGCGAGCGACGAGCACCCCGAGCTGAGCGCCGCGATCACCGGACTGCCCACGGCGAACTCCACGGGAACCCTGGCCAAGGGGGGACGCTACTCCGCGTACTCGGCCGCCCATGAGGGCGCGGGCCTGGTACGCGGCAAGACCGGCACCCTGAACGGCGTGAGCACGCTGGCGGGGACCGTCCACGACCAGGACGGCCACGTGTTCTTCTTCGCCTTCATGGCCAACCACGAGGACGCCGTGGGAAGCCGTCTGGACCCCCTGGCCGCCGCGCTCAGCCAGTGCGGCTGCTCCTGAGGGGAGACGGGGGACACCGGAGGGAGGAACGACGGGATTCGGCCCTTCTCGGGGGCATCCCGGGCCGTACCCGGAAATCCCACCCTGATCCCCGTGCCGTCGTCCTCCACGTGGGTAGGCTGGCGGTGTGACTGTGATCGACTGGGACGTAGCCGTCAACACCGGTGTCCGCCTCGTGCGCCCCGGGCCGCAGGTGGATCTGTCCGACGCACGGCGGGCCGTGGCGCAGTTGCGCGAGCTTTCCACCGTGGCGGCCGGGCACGTGCGTGAATTCACCGGAATGAACCCCCTCGAACCAGCGGGCCCGGCGGCCATCGTGGACCGCCCCGGCTGGATCCGAGCCAACGTCGACGGGTTTCGAGTGGTCATCGAACCCGTACTCGAACAGATGGGCGCCGATCGGCTCAACAGCAGCCCGGCCGCGAACCTGACCAGCGCGGTCGGCTCCCGGATCACCGGGGTGCAGCTCGGCGCGGTGCTCTCCTACCTGGCCGGGAAGGTCCTCGGCCAGTACGAGCTCTTCCTGCCCCCGGACCCCGACGGCACCATGCCGACGGGCCGTCTCACGCTGGTGGCGCCCAACATCGTCAACACCGAACGCGAGATGGACGTCGACTCCCGGGACTTCCGCCTGTGGGTGTGCCTGCACGAGGAGACCCACCGCATGCAGTTCACGGCCACGCCGTGGCTGCGCGGCCACGTCCAGGAGCTGATGCAGGAGCTGCTCCTGTCGTCGGAGATGAACGCGGTCGACCTCATCGGCAGGCTGCGCGCCGCGGGCGAGGCCGTCGCCGACGCCGTCCGGGGCAACGGCGAGGGCAACCTCATCACCGCCATCCAGAGTCCGGAGCAGAGCGAGATCATGGACCGGGTCACCGCGGTCATGAGCCTCGCCGAGGGCCACGGCGACTACGTCATGGACGCCGTCGGCCCCGAGGTGGTGCCCACCGTCTCCACCATCCGCGCCCGCTTCCAGAAGCGCCGCGCCTCCGTCAACCCCGTCGACCGGATCATGCGCCAGCTGCTCGGCATGGACATGAAGATGCGCCAGTACGAGGAGGGCGCCGCCTTCGTCCGGACCGTGGTGGCCGAGGTCGGCATGAACGAGTTCAACAAGGTGTGGACCTCCCCCGAGACCCTGCCCAGCCTGGCGGAGATCCGTAACCCCACGGCCTGGATCGACCGGGTCGTGCGTCCAGCCGCCATCACCGAGTGAGCGGTCCGCATCCGGCCGTGGCCGCCGTGCGCTCGGCGGTCCGCCGGGTGTTGTCGGACCTGCCCGCCGACACCACGGTCCTGGTGGCGTGCAGCGGCGGTGCCGACTCCCTGGCGCTCGCAGGGGCGGTGGCCTTCGAGGCGCCGCGGGCGGGGCGGTCCGCCGGAGCGGTCACCGTCGACCACGGGCTCCAGGAGGGTTCGGCCCAGCGCGCCGAAGCCGTCGCCAAGGTCCTGGACGGGCTCGGCCTCGCCCCCGTCCTGGTCCGCACGGTCGAGGTCACCGGTCGCGGTGGGCCCGAGGCCGCCGCACGGCGCGCCCGTTACGGGGCTCTGGACGGCGCCGTCGCCGACCACGCCCCCGCGGTGGTGCTGCTCGGCCACACCCTCGACGACCAGGCCGAGACGGTCCTGCTCGGGCTGGCACGCGGATCGGGGGCGCGTTCCCTGGCGGGCATGGCGCCGCGCACCGGCCACCACCTGCGTCCCCTGCTCGGCCTGGACCGCGCCACCGTGCGCGAGGCCTGTGCCCGGATGGGGCTGGACGCCTGGGAGGACCCGCACAACCTCGATCCCCGCTTCGCCCGGTCCCGGGTACGCCACGAGGCGCTGCCCGCCCTGGAACGGGCGCTGGGACCGGGGATCGCGGCCGCCCTCGCCCGCACGGCGGGGATGCTGCGCGCCGACGCCGACACCCTGGACGTGTTCGCCGACGGCCTGTACGCGGAGTCGACGGACACGAACGGTTCGGGGGACACGGGTTCCGGGAGCGGGGACCCCGGGGACGCGCGTTCCGGAGCGGCGGAGGGGGGAACCACCGGTGGACCCCCGACGGGCGGGCCGGAACTGGCGGTGGCGCCCCTGGCGGAGGCCCCCGACGCCCTGCGCACCCGGGTCCTGCGCCGGGCCGCGCTGGCCGCGGGCTGCCCGGCCAGCGCGCTGACCGCCCGGCACGTGAGCGAGCTGGACCGGCTGGTCACCGCCTGGCGTGGCCAGTCCCACATCGACCTGCCCGGCGGAGTCCGCGGTCGCCGTGTCGCGGGCCGTGTCCGTTTCGAGCGCTGAACCCCGGTACGAGCGGTGTGTCCGCCCGGAGGCGCACCGTTTTCGGAAGGGCGGGGGCATGGTCTGGCGCCGTCGCCGTGTTCGGCACGTTTATCCTGGTTGCCGCAAACGGGGAACCCAGCAGCGAGGACATGAGCGTGGACGCCAAAGACATGGGTCAGGATCTGGAGAAGGTCCTGGTCACCGAGGAAGAGATCAAGGCGCGCCTGGCGGAGCTCGGCGCGCGGATCGACGCCGACTACGCGGACAGGGACCTGCTCATCGTCGGTGTGCTCAAGGGCGCGGTCATGGTCATGGCCGACCTCGCGCGAGCGCTGCACACCCCCGTCTCCATGGACTGGATGGCCGTCTCCTCCTACGGGGCCGGGACGACCTCCTCCGGAGTGGTCCGCATCCTCAAGGACCTGGAGACCGACATCAAGGACCGCGACGTCCTCATCGTCGAGGACGTCATCGACTCGGGGCTGACCCTGTCCTGGCTGATCGGCAACCTGAAGTCGCGCGGCCCCCGCTCGGTGGAGGTCTGCACCATGGTCCGCAAGCCGCTGGCCTTCGACGTCGACCTCGACGTCAAGTACGTCGGCTTCGACCTGCCCAACGAGTTCATCATCGGGTACGGCCTCGACTACGCCGAGAAGTACCGCAACCTGCCGTTCATCGGCACCCTCGCCCCGCACGTCTACGAGCACTAGGGAGGGTGCCGCCGTCGTGCGGTCCGCTCGGGGCCGCACGACGACGGCGCGGGGACTGTGGGAATCGCCACGGGAACAACACGGCGGTGTGTCGTCGTTGCTTCCATGACGGTTCCCGTCCGTCGTCGCGCGGGTGTGCCCGCTCGACGGTGCGAGGTGTACCGTCGAATTTCCCGGCGGCATCGCGGGGAACCACGTGTCCGATAGGTCCTGCTTCGGAAAGTCCTCTGGGGTGGGTCGGCCTGGTCAGGAGGGACGGACCCGACAGGGTTCCGCTCACATGAATCTGAAGCGTTTTTTCCGCGGCCCGTGGATCTGGATCCTGGCCGTGTGCCTCATGCTCATCATCGGTTTCGGTGTCTTCGACGTCGGCGGCGGCCCTGAGCCCGAGGCGGCCGACATCTCGGAGGTCCAGCAGCTCATCGAGCGGGACCAGGTGGTCAACGCCGAGATCGTCGACCGCGATCAGCGCATCGTGCTGACCACGGTCGACGACGAGGTCCTTGAGGCGTACTGGGTCGAGGGCCAGGGGCTCCAGCTCGCGGACATGCTGGAGACCTCCCGGGACGCCGAGGACACCAACCTGAAGTCCTACAAGGTCTCGGTCGCGACCACGCCGATCTGGACCACCGCGCTGTTCAGCCTTCTGCCGCTGATCATCATCATCGTCATCTTCTGGTTCATCTTCAGCCAGATGCAGGGCGGCGGGTCGCGCGTGATGAACTTCGGCAAGTCCAAGGCCAAGCTGATCACCAAGGACACCCCCAAGAACACCTTCACCGACGTCGCCGGTGCCGACGAGGCCATCGAGGAGCTCCACGAGATCAAGGAGTTCCTCCAGAACCCGGCCAAGTTCCAGGCGATGGGGGCCAAGATCCCCAAGGGCGTCCTGCTGATGGGCCCGCCCGGAACCGGTAAGACCCTGCTGGCCCGCGCCGTCGCCGGTGAGGCCGGGGTTCCGTTCTACTCCATCTCCGGCTCGGACTTCGTCGAGATGTTCGTCGGTGTCGGCGCCTCCCGCGTGCGCGACCTGTTCGAGCAGGCCAAGGCCAACGCCCCCGCGATCATCTTCATCGACGAGATCGACGCCGTCGGCCGCCACCGCGGCGCCGGCATGGGCGGCGGGCACGACGAGCGCGAGCAGACCCTCAACCAGATGCTGGTCGAGATGGACGGCTTCGACGTCAAGGGCGGCGTCATCCTCATCGCCGCCACCAACCGGCCCGACATCCTGGACCCGGCGCTGCTGCGCCCGGGCCGCTTCGACCGGCAGGTCGTCGTGGACCGCCCCGACATGGACGGGCGCCGCGACATCCTCAAGGTGCACGCCAAGGGCAAGCCGATGGCGGACGACGTCGACTTCAACGTCATCGCCCGCCAGACCGCAGGGATGACCGGCGCCGACCTGGCCAACGTCATCAACGAGGGCGCGCTGCTGTCCGCGCGGGCGGACCAGAACGTCATCACCCACGGCATCCTGGAGGAGGCCATCGAGCGGGTCATGGCCGGTCCCGAGCGCAAGACCCGGGTGATGTCCGACCAGGAGAAGAAGGTCATCGCCTACCACGAGGGCGGACACGCCCTGGTGGGCCACGCGCTGCCCAACGCCGACCCGGTGCACAAGATCACCATCCTGCCGCGCGGTCGCGCCCTGGGCTACACGATGTCGATTCCGACCGAGGACAAGTTCCTCACCTCCCGCTCGCAGATGATGGACCAGCTCGCCATGATGCTCGGCGGGCGCGCCGCCGAGGAGCTGGTCTTCCACGAGCCCACCACCGGTGCGGGCAACGACATCGACAAGGCCACCAACCTGGCCCGCAACATGGTCACCGAGTACGGCATGAGCGAGCGCCTGGGCGCCCGCAAGTTCGGCTCCTCCGACAACCAGCCCTTCCTGGGCCGGGAGATGTCGCACGCCCGCGAGTACTCCGAGGAGATCGCCTCCGTCATCGACGAGGAGGTGCGCCGCCTCATCGAGTCCGCGCACGACGAGGCCTACGAGGTCCTCGTCGAGTACCGGGACGTCCTGGACGACCTGGTCGTGGCGCTGCTGGAGAAGGAGACCCTGTCCAAGCAGCAGGTGCTGGAGATCTTCGAGCCGGTGCGCAAGCGCCCGTCCCGCGGTTCCTACACCGGTTACGGCAAGCGCCAGCCCTCCGAGCGGCCTCCGGTGCGCTCGAAGAAGGAGATGGCCATGCTGCACAGCTCCGAGCACCAGGGAACCGACTTCCGGGGGGCTGACGTCCATGGCTCCGCCACCAACGGACAGCTGCCCGGATGGGCCGGCGGTATCGAGGGAGACGACTCGTGACAGCGGCTGACGAGGAACTGCCCCCCAGGTCCGTGGACCGACTGCGCATCGAGCGCGCCGTCCGCGAGATCCTGATCGCGATCGGTGAGGACCCCGACCGCGACGGCCTGGTCAAGACCCCCGAGCGGGTCGCCAGGGCCTACGAGGAGCAGTTCGCGGGGCTGGGCCAGAAGCCCGGTGACGTGCTGACCACGGTGTTCGAGGCCGACCACGAGGAGATGGTCATGGTCAAGGACATCGAGCTCTACTCCACGTGCGAGCACCACCTGGTGCCGTTCTACGGGGTGGCGCACGTGGGCTACATCCCCGGGGCCGACGGGCGTATCACCGGCCTGAGCAAGCTCGCCCGCCTGGTGGACGTGTACGCGCGCCGCCCGCAGGTGCAGGAACGGCTCACCGGCCAGGTCTCCGACGCGATCATGGAGCACCTTCAGCCGCGCGGTGTGATCGTCGTGGTCGAGGCCGAGCACCTGTGCATGACCATGCGCGGCGTGCGCAAGCCCGGGGCCAAGACCGTCACCTCGGCGGTGCGGGGCATCTTCCGCAGCAGCGACCGGACCCGCTCCGAGGCGATGAGTCTGATCCTCGACCGCCGCTAGCCCGCCGTCGCCCGCCCGGGGGCGTGCCACCGCCCCCCCCGACGGCGTTCCGCGCGGTGCCTCCCCCCCGCCCGGGTACTTGGGAAGCCCGAGCCGTCCTCCCCGGGTCCTCCCCGGAGTGGACGTTCGGGGACCGGGACGGGCGGGGAGGGAATTCTCCTACCGATCGTGTGGGGAATGACGCGAAGCCCTCCCACCTCCGGCGCACCCACGTACGCGTAGGGTGATTCCCATGGGGCCGAAACACACACTTCCGGGACTGCCCGACCGCGGGCGGTGTCTGGTCATGGGGGTCGTGAACGTCACCCCCGACTCCTTCTCCGACGGCGGGGCGTGGTTCGATCCCGGCAGGGCGATCGAACACGGGACGCGCCTGGTCGAGGAGGGCGCCGACATCGTCGACGTGGGCGGTGAATCCACCCGCCCCGGCGCGCAGCGCGTCTCCGCGGAGGAGGAGCTGCGCAGGGTCGAACCGGTCGTGCGCGAACTCGCCGCGCGCGGTGTCGCCGTCAGCGTCGACACCATGCGCGCCGAGGTCGCCGAGAGGGCGGTGGAGGCCGGAGCCGTCCTCGTCAACGACGTCAGCGGCGGTATGGCCGACCCGGCCATGGCCCGACTCGTGGCCTCTTCCGGCGTTGCCTACGTGTTGATGCACTGGCGTGGGCATAGTCATGACATGCAGAGCCGTGCCGTGTACACGGATGTCGTCCAGGAGGTCCTCGATGAGCTCCGCGACCGTATGGAGGCCATGATCAGTGCAGGTGTCGACCCCGGCCAGATCGTTCTGGACCCCGGGTTGGGATTCTCCAAGCGCCCCGAGCAGGCACACAACTGGGCGCTGCTCCACGACCTCGAACGCTTTCACGAACTCGGCCGTCCGGTGCTGGTGGCCGGATCGCGTAAGCGCTTCCTGAGCCGTCTGCTCAGCGACCCCAAGGAACGTCCCTTCACCGAGTGCGACGCCGCCACCGCGGCCGTCACCACCCTGTCCGCGGACCGGGGCGCGTGGGCCGTGCGGGTGCACGACGTCCGCCCCAACGCCGACGCCGTCCGCGTGGCCGCGGCCTGGTCCGACGGGGGTGCCCGCCTGGACGAGGGACGTGCCGAGCCGATGGACCGGGGCGGCCTGTGAAGTCACGCCAGGAGGTCATGGAGCGCGTGGCGGAGGCCAACGCGCAGTTCTACAGCGCCATCGAGAACGGCGACATCGACCTGATGCGCAGTGTGTGGGCGGAGGAGCACGAGGCACCCGACCTGGTGTGCGTGAACCCCGGCTGGCCGCTGCTGCGCGGGCGCACCGAGATCATGCGCGCCTGGTCGCTGATCATGGCCAACGTCACCTACATCCAGTACGTGCTCACCGAGACCCACGTCGGCGTCGGCGGCGACATCGCCATGGTGACGTGTGAGGAGAACGTGCTGACCGCCGAGGAGGACAGTCCCGGCTTCGTCGCGGGCGGCCAGGTGGTGACCACCAACCTGTTCGTGTACACCGACCAGGGATGGCGGCTGTGGTCGCACCACGCCTCGCCCGTGCTGATGGAGGAGGAAGAGGACGAAGGAGAGGTCGAGGCCTGATGCGTGACCGCGTCGCGCTCCGCGGCCTGCGGGCCCGCGGTCACCACGGCGTGTTCGACTTCGAACGCCGGGAGGGCCAGGACTTCGTGGTCGACGCGGTGCTCCACCTGGACGCCGCACCGGCGGCTGCCTCGGACGACGTGGCCGACACCGTCCACTACGGCCTGCTCGCCGACCGGCTGGTCGCGATCGTGACGGGGGAACCGGTCAACCTGATCGAGACCCTCGCCGAGAGGCTGGCCGGGGAGTGCCTGGCCGAACCGCTGGTCGAGCGGGTGGAGGTGACGGTGCACAAGCCGTCGGCACCCATCGAGCACGAGTTCGCGGACGTGGCGGTCACCGTCACCCGCGACCGTGGGGAGCCGCGGCGTGAACCCGGTGACCTCGGGGACCCCAGGGACCCGGCGGACCCCGGGGAGCGGACGTGACGCGGGCCGTACTCGCCCTGGGCTCCAACCTCGGGGACCGGATGGCGACCCTCCAGGGCGCCGTGGACACGCTGCTGGGCGGTGCGGACGCGCCGGTCCCGGTGGCGGTGTCCCCCGTCTACGAGACCGAGCCCGTGGGCGGGCCCGAACAGGGCGCCTTCCTCAACGCGGTCCTCGTCGTGGACTCGGGTGACACGCCCCGGGGCCTGCTGGAACGCGCCCACGCCGCCGAGCGGGCCTTCGACCGGGTCCGGGAGGTCCGGTGGGGGCCGCGCACGCTGGACGTGGACCTCATCGTGTTCGGGGACGTGCGCGACGACGACCCCGAGCTGACCCTGCCGCACCCGCGCGCTCACCTGAGGGCGTTCGTGCTCCAGCCGTGGCTGGACGCCGATCCCCTCGCGCGGCTTCCCGGGCACGGCCCGGTGGCCGAGCTGCTGGACGGCGTGAGGGCGGCGGACACCACGGGTGAGCAGCGGTTGTACGAGCGTGCGGACCTGCGGCTGAGACTGCCGGACGAGGGGGCACGGGGCTGATGCCCGAGGACGACGAGAGGCGGATGCGTCCCACCGGGTGGCGTGTTCCGTCCGTGCTGGCGGTGGTCGGCGCCCTCGTGGGCCTGCTGATCACCAACTCCCTGCCGGGACTGCTGGTGCTGCCGTGGTCGGCGATCCCGACCCTGCTGCTGCTCGCGGTCGCCGAGGGGTACACGGCGGGACGGACCCGGCGGCGCATCCGCCGGGCGCCGGGCACCGAACCGATGCAGCCGCTCAGCGCCGCCCGCCTGGTCGCCCTGGCCAAGGCCAGTGCGCTGTTCGCTTCGCTGGCGGCGGGATTCTTCGCGGGAATGGCCCTGTCGGTGTCGGACACGCTGGTGCTGCCCGTGCACCGGGAGGTCTTCCTGACCGCGCTGGGCACGGCCCTGGCGTCCGGGCTGCTGTTGGCCGCCGCCCTGTACCTGGAGCGCGCCTGCCGCGTCCCCGACGACGAGGACGACGAACCGCCCGGTACCGCCTAGGTTCTGTTCTTTGAACCGGTCTCAGCTTGTGGGCGCCCGAACACGGACCGAAGCGGAGCGGAGGTCCAAAAAACACCGCCCAGCGGCTGGCCGGAAGCGCTCCTGGCGTGACGCGTGGGTTCCGCCCCGTGCGTTCGGGGTCAGGCCGCGGTGACCACACCGGGACCGTACGCGGTCGGTCCGCCAGCTTCCTCGGACCCTGGCGGGCACACGAACCCCGGCGGTTCCGCGGGGCGATCCGGGGTGGGCGGAAAACAGTATTTCGTCCGACTTCGCCTTCGCGCCGCGTCGGTCGGCCCGTGCTTGCCTCCGGATGGTTGACTGACTCCGTGGAGACCAGTGACCCGACACCACCGACGCGCCCGTCCCGGCCGATCGACGCGGCGTTCTCGCCACCGGCGAGCGCCTCCTGGAGCCGCGTGTCACCAGCCCTGGCCTGGTACCGCCGCATCGTGGTGGGTGTGCTCTGCCTGATCGTCGGAGGCGGGGGCGCCGTGCTGCTGTCCGTGTGGGCCTCCTGGTACTGGGGCGCCGCCTGGGCGGTGCTGGCCCTGGCGGTACTCGTCACCGGCTGGATCCTGGCGGGCCTCTTCCGCGGGTCGTGGGGGTACACGGAGGGCGCCGAGGAGCTCTACCTGACCTACGGCGTGTTCGTCCGGCAGCTGGTGGTCATCCCCTACGGCCGGATGCAGGTCGTGGACGTCACGGCCGACCTCCTCGAACAGGCCCTCGGCATCGCCACCGTGCAGGTGCGGACCGCCGCGAGCACCGCCGACACGCGGGTGGTCGGGCTTCCGCTCGCCGAGGCCGTCCGGATGCGCGACCGGCTCGCGGCGCGCAGTGAGAGCTTCTCTACGGGGTTGTAAGTGCACGGACCGACGCAGCCGCCACAGGAACCGCCGCACGGTCGTCCGGGGCAGGGCGCCCAGGGCGTCTGGGCCGTGCCCGGGGGAGCGACCCCCGCCCCGCAGGCGCCCACCCTCCTGCCGCCGTCCGTGGGATGGCGGCCACCGCCGGTCCAGCGCCGACGGCCGGAGGACGACGTCACCGCGGGCGTGTTCCGCGCGCACTGGATGACCATCCCGATCCAGGTCGTCGCGGTGACGCTCGTGTTCGTGGCGCTGGCCGGCCCGATCCTCAACTCCTTCGGCTACGCGTGGGTCGTGGTGATGACGGTGGCCGTCGTCTTCGGCACCCTGGCCTACGCCCTGCCCACGTGGTGGTACGGCACCTTCGGCCTGCGCGAGGACCACCTGGTGGTCCACAGCGGCCTGGTGCTGCGCGGTTCGCGCGAGGTCCCGCTCAGCCGCCTCCAGGCGGTGGACGTGGTGCGACCCCTGTTCATGCAGGTGTTCGGCCTGGCCGAACTCCGGATCGAGATGGCGGGCGGCGACGGGAGCGCGATCCGCCTGCGCTGCCTGCACCGGCCCCTGGCCGAACGCATGCGGGTGGCCATCCTCGCGCACGCCGCCGGACTCCCCGGGCGTTCGCCGGAGGCCCCGGAGTGGCCGTTCTACCGGCTGCCGTTCGTGCTGCTGCTCGGCGCGCTCACCTTCCGCGTGCCGATCCTGCTGTCCTTCATCGTGCTTCTCATGCTCGCCACCGCGGGCGTGGTGTTCGTGGAGTTCGGCGTGGTGGGCGCGATCCTCCCGCTCACCCTGGGGTTGCTACGCCACTTCTGGGGACCCCTGACCCGCTACACCGACTACTACGCCTCCCTGTCCTCCGACGGCCTGCGCCTGCGCTACGGCATGTTCCAGCGGCGCATGCAGACGGTCCCTCCGGGGCGCGTGCAGGCCGTGCGCGTGGTCGAGCCCCTCCTCTGGCGTGCCCTGGGCGTGGCGCGGGTCGAGGCCAACGTCGCCGGTTACGCGGGCGCGCGCCAGGGCGACTCGGCGACCCTGCTGCCCGTGGCTCCGCGCCGCACGGCCTTCGCCCTGGTCAACGAACTGTTCCCGGAGAGCGAGGCGGCGTACGTGCCGCTGGTGCCCAACCGCAGCCCGGTGCCGAGCATGGTGGGCGTGGACGAGCGCCTCTTCGTCAGCACCCGCGGCCTGTTCTGCACGGTGACGGAGGTCGTCCCGGTGGAACGCGTGCAGGCGGCGCGTCTGGTGGCGGGGCCGCTGTCCCGCTTCACGGGCCGAGTCACGGTGGACGTGGACACGCCCCCGGGGCCGGTGCGCGCCGAGGCCCCCGGACGCGAGGCGGGGGAGGCGCGCCGCTTCCTCGACGCGCTGGTGGAGTACGGGCGCCGGGCCCGGGTGCCCTCGGCGGGCACGGAGCGCTGGGCGACCCGCGCGACCCTGACCCGTCGACCCGGGCCCGCGGGGTCCGGACGGCCCACCTTCGAACGGCCGGACGGCGGGGCGGACACGTTCCAGGAAAACGGGAGGACCGACACGGCCGACACCTCTGTCGAGAGCGGGACGGAGGGAACGGGAGACACCCCCGGGCGCTGATGTGTCGTGTGTCACATTAAGGGGCCGAAGAGCTTCCAGTTATGGTCTACATGTCGGACATGGATGCTCACTGAAGGCGATACTTCCAGGTCATGGTCGTGAAACACTTCCGCGTTTTGGCCACGCGGAGGGAGTGAGTATGGCTAAATGGTGACCGAACACGACGTGTGTTCGCTGACCTACACATCGTCAACGGTATCGACCGGTTGGCCCCCCACGCCAAACGGTCCGACGGGAGAAACCACATGCTGAAGAAGGCTTTCGCCGCCAGTGCCATCACCGCCGCCGCTGCGGGCGTCCTGTTCACCGGCGCTCCGGCCATGGCCGACGACAACGTGCTCACCTCCGGCAACGGCAGCATCCTGGGTGGGAACCAGCTCGTGGCCGACGTCAACGTGCCGATCAACGTCTGCGGCAACGGCATCGCCATCCTCGGCCTGGCCGGTGGCAGCTGCGTGGACTCCGGCGCCACCGTGAAGGACTGGTAAAGCCGCGGAGCGGCCCGTCCCGGTCGGCCGGACGGCGGGCCCCGCCTGACGAGGCGCCATCCCGTGACGACGGGGTGGCGCCTTCGTCGTCGCACGGAATCCTTTCGTGCCGCCATGGGATTCCCCGGGCGACTCGCCCAACCAGGTCAGCCGCAATAGGAGATTGGTGCCCGACTGGAAACGCGGGACCTCGTAACGCTGCGCGCACACACCACCCGCCGATGTGGAACCTTTGCCCCGATCGACCCCGAGACGTTCCGACACGGTGTGTGAACATGGCGATGTTTATCGTTATAACACCAGTTCAGTGCGGGTGAATGGGGGCTCCTCGGGGGTAGCTTCGTCAGCGGCTCCCCAAGGTGCCAAGAACAACCACCAGTCCGGCGGTCCCCCCGACCGGACGTAGAAGGAGACGCGTGGTGCTCAACAAGACACTCGCCACCGGTGCCGTGGTCCTCGCCTCCGCCGGGGTCCTCCTCACCGCCTCCCCGGCGGCGGCGCACGTCGGTACCTGGACCTCCAACCACGGCTCCGACGTCAGCGGAAACCTCGCCTACATCAACGGCCTGGAGAACGTGAACGCGGGCTGCGGCAACTCCAACGCGGTTCTCGGCAAGTCCCTGGGCTCCTGCTACAACGCCGGGATCATCATCCAGGACTGACGGTACCGACCGGGCCTCCGGTCGGTCGCTTCGCGGACGTGGGGACGGACACACGGTGTCCGTCCCCACGCGCGTGTGCGGGGGCGGGTCGGCAGGTCACCGACCCGGGAGGACTATCGTGTGCTCAGGCGTGACGGCGCGGGGAACACAGGCGCGTCGAACGCATCCGGACCACGAGGGGGCACACGCATGGAGACGACTGAGGGGCGCCCCGCCCGTCTGCGGGTCGGCGTCATCGGGCCGGGCCGGGTCGGCTCCGTCCTCGGCCAGGCCCTGGGCCGCGCCGGACACAAGGTCGTCGCCGCCTCCGCCGTCTCCGAGGCCTCCCGGAACCGCGTCGCCGACCGGCTGCCCACCGCGCGCGTCCTCGAACCGGCACGGGTCGCCGAGGCCAGCGACCTCGTCCTGCTCACCGTCCCCGACGACGACCTGCCCGAACTCGTCGAGGGGCTCGCCTCCACCGGCACCGACCTGCGCGGCAAGATCCTCGTCCACGCCAGCGGCGCGCACGGCTACGGCGTCCTCGCCCCCGCCACCCTCGTCGGCGCCCTGCCCCTCGCGCTCCACCCGGCCATGACCTTCACCGGGCGCGACGAGGACGTCGACCGCCTCGCCAACTGCGCGTTCGGCGTCACCGCGCCCGAGCAGCTGCGCCCCATCGCGGAGGCCCTCGTCGTCGAGATGGGCGCCGAACCCGTGTGGATCACCGAGGACAAGCGCACCCTCTACCACGCGGCCCTGGCCGGGGGCGCCAACCACCTGGTCACCCTGGTCGCCGACAGCGCCGCCCTGCTCTCCTCCGCCGGTGTCGCCGAACCCGGCCGCATGCTCGCGCCCATGCTCAGCGCCGCCCTGGACAACGCCCTGCGCCTGGGCATCCACGGTCTGAGCGGCCCCGTCCTGCGCGGCGACGCCGGGACCGTCGCCGGGCACATCGAGCAGCTCCAGGAGAACGCCCCGGAGAGCGTGGCCAGCTACGTCGAGCTCGCCCGGCTCACCGCCGACCGCGCCATCAACGCCGGAATGCTCAAGCCCGAGGACGCCGCGCGCCTGCTCGACGTCCTCCGCCGCTGAGGGCGGGCGCGCACGGCCGCCGCGACGCCGAACACCACGAGGAACACCACCGATGACCGAACCCGCACCGCACGCCTCGACCGGCCCCCTCGTCGTCCACACCCCCGACGAGCTGCGCCGCGCCCTCGCCGACGCCGGACGCGTCGCCCTCGTCCCCACCATGGGCGCCCTGCACGAGGGGCACCGCAGCCTCATGCGGGTGGCGCGCGAAAGGGCCGACACCGTGGTCGTCAGCGTCTTCGTCAACCCGCTCCAGTTCGGGCCGAACGAGGACTTCGACCGCTACCCGCGCACCCTGGACACCGACACCGCCGTGTGCGCGCAGGAGGGCGTCGACGTCGTCCTCGCCCCCAGCGTCAACACCATGTACCCCGCCGAGCAGACGGTCACCGTCCACGCCGGAGCGATGGGCGAACGCCTGGAGGGCGCCTCCCGCCCCGGGTTCTTCACCGGCGTGCTCACCGTCGTCAGCAAGCTCCTCCACCTCGTCGGGCCCGACCTCGCGGTCTTCGGGCGCAAGGACGCCCAGCAGCTCGCCGTGGTCCGCCGCATGGTCGCCGACCTCAACATGCCCGTCGAGATCGTCGGCGCGCCCACCCTGCGCGACCCCGACGGCCTGGCCACCTCCAGCCGCAACGTCTACCTCTCCGACGCCGAACGCGCCAGCGCCCTGTTCCTGTCCCGGGCCCTGGAGGCGGGCCGTGCCGCCGCCTCCGAGGGTCCCGGCGCCGTCCGCGCCGCCGCCCGCGCCGTCCTGGACGGGGCCGCCGGGGCCACACCCCCCGTCGAACTCGACTACCTCGCCCTGGTCGACCCCGCCACCTTCGCCGACGCGCCCGCCGACCACCGCGGCGAGGCCGTCCTCGCCGTCGCCGCCCGCGTGGGCGCGACCCGGCTCATCGACAACGTGTCGGTGGACCTGTGACCCGTCCCCCGTCCCGCGTGCGGCCCCGGACCGGAGGGGCCGCCGCACGACAGCGCCGCGTACCGGCGCCACCCCGGAGATGAGAACCCAGATGAGCACACCCCTCCAGACACGGCTCGACGCACCCGCGCCGGGGTGGACCGTCGAGGCCGACGTCGCGGTCGTCGGCTCGGGTATCGCGGGCCTGAGCACCGCGCTGCGCTACGTCCGGCGTACCGAACGCGGCCGGGTCGTGCTCGTCACCAAGGACCGCCTGTCCACCGGCTCCACCGCCTACGCCCAGGGCGGGATCGCCGCCGCCATGGCACCCGGCGACGGGCCCGTCGCCCACATGGTCGACACCCACCTGGCCGGGGCGGGGCTGTCCGACCCGTACGCAGTCAACGTCCTGGCCACCGAGGGCCCCGACGCCCTGCGCTGGCTCATCGGGCTGGGTGCCGAGTTCGACCGCGGCGACGACGGCGAGCTCGCCCTCACCCGCGAGGGCGGCCACCGCGTCGACCGTGTCGCGCACGCGGGCGGCGACGCCACCGGCGCCGAGATCCAGCGCGCCCTCGTCGCCGCCGTCCTCGCCGAGGAGCGGATCGAGGCCATCGAGCACGCCGTCGCCCTGGACGCCCTGCGCGACCCCGACACGGGCGCGGTACGCGGTGCCACCCTGCACGTCATGGGCGAGGGGGAGCGCGACGGCGTCGGCGCCGTCCTCGCCCCCGCCGTGGTCCTGGCCACCGGCGGCATGGGACAGATCTTCGCCGCCACCACCAACCCGCCCGTGTCCACCGGTGACGGCCTCGCCCTGGCCGCCCGGGCCGGGGCCCGCCTGCGCGACCTGGAGTTCATCCAGTTCCACCCCACCGTGCTCTGGCTCGGCCCCGAGGCGCGCGGACGCCAGCCCCTGGTCTCCGAGGCCCTGCGCGGCGAGGGAGCCTACCTGGTGGACGCGGAGGGGGGACGCGTCATGGAGGGCGTCCACGAGCTGGCCGACCTCGCCCCCCGCGACGTGGTGGCCCGTACCATCGCCCGCACGATGGCGGAGCAGGGCGTCGACCACGTCTACCTGGAGACCCGCCACTTCGGCCGGGAGACCTGGGAGCGACGCTTCCCCACCATCCTGGCCTCCTGCCGTGAGCACGGCGTCGACCCGCTCGTCCAGCCCGTCCCGGTCGCCCCCGCCGCCCACTACGCGTCCGGCGGAGTCGAGGTCGACATCGACGGCCGCACCTCGGTTCCCGGTCTGTGGGCCGTCGGCGAGGTCGCCCGTACCGGGGTGCACGGCGCCAACCGGCTCGCCTCGAACTCCCTCCTGGAGGGCCTGGTCTACGCGGACCGGATCGCCGCCCGCCTGGCGGAGGAGTCCGGTCCCCGACCGACGCACGGCACGGTCACCGGCACCGTCGCGCCGCTTCCTGACCCGGCCGCCGCGACCCGGGTGCGCACCCTGATGTCGCGCCACGCCGGGGTACTGCGCACCGGGGAGGGACTGGCCGAACTGGTCGCCGAACTCGACGCCCTCGCCCGCCCCGCCGATCCGGTCACCCCCGACGTGGCCGCGTGGGAGACCGCCAACCTGCTCACCGTGGCCCGGCTCGTGGCCGCCGCGGCGCTGCACAGGACCGAGAGCAGGGGCTCCCACCAGCGTGCGGACCACCCCGAGCCGGTGCCCGCGCTCCGGGCGCGGCCCATCGTCGTCCGACTGGAAGGGAACACCGCCGTGACCACCGACGAGGACTGGACGCCCTCCCTGCCGCCGGAGCTCCTCGCGGAGCTGGACGCCATCTCCCTTCCGCTCGCCCCTCCGGGCGCTGAGGCGGAGCCCCGGAGCAGGCACGATGCGCGTGCCGAGTTCACCCTTCCGTACACCGCGCCCTCCGAGTCCCACGTGGACCTGGTCCGCCGCGCGCTGTCCGAGGACCTCACGGCGGGGCCGGGCATCGACGTCACCACCGTCGCGACCATCCCCGCCGACCAGGTGCGTACCGCGCACGTGGTGGCCCGCGCCGACGGCACGGTGAGCGGGCTCCCGATCGCCGAACTCGTGTTCTGGCTTGTCTGCGACGGCGCGCTGGAGACCCACCGGACCGTCGCGGACGGCGACGCGGTCAAGCGCGGCGACGTCCTGATGACCGTCACCGCGCGCACCCGCGACCTGCTCACCGCCGAGCGGACCGCCCTGAACTTCCTCACCCACATGTCCGGAATCGCCACCGCCACCCGCGCGTGGGTGGACGCCGTCGCCGGAACCGGTGCGCGGATCCGGGACAGCCGCAAGACCCGGCCGGGGCTGCGCGCGCTGGAGAAGTACGCCGTGCGCTGCGGTGGCGGGGTCAACCACCGCTACGGTCTCAGCGACGCGGGTCTGGTCAAGGACAACCACGTGGTCGCCGCGGGCGGCGTCGGCGAGGCGGTCCGCGCCATCCGCGCGCGCTTCCCCGACCTGCCCCTGGAGGTCGAGGTGGACCGGATCGACCAGATCGAGGACGCCATCGCCGCGGGCGCCGAGGAGGTCCTGCTCGACAACTTCACCGTCGAGCGGCTCCGTGAGGCGGTCGCGCTGGTCGCGGGCCGGGCGCGGCTGGAGTCCTCCGGCGGCCTGACCCTGGACGTGGCGGCCGACGTGGCCGCCACCGGGGTCGACTACCTGGCGGTCGGGGCGCTGACCCACTCCAGCCCCGCGTTGGATATCGCACTTGACCTGTTGTGAGGGGCCCGGTTGGTGGAAGATTCCTTGGGAACACACCACTTCGACCACGGATGAGGCCCCCAGCATGCTGCTCGCGATCGACGTCGGCAACTCCGAAACGGTGTTCGGTCTCTTCGACTCCGACGACCTTCTCGAACACTGGAGGGTGGGAACCGACACGCGTCGCACCGCGGACGAGTGGGCCGTGGTGCTGCGCGGACTCGTCGACGGCGGCGCCCTGAGCGGCTCCGACGAGATCGACGGGATCGCCCTGTGCTGCTCGGTCCCCTCGGTGCAGCACGAGATGCGCGACATGTTCCGCCGCCACTTCGGGGACGTCCCGGCCGTGATCGTCGAACCCGGCGTCAAGACCGGGGTGCCGATCCGGATGGACAACCCCAAGGAGGTGGGCAGCGACCGCATCATCAACGCGCTGGCCGCCAACCACCTCTACGGGGGGCCCGCGGTGGTGGTGGACTTCGGGACGGCGACGACCTTCGACGCGGTCAGCGCCCGCGGGGAGTACGTGGGCGGCGCCATCGCCCCCGGCATCGACATCTCCGTCGACGCCCTGTCCCGGCGCGGCGCCCAGCTGCACATGGTGGAGATCGTCAGGCCGCGCTCGGCCATCGCCAAGAACACCACCGAGGCGCTGCGCTCGGGCATCGTGTTCGGGTTCGCGGGCCAGGTGGACGGGATCGTGGACCGGATGGTCGCCGAACTCACCGACAAGCCCGACGACGTGACCGTGGTCGCCACGGGAGGGCTCGCCTCCATCGTCGTCGGCGAGTGCGAGACCGTCGACCTCCACGAGCCGTGGCTGACCCTCATCGGTCTGCGCCTGGTCTACGAGCGCAACGTCGGCTGACCCCTTCCGGCGGGGCGGGACCTCCCGCCCCGCCGGCTCAGTTCCGGTCGTGCCGCTGGACGCGCAGCCGGGGGAACACCCCGGCGAGGTGGTCGAAGTCGCGGTCACGGTGCACGAGGATCGCGTCCGTCCGCAGGGCGACCGCCGCGATGAGGCAGTCGTGGAGTTTGCGGATCGTCTTGCCCTTGGAACGGGCCTCACGGTAGATACCCGCTGCATGTGGAAGTCGAGCCTGTTGTCCAGGGACAACTGGATCAGCCCGTCGGTGAGGTGCTCCAGCTGCTGGAACTCTTCGCCCCGCTCAGGATCTCGGCGGCGACGGGTTCACTCGCCGGTCGGCGTCCCGGACGCGGCCGGCTCCGCCCGGTCGGCCCGGAACAGGTCCGGTTCGAGGTAGATCAGCGTGGCGATGGGCACGGCCGCGCGGATCCGGTTCTCGGCCTCGTCGATCGCCCGCGTCACCCGCTCCGCGTCGTCCCGGGCGTCCACGGCGATCTTGGCGGCCACCAGGAGCTCCTCGGGGCCGATGTGCTGGGTGCGCATGTGGATCAGCCGTTCCACGTCCTCGACCGACTCGATGGCCTCGCGGATCGACCGGACGTTCTCGCTGGTCGCGGACTCACCGATCAGCAGGCTCTTGACCTCGACGGCCAGCACGATCGCGATGATCACCAGCAGGACGCCGATCGCGGCGGTGCCCAGACCGTCCCACACGCCGTCGCCGGTGACCAGGGTCAGGCTGACGCCGACCAGCGCGAACACCAGGCCGACCAGCGCCCCCGCGTCCTCCAGCAGGATGACGGGCAGCTCCGGGGACTTCGAGCGGCGGATGAACTGCACCCAGCTCGCCTTCCCCCGGACCGCGTTGGACTCCTTGATCGCGGTGCGCATGGCCGACGACTCCAGCGCGATCGCGATCACCAGCACGGTGACGGGAACCCACTGCCAGCTCGTGATGGGCTCCGGATGGGAGAGCTTGTGCCAGGCCTCGTACAGGGCGAACAGACCGCCGAGGCTGAACAGCACGATCGCCACCATGAACGAGTACACGTAGCGTTCGCGCCCGTACCCGAAGGGATGCTCCTCGGTGGCGCCCCGGCGGGCCCGCTTCCCGCCGAGGAGCAGCAGTCCCTGGTTGCTGGAGTCCGCGACCGAGTGGATGCCCTCGGCCAGCATCGACGACGAGCCGGTCAGGGCGTAGGCCACGAACTTCGTCGCGGCGATTCCCAGATTCGCGCACAGGGCCATGACGACGGCCTTCGTGCTTCCCTCAACACTCACCAGTAGTCCATCTCTCCGTAGGTACCGCTCTTGGCAGGGAACGCGGGGCAGGGCAGCGCAATACTAGTGAGCGGCCCTCCGCCGGGTTGTTCCAGGTCCGCCCGGGTAGGCGGCCGACGCCTCCGGCGCTCCGCCGGAACCGGTCGGGCGGGCACCGGGACGCCGGTAGGATCGTGCGCGTGAATCACGCGCACGACGACACCTACGACGACCTGCCCGAACAGATGCGGGTCCGGCGGCAGAAGCTGGACCGGCTGCGGGAGGAGGGCACCGACCCCTTCCCCGTGACCTTCCCGCGGACGACGTCGATCGGGGCCGTGCGCGACAAACACCAGGGGCTGGAACCGGACACCCACACGGGTGTGGAGGTCTCCCTCTCCGGTCGCGTCATGCTCTACCGCACCGGCGGCAAGCTGTGCTTCGCGACGCTGCGCGACGAGACCGGCGACGTCCAGATCATGCTGTCCCTGGACCAGGTCGGCAAGGAGCGCCTCGACGCCTGGAAGGCCGACGTCGACCTCGGCGACCACGTGGGTGTGGAGGGTCAGGTCATCACCTCCCGCAGGGGTGAGCTGTCGATCCTGGTGAGCGCCTGGACGCTGACCGCCAAGTGCCTGCGTCCGCTCCCGGAGAAGCACAAGGGCCTGACCGACCCCGAGGCCCGGGTACGCCAGCGCTACGTCGACCTCATCGTCAACCCCGAGTCCCAGCAGATGGTGCGCCGCCGCTCGGCCGCCATCCGGGCGATCCGTGAGGGGCTCAGCTCCCGCGACTTCATCGAGGTCGAGACGCCCATGTTGATGCAGGTGCACGGCGGCGCCACGGCGCGCCCGTTCACCACCCACATCAACGCCTACGACATGGACCTGTACCTGCGCATCGCCCCCGAACTGTCGCTCAAGCGGCTGGTCGTGGGCGGTCTGGAGAAGGTCTTCGAGATCAACCGGAACTTCCGGAACGAGGGCGCGGACTCCACGCACAACCCCGAGTTCACGATGCTGGAGTTCTACCAGGCCTACGCCGACTACAACGTCATGGCCGACCTGACCCGCGAACTCGTCCAGGAGGCGGCGCGCGCCGTGTTCGGCTCCACCGTGGTCGAGCGGGACGGCCAGACCCACGACCTGGGCGGTGAGTGGCCGCAGGTCACCCTGTACGGAGCGGTGTCCGAGGCGCTGGGCGCCGAGGTCGACCCGCGCACGCCGGTCGAGGAGGTCCGCCGCCTGGCCGGGGCCAGGGGGGTCGAGTACGACCCCGCGTGGGGCCAGGGCAAGCTCGTCGAGCACGTCTTCGAGGAGCTGGTGGAGCACACGCTCATCCAGCCCACCTTCGTGCGGGACTTCCCGGTGGAGACGAGCCCGCTCACCCGGCAGCACCGCGAGGACCCCCTGCTCACCGAGAAGTGGGATCTCATCGGGTTCGGCATGGAGATGGGCACGGGCTACTCGGAACTGGTCGACCCGGTCGAGCAGCGCGAGCGTCTCACCCAGCAGTCGCTCATGGCCGCCGAGGGCGACCCCGAGGCGATGCAGCTGGACGAGGACTTCCTGCGGGCCCTGGAGTACGGAATGCCGCCGACGGGCGGCGTGGGCGTCGGCATCGACCGCCTGCTCATGGCCTTCACCGGAAAGAACATCCGGGAAACTGTGCTTTTCCCGATCGTGAAGCCTTCCGGGGATTGACCGAAACCGCCATGGGGTCGGGTTGACCGAGTACGCAACAGGCTCGGTCGGGTATCCGAAGGGTGGGGCGGGGCCGCGGTCCCGCCCCGGCCCGGGAGGCCCACGGATCGGGGGACGCGCCTCACCACGCGGACAGACACCGCGAATCGGTGGCCAGAAAGGGGTGTCCCATCCGACAGACCGGAGTTTTTTGCCCCTGGTGCGGCCCTTCTGGTGAACACTCTCCGCTGGCGGTTGTTTACGCAGGTCACTGTGCCTGACGTATTTTCCCTTCCATGACCTTGTCACAGAAGGGGCCGGTATAACTACAGATGGTCATTTATCGGGCCTTGACGGTATCATCTCTGCGGCCTAGCGTGCTGAGAGCGGGTCGAGGCCCGCGGAGTTTGCCGAAGTGGATCGAGAACGACGGTGAGCGGGGAGAGCGACCGCCGGAAGGCGGATCCCACGCCCCGCACGCATGTGCGCCCTCGGTGGGGTCTGTCCGTCCCAGGCCCCAACGAACCGGCCCCTGCGGCCCCGTGCACCCGCCCCCGTCCCTGTGCCAGAGGGATCGGGGAGACGGCCGTGCGCGGAGTGAGCCGTCGCACCGGTGGAGGGGGAGGCCCCGCCCCCGGTGTGCTCGCGTCCACCAGGTGACGAGTTGATGTTCCGCACTCACATGGATGAGGGAGGACGGAGTGGAACAGGCCACACTCGTACGACGCACCGCTGATGACCAGGGCGCCTTCCAGGCGAGGGAGTACCGGGAGGGCGTGGTACCCCTACAGTCCCGCCCGCGTGAGACGGCTGTGAACAGCCCCTACGCGCCGGTGGAGCTGAACCGCGAGGAGCTCGAACTGCTGGCCGAGATCGCCACCGGTGTCACCACCGAGGTGGCGGCCCGGCACCTCGAACTCAGCGCCCGCACCCTGCGCCGCCGCATCCGCAACATCTGCGACGTGCTCGGCGTGAACACGCCCATCGAGGCGGTCGTCTGGGCCGCACGGCGCCAGCTCATCTGAGCGGGCCCGGCGCGGGAGCGCCTCGGGCACACGGCGGCGCGGGCGTCCGCCGGAGAAGGCGCCCGCCGGAGGAAGGGCGATCCGGTGGACGCGGACGCGCACACCACGGCACCCACCGGTTCACCGGTGGGTGCCGACGTGTACGCGGACCGCACCGTGTCCGCCACCGGAGGGCCGTGGGCATAGTCTGGTCCGGCTATGCCCGTTCGCCATGTTCACGTGCGTCGCGCCCGGACGCGCGACGTCGCCCACATCCGCCGCCTCGTCGACACCTACACCGTCGACGGGCGGGTGCTCTCCAAGAGCACCGTCAACCTCTACGAGGACATCCAGGAGTTCTGGGTCGCCGAGGCCGAGCTGGTCCCCGACGCGCCAGGTACGCCGCCCCCCGGCAGCTCCGACGACCCTGACGCCTCCGAGCGCCGCGTGGTGGGCTGTGGGGCCCTGCACGTGCTCTGGGAGGACCTGGCGGAGGTGCGCACCGTCGCCGTCGACCCCTCCATGCGCGGCCTCGGCGTCGGCCACCGGGTCGTGGCCGAGCTGCTCGACACCGCGCGTGAGTTGGGCGTGCGACGTGTGTTCTGTCTGACATTCGAGACAGGTTTCTTCGCCAAACACGGCTTTGCCCCGATCCAGGGCACGCCCGTCTCCTCCCGCGTGTACGAGGAACTCCTGCGTTCCTATGACGAAGGTGTCGCCGAATTCCTCGACCTGGAGCGGGTTAAGCCCAACACCCTCGGGAACACGCGCATGCTTGTGCACCTGGGCGAGGCAACGCGAACCGCCCGTGTCTAAAGGTTTTCGCGCCCACTCGCGGCCTTCCCCTTACGGCCCCCGGACGGGGCAACGCCGGTGTCGGTCTCCGGCTTATACACAACCGGATGGCGAGGTCGGGGAAGGGGGCGGGTAATGTGTACCCCAGGGGAGAGGCCCGTCCACACGTTGAAGGAAGTCCCACCGGGCGGTGGCGAAGGGTCACGGGATTTGGCCCCGACGGGCACCGTGTTCCCCCGAGGACACACGAGGACGCCGAACGCACGGCCGGACATTGGTCCCCATCGGGTTTGCCGGAGGCCCCTCGGGTACATCCGGTGTCAAACGGGGGGCAAACGATGTCTATGATGTCCGGTATGCGTTTGCCCGGGTGCCCGGCGAGTCATCCCCCAGGAGCAGGCCGACACTGAGTCGGGTATTTGCTGCAATAAGTAACAACCAGGAAGGGTGGACCGCTTCGATGGGTGACTTTTTGTCGTCGGTGCTTCCCCCGGGGCTGATCGACGTATTGTCGGCGCTCATCCCACCGGTGGTTGTCGGTGCCGTCTTCTGCACCTTCATCATCCAGCTGCTGCGCAAGGAGATGGCGCCGCGACGGATGGACGGAAGCCTGGTCAGTAAGGACGAGGCGGCCAAGGTCGGGGACGGGGCCGAGGGCGCCGCCGGATCCGGTGGGGCCGGGGCGGCGGACGCGGCGCCGATTGCCCAGAGCGGGGAACGGGCCGAATCCGACGGTCGTTGATACGGTACTTGATCGATCGCGCTCCCTCCGGAGGGCGATGAACCGGCTTCACGCGTGCGCGGGCCACTCGCCGCCCCCGCGCTGCTCAACCGAGCCCGAAACCGGGGCCGGATCCAGGTGATTTCAGGCACGCCGGGAATTGTCTTCCGCGTTCACGCGAGATAGCTTTATATTCAGGTGTGGAGACACCGCTCTTCTGAAAGGTTTGATTCCATGGCACAGAAGGTCCAGGTTTTCCTGGTCGACGACCTCGACGGCGGCGAGGCCGAGGAGACGGTGACGTTCGGACTGGACGGCTCCGTGTACGAAATCGACCTCAGCGCGGGTAATGCGGCCAAGCTCCGCGAGGCCCTTACTCCGTTCGTCGAAGCCGCCCGCAAGGCTCCGGCCAAGGCGTCGCGCGGCACGGGCCGCCGGGGTGGCAGCAGGAATGCCCCGAGCCGTGAGCGCAGCGCCGAGATTCGCGCGTGGGCGAAGGCCGCGGGCAAGCCGGTCAATGAGCGCGGCCGTATCCCCGCGGCGATCGTCGCCGAATATGAGGCCATCAAGGGCTAGGTTTGCCGCCTGACCCCGGTTCGCCGAAATGTTGTCAGGTCTTGATCGAATTGCGGTCGGTGCCTGCCGGGGCGAGACACCCGAACCCGACCATCCCGGGCCGCGTCGCGGCCCAGTGACACGGGATGTCAGGGGATACGACGGGTCCTTCCGGGCGGTGCGGAACGGTGGATACGGTTCCGCGCCGATGACAGCGGCGACCCAGCCCTCGTGGCCCCAGCCTCCGCCGCCACACCCACGCGGTGGGCCGGACGGCGAGGCACGGCGGGGCCGGATCACCCGCCGCGGCGTCGTGACACCGCCGTCCCTTGCGGGCCCCGTACGGATCCGGGTCGCCACGCGCTCCACGACCGCGCGACGAGGCCCTCTCTTCCGGTCCTGCGGCTCCGGCCGCGGGACCCGAGACCCGGGGCCCGGTGCTCCCCGCGATCCCGGCCGGATCCGGCCGGCGGAGCGCATTTTCCGCTTTCCCTTCCGGCCGTCGGAAGAAGGGGCGGCCTTGTTCGCTCAGAGCCGATAACGCTTACACGTGCGCGGTCCGGGCACTCCTGTGACAGAAGGAGTGCCCGGGCCGTTCGCCTTCGGCGTACAGGGAAATCTGGCGCCGCAATGAGTAGTTGGATGTTGGGTGAACGCCCTATCGTCGGGGAAAGTCTCTGGCACGGGCGGCTTCGGCCGGCCGTACGGAGACGTCCGTCTGGTCGGCAGCCGGTCGACCGTTCGGACGGGTGCGACAGTGCTCCCCGGGGCGGTTAATCCCTGTGGGGCCGATATGCGGAAGAGTTGGGTCGGAGTGAACCGTCCCTGCCTGACCGCTCTGTAGAGGAGCGACGAGACATGTTCGAGAGGTTTACCGACCGCGCGCGGCGAGTGGTGGTTCTGGCCCAGGAAGAGGCCAGGATGCTCAACCACAACTACATCGGTACGGAGCACATCCTGCTCGGCCTCATCCACGAGGGTGAGGGTGTCGCCGCCAAGGCTCTGGAGAGCCTTGGTATCAGCCTCGAAGCGGTTCGGCAGCAGGTCGAGGAGATCATCGGCCAGGGCCAGCAGGCTCCGTCGGGGCACATTCCCTTCACCCCGCGTGCCAAGAAGGTCCTGGAGCTGTCACTGCGCGAGGCGCTTCAGCTCGGCCACAACTACATCGGTACCGAGCACATCCTGCTGGGCCTGATCCGCGAGGGCGAGGGCGTGGCCGCCCAGGTCCTGGTCAAGCTGGGCGCGGACCTCAACCGCGTGCGCCAGCAGGTCATCCAGCTGCTGCACGGCTACCAGGGCAAGGAGCCGCAGGCCACCGGCGCGTCGTCGGAGTCCACTCCCTCCACCTCGCTGGTGCTGGACCAGTTCGGCCGCAACCTGACCCAGGCCGCCCGGGAGAGCAAGCTCGACCCGGTCATCGGCCGGGACAACGAGATCGAGCGCGTCATGCAGGTGCTCTCGCGGCGGACCAAGAACAACCCGGTCCTCATCGGTGAGCCCGGCGTCGGTAAGACGGCCGTGGTCGAGGGCCTGGCCCAGAAGATCGTCAAGGGCGAGATCCCCGAGACGCTCAAGGACAAGCAGCTGTACACGCTGGACCTGGGCGCCCTGGTGGCGGGCAGCCGCTACCGCGGTGACTTCGAGGAGCGCCTCAAGAAGGTGCTCAAGGAGATCCGTACCCGCGGCGACATCATCCTGTTCATCGACGAGCTGCACACGCTGGTCGGAGCGGGGGCGGCGGAAGGTGCCATAGACGCCGCCTCCATCCTCAAGCCCATGCTGGCCAGGGGTGAGCTCCAGACCATCGGCGCGACCACGCTGGACGAGTACCGCAAGTACCTGGAGAAGGACGCCGCTCTGGAGCGCCGCTTCCAGCCGATCCAGGTGGACGAGCCCTCCATCAAGCACGCCATCGAGATCCTCAAGGGTCTGCGCGACCGTTACGAGGCCCACCACCGGGTCTCCATCACCGACGGTGCGCTGGTGGCCGCCGCGCAGATGGCCGACCGCTACATCAGCGACCGGTTCCTGCCCGACAAGGCCATCGACCTCATCGACGAGGCCGGGTCCAGGATGCGCATCCGCCGGATGACCGCTCCGCCGGACCTGCGCGAGTTCGACGAGAAGATCGCGGGCGTGCGGCGCGACAAGGAGTCCGCGATCGACGCGCAGGACTTCGAGAAGGCCGCGTCGCTGCGTGACGACGAGAAGCAGCTGCTCAACAAGAAGGCGCAGCGGGAGAAGGAGTGGAAGGCCGGCGACATGGACGTCGTGGCCGAGGTGGACGAGGAGCTCATCGCCGAGGTCCTGGCCGCCTCCACCGGCATCCCGGTCTTCAAGCTCACGGAGGAGGAGTCCTCCCGGCTGCTGCGCATGGAGGACGAGCTGCACCGGCGCGTCATCGGCCAGGAGGACGCCATCAAGGCGCTCTCCCAGGCGATCCGCCGGACCCGTGCCGGTCTGAAGGACCCCAAGCGCCCGGGTGGTTCGTTCATCTTCGCCGGTCCGTCCGGTGTCGGTAAGACCGAGCTGTCCAAGACCCTGGCCGAGTTCCTGTTCGGGGACGAGGAAGCGCTGATCCAGCTGGACATGTCCGAGTTCATGGAGAAGCACACGGTCTCGCGGCTGTTCGGTTCCCCGCCCGGGTACGTCGGCTACGAGGAGGGCGGCCAGCTCACCGAGAAGGTGCGCCGCAAGCCGTTCTCCGTGGTCCTGTTCGACGAGATCGAGAAGGCCCACACCGACATCTTCAACTCGCTGCTCCAGGTGCTGGAGGAGGGTCGTCTCACCGACGCCCAGGGTCGCAACGTCGACTTCAAGAACACGGTCATCATCATGACGACCAACCTGGGCACCCGGGACATCTCCAAGGGCGTGGCCATGGGCTTCGCCAAGGAGGACGACGCCAACACCAACTACGAGCGGATGAAGGCGAAGGTCAGCGAGGAGCTCAAGAACAACTTCCGTCCCGAGTTCCTCAACCGTGTGGACGACGTCATCGTCTTCCACCAGCTGACGCAGAACGAGATCATCCAGATCGTCGACCTCATGGTCGCCAGCCTCGACACCCGCCTCAAGGAGAAGGACATGGGGATCGAGCTGAAGCCCAAGGCCAAGGAGGTCCTGTCCGAGCGCGGGTTCGACCCGGTGCTGGGCGCCCGGCCGCTGCGCCGGACGATCCAGCGGGAGATCGAGGACCAGCTGTCGGAGAAGATCCTCTTCGGCGACCTCAAGGCCGGTCAGATCGTGGTGATCGACGTCGAGGGCCAGGGCACGGACGCCAGGTTCACCTTCAAGGGCGTGCCGAAGCCGGCCGAGGTGCCGGACACGCCCGAGGTCGAGGAATCGGCCGCTGGCAAGCGCGAGTAGTACCGCCTGACCAGGTGTGACACGGGGGCATCCCTTCGGGGGTGCCCCCGTCGGCGTGGGGGGGTTAGTGTGCGAGCGTGACTCAACCAGATCCTCGACAACCCGATCCGCGGCAGGTCCGGCACCAGCAGCCGCGACCCGGCCCCCACGCCCCCCAACAGGGCGAGGGGCCGCCGGGACACCCCGGCGCGCCCGGGGGCCAGCCCCCCGGAGGCCAGTTCCCACCGGGGGACAGACGGGGCCGCCTCCCGGAGGTCAGGTCCCCCCGGGCGGGCAGGTCCCCCCGGGCGGCCAGTTCCCCGCGGGCGGGATGCCGCCCGCGCAGGGGCCCCACGGCCCGTATCCGCACCAACCGCCGCGGAGGCGCGGGGGCGGGGTCGGACTGATCATCGGCGCGGTCGTCCTCGTGGTCGTCCTCATGGTGGGCGGCGGGATCGCCGCGGTGGCGCTGCTCTCGGAGCCCGGCGGCGCGGAAGGTACGGGCAGTACCGCCGTGGGCGGTCTCGACGAGGTGCGGTACTACGAGGACCTCTCCGCCCAGCACGTCGACGAGGGTGAGACCGTCGACTACGCGATGTTCCCGCCCGCGGGCGGCCCGCACTACCCGATCTGGCAGAACTGCGGTGTCTACGACGAGCCGCTGCGCTCCGAGTACGTCGTCCACGCCCTGGAGCACGGCGCCGTGTGGATCACCTACGACCCCGGGCTTCCCGATGACCAGGTCCGGACCCTGACCAGCCACTACTCGCCCGGCGACTACCTGGTGATCAGCCCCGTGGAGGGCCTGCCCGCCCCCGTGGTCGCGTCGGCCTGGGGTTCCCAGCTCTCCCTGGAGGCCGCCGGTGACCCGAGTCTGACCGAGTACCTCGTCGAGTTCGTCCAGGGGGAGAACACCCCCGAGCCGGGCGCGCCGTGCAGCGGCGGTCACTCCGGGACCGAGGCGAACCCCTCCGGTACCACCGGAACCGCCGCTTCGCGGTACGCCGCGGACTGAGGGTCGTGGCCCTCCCGCAGGGGAGGGCCACGGGACGCTCAGCTCGGAAGGGCGTACCGGCCGTCGTCCAACGGGTCGACCAGCCCGTCGGACACCAGCGCGTCCAGGGCCCGCTCGCGTTGGACGTGGTCGTCCCACACGACGTCCAGCGCGTCCTTGGCCACGGGATGGGCGGATTCGCGCAGCACGGCCAGCAGCCGTCCCCGCACCTGCCTGTCGGTGCCCGCGTAGGTCTGGCCGCGCCGGGGCGGACCGTCGTAGGCGGGTTTGCCCGCCAGCTTCCAGGCGCACTGGTGGGCGATCGGGCAGTCCGCGCAGGCGGGCGTGCGGGCGGTGCACACCAGCGCGCCCAGCTCCATGACGGCCACGCCCCAGCGGGCGGCGACCGAGGGCGTGGGCGGCAACAGGGACTCGGCGAGGGCGGTCTCCGCCTTGGTCTGGGTTTTCGGTGGGTACTGGATCCCGGTTTCGGCCCTCGCGAGGACACGGCGAACGTTCGTGTCCAGAATGGCGTGCCGCTGCCCGAAAGCGAAGCTCGCCACGGCCGCGGCGGTGTAGGCGCCGATGCCCGGGAGGGACAGCAGGGTGGCGTGGTCGTCCGGGACCCGGCCGCCGTGCTCCTCGGTGATGGCCACGGCGCACGCGTGCAGGCGCAGTGCGCGACGCGGGTACCCGAGCCGATTCCACATGCGCACGGCCTCACCCGAGGGCTCCCCGGCCAGGTCAGCGGGGGTGGGCCAGCGTTCCATCCAGGCACGCCAGGCGGGCAGGACCCGCACCACGGGCGTCTGCTGGAGCATGATCTCGCTGACCAGGATCGACCACGGGGAGGCGTCGGGCCGACGCCAGGGAAGGTCGCGGGCGTTGGTCTCGTACCACGCCAGAACAGGGGTGCTGTAAGGGTTATCGCTCATCTTTAACTGGGAATCGGCGGGTTGAGTAGGTGAGGAGGAGGCAAAACCGCAATACTACGGCGCATGGCGTCAAGTACCGGACAACCAGGAGCCGTCAGCCGCGAGACCTACTGGAAGCGGCGTGCCTTCGTGCTGGCCGGGGCCTTGTTGGTGATCGCGCTCATCGCGTACGCCTGCCGCCCCTCCGGCGAGGAGACCGGCGAACCGACCCGGTCGGAGGCGGGCATGGAGGCCTCTCCCAGTGTCGCACCCACCGAGCCCTCCGCGGGCGAGAGCGCGGAACCCTCGGCTGGGGAGTCCGACGGGGCGGAGGAGAGCGCCGATCCCTCCGACGGCGCGGAGGAGGCCGGTACCTCCGGAGGCGGGGGAGGCGACGGCGGGTCCGCCGACGGCGGGGACGACGGTGAGGGCGGGGGCGAGGTGCCCGCTCCCGAGAGCTCCGAGGACCCCTGCCGGCCGCAGGACGTCGTGGTCAGCTTCGAACTGGAGGGGGGCCAGGAGATCCACGGCGCCGGATCCAAGCCCTCCTTCCGGATCTCCGTGGTGAACACCGCCGAGCAGACCTGCACCGTGGAGGTGGGCGGTCAGGCGATGGAGATCCTCATCCACTCCGGTGACGACCGCATCTTCTCCACCGCGGACTGCGCCGGTGGCGAGGAGACCGAGAGCCGCCAGCTCAGCAGGGGCGTCCCGTACACGTACACCTTCACCTGGGAGCGCGTGCGCTCCTTCGAGGACTGCCGCGGCACCGACGCCACCGCGCAGCCCGGCTGGTACCGCGCCGACCTGCACGGAGAGTACGCCGGGAACCCGGACGAACTGGCGTTCCAGCTGAAGGCCTGAGCGGCCGTACCGTACGGGGCCGGGGGCGACGCCCCCGGCCCCGTCGTGTTCTCCGCCCCTCCGCCCTCCGTCCCTCCGCGCGCTTCGACGGTCCCGGTACCGGGGTGACGGTTCCGCGGCTCCGGAGAACCCCCTTTACGTCGCTGTGGTTCGGGGATACGCTTCCTGCGGTTGGGAGCGCTCCCAAGCGGGCGCTCCTCCGGGGGCGCCCGCTCTCACTCCAAGGAGTTCCCACATGAAGAACCGACTCTCGCGGACCGCGGCGCGACTCGCCGCCGGGATCGGACTGGCCGCGGCCGTGCTGGTCGCGCCGACGGCTCCCGCCTGGGCCGACACCGACCGCGGGGGGAGGGAGGAACCGGTGCGGATCATGCCGTTGGGCGACTCGATCACGGGTTCCCCCGGATGCTGGCGCGCGTTGCTGTGGGCCGACCTGATGGAGGCGGGGCACACGGAGGCGGACTTCGTGGGGACCCGTCCCGGGGACGGCTGCGGCTTCGCCCACGACGGTGACAACGAGGGCCACGGCGGGTTCCTCGTCACCGACGTCGCCCGGCGCGGCCTGCTCGTGGACTGGCTGGACCGGACGGATCCGGACGTGGTGATGATGCACTTCGGCACCAACGACGTCTGGAGCGCGGTTCCCACCGGGACCATCCTGGACGCCTACGGCACGCTCGTCGCGCAGATGCGGGAGCACGATCCCCGTATGCGGATCATGGTCGCGCAGATCATCCCCATGGACCCCGAGCGCAGCTGCGCCGCGTGCGGGCGGCGCGTACGTGACCTGAACGCCGCCATCCCCGCGTGGGCGGAGTCGCTGGACACGAGGAGGTCGCCGGTCGTGGTCGTCGACCAGTGGACCGGCTTCGACACCGACACGGACACCTACGACGGGGTGCACCCCTCCGAAAGCGGGAACCGGAGGATCGCCGACCACTGGTTGGCGGCTCTGCTCCCGCTGCTCCGCTGACCCGGGCGCGGCGACGCGTCCGCAGGAAGGGCGGGGACGCCGGGAAGGGTCGCGGCGTCCCCGCCCCTCGTCGTTGCGACCGGGGTTCGGGCAGGGCCGGAACCGGGTGGAAACGAATTCCGGCGATCCCCCGGAAAAGCGGCGCCTTTCTGTGAGTATTCAGTTACCATCCGTGCTGACTCCTGATCGCGCACGTCCCTGGAGGCTGTCGTGAAAAGCACCGTCCTGGCCCTGGCCGCCGCTCCCGTCCTCGCGCTGACGCTCGTCGCGCCCGCGCACGCCGCGGGGCGGGTCGCGGACAACGGCTACATCCTGAGGGTCCACGACCTCCAGAACCACCAGACGCGGGAGGCCACCCTGGTGTGCGCTCCCGTGGCCGCGGGCAACCACCCCCGGGCCGAGGAGGCCTGCGCCGCCATCGACGAGGCCGGTTCGATCGCGGCCGTGGAGGGAGAGGAGAAGGCCTGCCCGTTCGTCTACTCTCCCGTGGTCGCCGTGGCCTACGGCACCGAGAACTACCGGGAGGAGTTCTCGAACGCGTGCGTGCTCCTGAGCGAGAAGGGCCCGGTCTTCGACTTCTAGCGGGTGCCTGCTCGGGGCTCCGGCTCAGTCCTCGCCGCGGGGGGCGCGTGCGCGCTTGGGCCGCTTGGCCACCCGGCTCAGGGCCTCGCTCAGCTCATCCACCTCGTGGACGCGGATGCCCGGAACCGGGTCGCCGAAGTGCTTGGGCACGATCGCCTCGGTGAAGCCGAGCCGCTGTGCCTCGGTGACCCGGCGCCGCACGCCGCTCACGGTGCGCACGTCGCCCGCCAGGCCCACCTCGCCGATCGCGACGAAGCCCGCGGGCAGCGCGACGTCGTTGTTGGAGCTGGCCGCCGCCATGGCCAACGCCAGGTCCACGGCGGGCTCGGTCAGCTTCACGCCGCCCACCGTGGAGGCGTACACGTCCATGTTGGCCAGCCTCATGCCGGTGCGCTTCTCCAGCACGGCGAGGATCATGTTGACCCGTGAGGTGTCCAGGCCCGAGGTGGCGCGGCGCGGCGCGGGCAGCGGTGTGGGCGCGACCAGGGCCTGTACCTCGGTGATCAGCGGGCGCCGCCCCTCCAGGGTGACGCTGACGCACGTGCCCGGTACCGGGTCGGTGCGCTCGGTGAGGAACAGCCCGCTCGGGTCGGGCAGGCCGACGATGCCCGACTCGGTCAGTTCGAAGCAGCCGATCTCGTCGGTGGGGCCGTACCGGTTCTTGACCGCGCGCAGCAGCCGCAGCTGGGAGTGACGCTCGCCCTCGAAGTGCAGCACCACGTCCACCAGGTGCTCCAGCAGCCGGGGACCGGCGATGGAACCGTCCTTGGTCACGTGGCCGACGAGCACGGTGGCGATCCCGCGCTCCTTGGCGATCTGGATCAGCGCACCGGCCACCTGCCGGACCTGCGTGACGCCGCCGGGCACGCCCGCGACGTCGGGGGAGACCATGGTCTGCACCGAGTCCACGATGAGCAGCCGCGGCCCGACCGCGTCCACGTGGCTGACCAGGGAGGCGATGGAGGTCTCGGCGGCCAGGTAGAGCTTGTCGGAGAGCGCGTCGAGCCGCTCGGCGCGCAGTCGCACCTGCCCGGCCGACTCCTCACCGGTCACGTACAGCACGGGCCCCTCGGCCGCGCGCATCGCGGCGACCTCCAGCAGCAGGGTGGACTTGCCCACGCCGGGCTCGCCCGCGAGCAGCACCACGCCGCCCGGGACCGCTCCGCCGCCCAGGACCCGGTCGAGCTCGTCGACGCCGGTGGGGACGGCCTCGGCGCTCTCCACGCTGATCTCGGTGATCGGTCGGGCCCGGGAGGTGACGGGCGCGGGCGCGACGGCGGCGGGCGCGGGGGCACCGGCCTCCTCGACCGTGCCCCAGGCCTGGCACTCGCCGCAGCGCCCCACCCACTTGAGGGTGCTCCACCCGCACTCGGTGCACCGGAACGTGGTCTTCGCTGCCTTCGCCATGGTCGCAACGCTAGCGGCTCCCGGGGACAGCTCCGGCGCACGGCGCGGTCCGGGTGCCCGCGGGGCCCTGGAGGGGCTGGAGGTGAGACGACAGGTACTGCGTCGGAGGCCGTCCGTTGGGGGTGGTGGAGGGCGACGAAGAGGGGGGTGCTGCGGTCGGAGGCCGTCCGTTGGGGGTGGTGGAGGGCGACGAAGAGGGGGGTGCTGCGGCCGGAGGCCGTCCGTTGAGGGTGGTGGAGGGCGACGAAGAGGGGGGTGCTGCGGCCGGAGGCCGTCCGTTGAGGGTGGTGGAGGGCGACGAAGAGGGGGGTGCTGCGGCCGGAGGCCGTCCGTTGAGGGTGGTGGAGGGCGACGAAGAGGGGGGTGCTGCGGCCGGAGGCCGTCCGTTGAGGGTGGTGGAGGGCGACGAAGAGGGGGGTGCTGCGGCCGGAGGCCGTCCGTTGAGGGTGGTGGAGGGCGACGAAGAGGGGGGTGCTGCGGCCGGAGGCCGTCCGTTGAGGGTGGTGGAGGGCGACGAAGAGGGGGGTGCTGCGGCCGGAGGCCGTCCGTTGAGGGTGGTGGAGGGCGACGAAGAGGGGGGTGCTGCGGCCGGAGGCCGTCCGTTGAGGGTGGTGGAGGGCGACGAAGAGGGGGGTGCTGCGGCCGGAGGCCGTCCGTTGAGGGTGGTGGAGGGCGACGAAGAGGGGGGTGCTGCGGCCGGAGGCCGTCCGTTGAGGGTGGTGGAGGGCGACGGGCGGGCCGAAGCGAAGCGGAGACCCAAGGGCGACGCCGACTCGGAGACACACGAAAGTTACCTACGAGTTATGAGCTTTCTCACGTAGGCCGTGTTAAAGAATTCCTAGGGTCCGACAACTCCACCGCCCCCGCTCTTGGAGAGGAAGCCCGCGTGCCCCGTACATCTGACACCGCCGCGTCCCGAGTCCTGCGCCGAGCCCTGGCCCCCGTGGCCGTCGCCGTGCTGGGAGTGTCCCTGGTCGCGTCGCCCGCAGCCGCCGAACAGGCGGAGGCCACGTCCTTCGACCACTACGTCTCCCTCGGCGACTCCTTCGTCGCCGGACCGCTCATCAGGGAGGAGAGGGTCAACACCCGGATGCCGCTGCTGGGCTGCCTGCGTACGTCCAACAACTACCCGACGATGCTCGCCGAGCGGCTCGGCGTCGCCGAGTTCACGGACGCCAGCTGCTCCGGAGCCGTCATCAACGACCTCTACGAGCCGCAGTTCAGCGACACGCCGCCCCAGTTCGACGCTCTGACGTCCGAGACCGACCTGGTCACGGTCGGGATCTCGGGCAACGACTTCGGCTTCTCCGAGGTTCTGCTGGAGTGCGCGAAGCAGAGCCTGAGCAACCCGATCGGCGACCCGTGCGCCGACCACTACGGCGACGAGCTCGACCAGCGGATCGAGAACCTGCGCCCGGAGGTCTCCCAGGTCTACGCCGACATCGCCGAGCGCAGCCCCAACGCCACGGTCCTGGCCGTGGGCTACCTCCAGATCCTGCCCGAGCGCTGGGGCTGCTGGCCGAGCACCCCCATCGCGGTGGGCGACGTCCCGTTCCTGGACCGGGCCCAGACCGCGCTGAACGCGATGATCGAGGAGGAGGCCGAGGCCCAGGGCGCCGTCTTCGTGGACGTCCTCGAACGCGGCCACGACGTCTGCCAGCCCAACGACACCCGTTGGGTGGAGGGCCTGATCCCCGAGAACGGGGCTCCGGTGCACCCGAACTACCTGGGAATGGAGGCCACGGCCGACTTCGTCGGCGAGACGCTCGGGCTGCCCGTGCCCGCGGACGAGGCCGCGTGACCGGGGGTGACCAGGCTGCGGGATAGGGAGTCCGTTCGGTCATGAACTGACCGCTTTTATCCCCTGAAAGTCAAGGACTCTTTACCTTCTTTGGCCGCTAGTCCCGACACGGAGAGTGACATATCGCTTTTTTTGTGTGACGAATGGTGGGGCGTCGCGGAAGAGAGATCCACGCCACAGGGGCGTGGGCGCCGCGCCGCGCCAACCCGGAACGGGAGAACCACCGTCATGCGAATACCGCGACACCTTGAGCGAACGCAGGCCTGTCGTCCCACGGACCCGGGGCGGCAGGCCTCGCCCGTTCACACGCGACGGAACGGGCCGCGCGGACTCGCCGTCGCGGCGATCACCGCGGCCGCCCTGGCCGCCGGCTCGGCGCCCGCCCTCGCCCAGCCCGTCCAGCCGCTGCGCCCGGTACAGCACCTGCTGGACGCGGAGCGGGACCCCGCCGGGGCCGAGCGCGTCCACATGTCGCTGTCCAGGTCGACGGTGGAGCGTGCCATCAACGCCGCCGAGTCGCAGAAGGGCACCCCCTACGTCTGGGGAGGCGAGAGCCCGGGCGGGTTCGACTGCTCGGGCCTCGTGCAGTGGTCCTTCGAACAGGTCGGGGTGGACCTGCCCCGCATCGCGCACGACCAGGTCAGGGCCGGAGACCGGATCTCCTACTCCGACGCCCGCAGGGGAGACCTCCTGTACTGGGCCGACAGCGGCGGCTACGCCTACCACGTCGCCATCTACCTCGGCGACGGCCGCATGATCGACGCCCCGAAGACGGGGGACCACGTCCGTGAGCGGGACGTCACCCGCTACAACCTCGCAGGCGCCGTGCGGCTGTGAGGCGGGCAGGCCTCGCCCGCGAAGCTGACGGCCGCCCCACGCGCTCCGGGGAGTGAACCCGGCCAGCCCCGAGAACCCCGCACCGCAGACAGCCGCGCGGCACCGTGCCCGGCAGCGAGGGGGAGTTGGGCAACACGACTCGCGCCACCGCCCCGAAGACGTGGCGGTCGGCACACCACGACACCGAGGGTTCCGCGGGTGCACACGCGGAACCTCCCACCACNCTCGGCGCACCCCGCCGCACCACCGGCCCCGAGGCGGCCGACGGCGCCTCCGGACACCCGGCCCGGACCGCGCCGCGCGGGGAGGGGGACGGGAAACGGCACGCCGCGTTCACTCGGGCGGTACGCACGAGAGGGTTCGTAGCGCATAGTCTGGGTTGCGTGAGCCCTATCCAGGTCCCAGACGCGCCCGTCGTCCTGTCGTCGGCGTCGGTCTACCCGGAGAAGACCCCGGCCGCCTTCGAGATCGCCGCGAAGCTGGGGTACGACGGCGTGGAGGTGCTCGTCTCCTCCGATCCGGCAAGCCAGGACATCGACCTCCTGCGGCGCCTCTCGGACTACCACCAGATCCCCGTCACCGCGGTCCACGCACCCTGCCTGGTCCTCACCCAGCGCGTGTGGGGCAGGGAACCCTGGGGCAAGCTCGTCCGCTCCAAGGAGATGGCCGAGGCCCTGGGCGCCAGCACGATCGTGGTGCACCCCGCCTTCCGCTGGCAGCGCGACTACGCCCGCGAGTTCGAGAGCGGCATCGCCCGCATGCAGGACGAGACCGACGTCGTGTTCGCGGTGGAGAACATGTACCCGGTGCGCGTCCGCGACCGGGAGGTCGTCCCCTACGCGCCGAGCTGGAACCCGCTGGACCGGGACTACCCCGACGTCACGCTCGACCTGTCGCACACCGCCATGTCCGGTTCCGACGCCATGGACATGGCCAAACGCCTGGGCGACCGCCTCTCCCACATCCACGTGGCCGACGGTGTCGGCGGCCAGAACCTCGACGAGCACCTCATCCCCGGACGCGGACGCCAGCCGGTGGGCGAACTCCTGGAGTACCTCGCGGGAAACGGTTTCGAGGGGCAGCTGGTCCTGGAGGTCAGCACCCGCAAGGCCCCCGACCGGCAGGCGCGCATGCGCGAGCTGGCCGAGGCGCTGGCCTTCACCCGCCTGCACTTCGCCAGGACCGCCCCGGCCGACCGGCCGCGCGACCGGCGCGAGCGCATCGCCCTGCTGCGCCGCGCGCCCTCGGCGCCGCCGCGCCGCTTCTCGGTCGACACGGGCGGCACCGTCGACGACGGGGACGCGGCCGACCGGGACCAGGACTGACCGGGTCCGTCGCCGGTGTGACCGGAGCGCCTCCACCCGGAATGACC
>NZ_ANAX01000040.1:0-18841 GCF_000341065.1 Nocardiopsis halotolerans DSM 44410 | reverse complement strand
TGGAGCGCCGAGCCCGCCACAGGTCCAGGATCAGCGCGAACGGGGCGGGCCGGGTGTCCACGGAGTGAGACCAGTGTCCACGCGGGGCCGCCGGTGCCGTTAGCGTGGAGGTATCCGCAGGAAGGACCTTCATGATCGCGATCATCGGTGCCGGGAAGATGGGCGAGGCGCTGCTCGCCGGAATGCTGGCCAAGGGCCACGCGCCGGGGGACGTCCTCGTCACCGAACCCCGTGAGGAGCACGCTGAGGAGCTGCGCGGGCGCTACGGGATCGAGGTGGTCCCCGCCGAGGACGCCGCCAAGCGCGCCGACACCCTGCTGATCGCCCTCAAACCCCAGGACATGGTGGCGCTCCTGGACGGTCTGGCGCCGCACCTGTCCTCCGACCGCCTCGTGATCTCCGTCGCGGCCGGGATCACCACCTCAGTGCTGGAGGGCCACCTGCCCGCCGGGACGCCCGTCGTCCGGGCGATGCCCAACACCCCCGCCCTCATGGGGCAGGGGATGACCGCCGTCGCGGGCGGCGCCCACACCGGCGAGGCCCACCTGGACCGAGCCGAGGCGCTCCTGGCCGCGGTCGGCGAGGTGATCCGCGTGGGCGAGCAGCACATGGACACCGTCACCGCCATCTCCGGCAGCGGGCCCGCCTACTTCTACTTCATCGCCGAGACGATGATCGAGGCCGGTGTGGCGATGGGGATGCCGCGCGCCACCGCCCAGAAGCTGGTCGGCCAGACCATCACGGGCGCCGCCGCCATGCTCAACGACTCGGGGGAGCACCCGGTCGTGCTGCGCGAGGCCGTCACCTCGCCGGGCGGCACCACCGCGGCGGCCCTGCGCGAACTGGAGCGGCACGGCGTGCGCACGGCCTTCACGGACGCCATCGAGGCGGCCCGGGACCGGAGCAGCGCCCTCTCGGGCAGCTAGCGGCGTCCGGGGAGGGGCCCGGTGTAGGGTGCGCACGTCCCCCTGATCCCGTGTGCGCGGGACATCCCCCTCCTCCGACCCTGGACCCCCCATGACCTCCCCCTCCCCCTCCCCCGCCTCCGACTCCTCTCCGGCGCCCAACGGGGACTCCCCCGGTCCGGACGCGGTCCCCGACACACCACCGCCCTCCCCGAAACCGCGGCGGTGGGGCCCGCTCCTCACCGCGGCCGGACTGGCCGTGGCCCTGCCCGCCGCCCTGGTCGGCGTGTGGCAGGCGGGGGAGTGGCGGCTGCGCGTGGCCGACGCCGCCCACGCCCGGGGCGAGTGCGGTGACTCCGAGGCCGTCGCCGCCTACGAGGGCGTGGAGGACCTCTTCCAGCTGTCCTTCTCCTCGTCGCTGACGGACCGCGCCCGCGCGGGCGCCGAGGCCTGCGGGCTTCTGGAGCGGGCGCGGGCCGACGTGGCCGCCGGTGAGTACGAGCAGGCCCTGGCCTCCTACGGCACCTACTTCGAGCACCCCGCCGCACGCTGGGAGGACACCACCGCGCTCAGCGAGCTGTACGGGCCGGGCACCGGCGCGTACGCCGACGAGGACTGGTGTACGGCCTTCGAGCAGATCGGAATGTTCACCGACCTGCCCTGGGAACTCACCCCCGAGGTCGCCGAGCGCATCGACACCGAGTACCCGGACGCCGCGTTCCGCTGCGGCTGGGAGGGCGTCGACACGGGTGAGCTCGGCATCGCCGAGGACGCCGTCGCCGTCCTGGAGTCGGAGTACCCCGACCACGAGGCCGACGAGGTCGCGAGGATGGCCACCCACATCGGCGCCGGACGACTCGGGCAGAAGATGGACGCCATGATCCTTCACGAGGACGGGGAGCTCAGGATTGACCCCGTCGGGGGCTCCGGCAGCGGCGGGAGCGTCCTGGAGATCACCAACAGCACCCCTTACCTGATGCGTCTGCTCTACGTCGGGCCGGACGGAGCCCACGGCGACATCACCGCTTCCGCGTGCGACGGCTGCGAGGCCCACACCTCCTGCTACGGGCATGGCGAGGTCATGCGCGTGGAGTTGGAACCGGGTGAGTACCGGATGCTGTTGACCTGGGGCGGTCGCGGCGGCGGGCCGTTCCACAACACCTTCGACATCGCGGCCGGGACACTGTACGAGACCTGCTACTACTACTCTGACGAGGACTGACTCAGGGGGCGCGGTCGGCGGGTCGGAACCCGGCCCGCCGGAAGATGGCCGGAAGCGGCCCGCCCGGGAGGGGCCCGCGTCGGAGGGCCTGGGTAGGCTTGTTGACGGAGGGTGTACATGTCCCTTCCGATCCCGCGGGTGCGGGATCTCCCCCTTCTTCCGACTCCCTCAGGGTCCTCCATGACTTCTCCCCCTCCTCCTTCCGACCCCTCCCAGCCGCAGGGCGGCGGTCCTCCACCGCCCCAGGGCGGGACGCCGGGTCCTCCGCCGCCCGGGAACACACCCCACGGCGGCACACCGACGGGTGGTCACCCGACCGGGGGGACGCCCCAGGGCGGCACGCCCGCGAGCGGGACGCGCTCGGGCGGCGTCCCCGGCCCGCCCCCGGGCATGCTGCCTCCGAACGGCCCGCCGCCCGGTGGCCCGCCCCCGGGCGGGATGCCCCCGGGGGGACCGCCCCCTGGAGGGATGCCCCCCGGAGGGATGCCTCCAGGGGGACCGCCCCCCGGCGGAATGCCCCCCGGAGGGATGCCGCCGGGGCAGTTCGGCGCTCCTCCGCCGCCTCCCCCGAAGCCGCGCAGACTGGGCCTGTTCTCCTCGCCGTCGGGTCTGCGGGCCGCGCTGCTCAACGCCTCGGGCATGGGGGCCGGATACGTCTACCTGCGCAAGTGGTTGTTCTTCGCCGTCGCGCTCGCCGTCACCATCGGCCTGCTGGTCACCGCCGCGTTCATGGGCGCCGCCGACAACGCCCTGCTCTGGGCGGGCGTCCTCCTGGGCTGGTTCGTCGTCGCGGCCGTGCTCGGCCTCTTCGCCGGGCGCTCCAGTGACGAGCGCACCCTCAGCCGGGGCGAGCAGCCCTCCCGCAAGGTGGGGCCGCTCCTCACCGCGGCCGGGTTGGTGGTGGCCCTGCTCGCGGTCCTGGCCGGTGTGTGGCAGGCGGGGGAGTGGCGGCTGCGCGTGGCCGACGCCGCCCACGCCCGGGGCGAGTGCGGTGGCTCCGAGGCCGTCGCCGCCTACGAGGGCGTGGAGGACTTCTTCCAGCTGTCCTTCTCCTCGTCGCTGATGGAGCGCGCCCGCTCGGGTGTCGAGGCCTGCGGGCTTCTGGAGCGGGCGCAGGCCGACGTGGCCGCCGGTGAGTACGAACGGGCCCTGGCCTCCTACGGCACCTACTTCGAGCACCCCGCCGCACGCTGGGAGGACACCGACGGCGAGATCGCCGACATCCACCTCTCCTACGCCGCCAACCTGGCGGAGACGGCCGAGGAGGACTTCTCCGGCGAGGTCACCGACGAGTACCGCGAGAACATGCGGCGGGCGCACGAGATCTACAACGTGATCCCCGAGGACTACGAGGGCACCGCGGCCGCCGGGCAGGTCCCCGAGGAGCTCCTCAGGCTGTACGCACTGGGCACCAGCGAGTACGACGCCGAGAACTGGTGCGCGGCCTTCGACCAGATCGAGGTGTTCGCCGACCTGTCCTGGGAGGTCGTCCCCGAGGTCGCCGAGCGCATCGGCACCGAGCACCCGAACGCCGCGTTCCACTGCGGCTGGGACCGCGTCGACGCGGACGAGTTCGACGCCGCGGACGAGATCGTCTCCCTCCTGGAGTCGGACTACCCCGACCACGAGGCCGACGAGGTCGCGAGGATGGCCACCCACATCGGCGCCGGTCGCATCGAGGAGCGCATGGACGCCATGACCGCCCTCGACGAGGTCGAGTTCAACCCCTCTCCCACCGGCAGCTCCGGCAGTGACAAGACCGTCCTGGAGATCACCAACAACACGCCGAACGAGATGCAGTTCCTCTACGTCGGCCCGGACGGCGTCCACGACGAGATCATCACCCCCGCGTGCGAGGAGTGCGAGGTCTACACCTCGCCGCCCACGGGCAACTCCTGCTTCGAGAACGGTGAGGTCATGCGCGTGGAGTTCGACCCGGGCGAGTACCGGCTCCTGCTGACCTCGACCGACATGGGCATCTTCAGCGCTCCCCTGCACGGAACCGTCGACTTCGCCGCCGGTGACCTGTACGAATCCTGCTACTACACCGTCGAGGAGTAGTCCTCTCCCCAAGGGCTCGCGGGCGGCGGGTCGGACCCCGGGGTTCGGCACGCCGCCCGCTTGTGCGTACTGTGTGCTTCGAAGCACGCACACCTGAAACGGGGGTCACCACATGGGAGGGCGCACGTCCTGCTCGCTGCGGGTGGCATGGGACGACGGACTCACCGCCTACGACTTCGGGCCGCAGCACCCGATGGCCCCGATACGCGTCGAGCTGACCATGGCGCTCAGCCGCGAACTCGGTGTCCTGGACGCTCCGGGGGTCGGCCTCCTGGACGTCGAACCGGCCTCGGACGAACTCCTGTCACTCGTGCACTCACCCGCCTACATCGAGGCGGTCAAGCGCGCGGGGCGCACGCTCGAACCCGACGACGTCCACATGCTGGGCACCCCCGACAACCCCGTCTTCAAGGACATGCACGACGCCGCCGCGCTCATCTCCGGCGCGTCCGTGGCCGCCGCGCGGGCCGTGTGGAGTGGGGAGAGCGCGCACGCCGCCAACATCGCGGGCGGCCTGCACCACGCCATGCGCGGCAACGCGTGGGGCTTCTGCGTCTACAACGACCCCGCCCTGGCCATCGCCTGGCTCCTGGAACAGGGCGCCAAGCGCGTCGCCTACGTGGACGTGGACGTCCACCACGGAGACGGAGTCCAGAGCGCCTTCTACGACGATCCCCGCGTACTCACCATCAGCCTCCACGAGTCGCCGGCGACCCTCTTCCCCGGAACCGGCCAGGCGTCGGAGACCGGTGGTCCGGGCGCCGAGGGGTACGCGGTCAACGTCGCCCTCCCCGCGGGTACNCGCGCCTTCGACGCCGTCGTGCCGCCGCTGCTGCACGAGTTCCAGCCGGAGATCCTGGTCACCCAGCAGGGCTGCGACACCCACGCCCTGGACCCGCTCGCCAACCTCACCCTGAGCGTGGACGGTCAGCGGCGTGCCTACGCCGAGCTGCACGAACTCGCCCGCAAGACGGCGGGCGGCCGCTGGCTGCTGTTCGGCGGAGGCGGCTACGGGCTGGTGCACGTCGTCCCCCGTGCCTGGACCCACCTGCTGGGCGAGGCCGCGGGGCACCCCATCGATCCCGACACCGAGACCCCGCAGGGCTGGCGGAACTTCGTCCGCGAGCGCACCGGGGAGCTGGCGCCGCTGTACATGACCGACGGGCGCGAGATCGAGTTCGCCCCCTTCGTGGAGGGCTACGACCCCGGCGACCCGGTGGACCGCGCCATCCACGCGACCCGTACCGCCGTCTTCCCCAGCCACGGGATCGACCCGAGCCTGTAGCGTGCCCGTATCCCCCGTCCGGCCGGTGGGCGCTCCGAGCGGCCCGGATAACACCCCGGTGTCGACCGGCGTGAATTCCCCGGGAGCCGCGCGTGACACGCGCGGAGCGGGTAGGACAGAGGTTGAATACCGGGCGAACAGGAGCAGGCGTCGTGGTGGCCGCACGGCGTGGCGCACGCTCGCTGCGCAGACGAGGAAGGGGAACGCCAGGTGACGCCGCCCACACGCGCTGAACTCATCACCTATCTGGTGCGCACGGGGATCGCCGGACACGTCGACACTCCACGCCAGAACAACCTTCGGCACTACCGGCGGCTCGTGCAGAAGGACCCCTACCACCAGTTCGGCCTGACGTTCGCCCACGACTGGACCTTCTCCGAGGTCCTCGCCCTGATGAGCAAGCGCTGCGGTGTGGTGGCCGACGAGGAGTACGTGTGGGGGATCGACACCATCGACCCCGACCTGACCATCGACGCCCTGGAGGCCCTCGCCGACCGCATGGCCCTGGCCGCCGAGCGCCGGGAGCGGGTCATGTTCGCCACCGGCCATCCCCGCAACCTCCGCGAGACCTACCGCACCTGGAAGGACGCTCTCGTCGAGCGTGGGTGCCAGGTCATCACCGCCGGGGGCGGCTACTCCTATGAAGTGACCACGGAACGACCCCCGAACCGGAGGATCGTGGTCTGGGAGGACGAGGTGGCGATCGTTACGGACGGACACCTCGCCCGTCACAGCCACCACCCCTTCGCCATGCGTGCCATTCTCGGGGACCTCGCGGACCGCGGTGAGGCGTGGCCGCAGTTGGTCATCGCGGATCACGGGTTCGCGGGTGCGGCGGGGGAGGCGGGGGTGCCCACGGTGGGCTTCGCCGACTGCAACGACCCCGCCCTGTTCCTCGCCGAATCGGAGGGGAAACTACTGGTCACGGTGCCTTTGGATGACGGATATCTGACCGAGGACTACGCCCCGCTGCGCGAATACGTTCTCGCGCGAGCCGGTCTCCTGTGACGGGGGAGGACCATTTATACCCACCGTTAAACCTCATCCGACCCGCCATCAACGCATAGCGCCGAAGACAGCACGAACGGCCTTTCGCTGAGGGGAACTCGGCTCTACCCTGAAAACGGACGTGTCAGTAGTGACAGCGACACGCTGGCGTGGCGTTGGGACGGGTACACCGGGGTCGCCGCCGTGCACCACGCCGGTTCGAAGGGTAGACAATGCTCACGTCCGGGAATGAGGGCGTCGGAAGATGAACGGGAGCAAGCCGCCTCTCGAAGAGGTCAGGTTCCTGACCGTGGCGGAGGTCGCCACGATCATGCGTGTGTCCAAGATGACCGTTTACCGAATGGTGCACTCGGGAGTTCTCCCCGCGATTCGCGTGGGACGTTCCTACCGGGTCCCCGAGCGGGCCGTGCACGACTACCTCCGCGAGGCTTTCGTCGAGGCTGGTTGATCCGGGCCCGGCCGACCGGCGCCATCCCCCGGCACCGGTCAGCCGACAACCCCCGGGGGGCGGTGTCCGACGGACACCGCCCCCCTCGGTTTCTCCCCCGCTCCGCCGTGCGGGGCCGACCGCCTCCCGGGCCCCTCCTGGCCGCATCGCCATGTGCCGGGGCGGCGGAACGGATCCCAGGGCATCTACTACACTTTGTCGTTGTTGTAGTCCGCCCTGTTCACACCCCGTTCGCGAGGTCCCCTCGATGGCCAGTACCAGCACCGGTAGGCGTCGACGCAGTGCCGTGCCGCGCCTGGCGGCGGCCGCGTTGGCCTCCGTCCTCGCCCTGACCGGCTGTGCCGGGGGCAACGAGATCCAGGCCAACAACGAGGACCAACGGTTCATCGCCGGTGACGGCAGCGCCACCGCCTTCGAGGCCGCCGAGCGGGTCGAGGCGCCCGACGTCACCGGGACCACCCTCGGCGGCGAGGAGATCTCCCTCAGCGACTACGAGGGCGGCATCGTCGTCCTCAACGTCTGGGCGAGCTGGTGCGGCCCCTGCCGGACCGAGCAGCCGGTCCTGGACGAGGTCCACACCGAGTACGCGGACCTGGGCGTGGACTTCCTCGGCGTGAACATCAAGGACGACGAGACCGCCGCCCGGGCCTACCTGGAGAGCAAGGACGTCGCCTACCCGAGCCTGTACGACCAGCCCGGCGCCGTGCCCCAGGCCTTCCGCGACACCGTCCCGCCGCGCTCCATCCCCAGCACGCTCGTCATCGGTCCCGAGGGCCGCATCGCCGCCCGCGTCATCGGTCCGACCACCTACGGGCAGCTGACCGACCTGCTCAACCCGCTGGTGGTCGAGTTCGGTCTCGGTGATCCCGAGGAGCGCCCCCGGGTCGCGGAGCAGGAGGCCGCCGACCCCTCGCGGGAACCCTCGGCGGACCCCGCGGACGAACCCCCGGGTGATCCCTCCGCCGACGCCGAGCAGCCCGCCGAGGGCGGCTCCGGTACGGCCGGGGACGAGCGGGACGACGGCTGATGGACGCGATCGGCTCCACCGTCCTCACCGGTTCCCTGCTCGCCGCGATCCCGCTGGCCCTGGCCGCGGGGCTGGTCTCCTTCCTCTCCCCGTGCGTGCTCCCGCTCGTGCCCGGCTACCTGTCCTACGTGACCGGGATGAGCGGAACACAGGTGCGCGAACGCACCGCGGCGGCCGGCGGCGGCACGGGGACCGCCACCGTCGCCGACCTCGACACCGAACTGGCCTCGCGCCGCTGGACCATGGTCACCGGCAGCGCCCTGTTCATCGCCGGGTTCACGCTGGTGTTCGTCGCCGTCGGCGGCTTCATCGGCTGGCTCGGCGAGATCCTCATGGACCACACCGACCCCATCACGCGTGTGCTCGGTGTCCTCACCATCGTCCTCGGCCTCGCCTTCATGGGCGTCATGCCGGGCTTCGGCCGCGAGTTCCGCTTCCACCGGCTGCCCCGCGCCGGACTCGCGGGCGCCCCCCTGCTCGGTGTCCTCTTCGGCCTCGGCTGGACCCCGTGCATCGGCCCCACCCTGGCCGCCGTGCAGACCCTCGCCTTCGTCGAGGGCGGCGCGGGGCGCGGCATGCTCCTCTCCCTGGCCTACTGCGTCGGACTCGGACTGCCGTTCGTCCTCGCCTCGCTCCTCTACCGGCGCGCCCTGGGCACCTTCGACTGGCTCAAGCGCCGCACCCGCGCGGTCACCGTGATCGGCGGGGCCATGCTCGTCCTGGTCGGTCTGGCGATGGTGACCGGACTGTGGACCCAACTGACCATCGCCATGCAGGGATGGGCCGCCGACTACCAGACGGTGATCTGATGAGCACGACCACGAACGACGCGGGAACCGACACCGGTCCCACGACCGAGAAGAGTGCGCGCCAACCCGGGGGACTGGGGCCGGTCGGCTGGCTGCGCTGGGCCTGGCGCGTCCTCACCTCGATGCGCACCGCCCTGATCCTGCTCTTCCTGCTGGCGGTCGGCGCCATCCCCGGCTCGATCCTGCCGCAGAACGTGGTCAGCGTCGCCGAGGTCCAGACCTACTTCGAGGAGCACCCCGACCTGGCCCCCTGGCTGGACCGGTTCCACCTCTTCGACGTGTTCTCCTCGCCCTGGTACGCGGCGATCTACCTGTTGCTGTTCGTCTCCCTGGCGGGCTGCGTGTTCCCCCGCGCGATGGCGCACGCCCGCGCGGTGCGGTCGCGGCCGGTGCGCACGCCCAGGAACCTGGGCCGGATGCCGTACGCGGCCAGGTTCACCACGGACGCCGACCCCGAGACGGTGCTGGAGCAGGCCCGCGGCGTCCTCAGGCGGTACCGGATCGAGCGTTACGGCGACTCGATCTCCACCGAGACCGGCTACCTGCGCGAGGCCGGGAACGTCCTGTTCCACCTCGCGCTGCTGGGTCTGCTGCTGGCCCTGGCCGCCGGATCCTTCTTCGGCTACCGGGGCAACCAGCTGCTGGTGGAGAACCAGGGGTTCGCCAACACCCTGACCTCCTACGACTCCTTCTACCCAGGGCACTGGACCGACACCGACGACCTGGAGCCGTTCTCCCTCCACCTGGAGGACTTCGAGGCGGAGTTCATCGAGGAGGGCGACCTGCGCGGGCAGGCCGAGTCCTACGTCGCCGACCTCACCTACAAGGAGACTCCGCGGAGCGGGGAGGAGCGGCACCAGCTGGAGGTCAACCACCCGCTCAGCGTGAACGGCGTGCAGGTCTACCTGCTCGGCCACGGGTACGCGCCGGAGTTCCAGGTGCGCAACGCCGAAGGCGAGGTGGTCTTCGACCAGGCGGTCCCGTTCCTGCACCGGAACACCGCCACCTACACCTCCGACGGCGTGGTCAAGGTGCCCGACACCGGAGGCGAGCAGCTCGGCTTCGTCGGCGTGTTCCTGCCGAGCGCGGTGGAGACCGAGAGCGGTGAACTCGTCTCCGACTTCCCCGACGCCCAGAACCCCCGGATCACGCTGGAGGGCTACCGGGGCGACCTCGGGCTGATCGATCCGCAGTCGGTCTACCAGCTCCAGACCAGCCAGATGGAGGAGCTCGGCAGCTCACCCGTGATGGAGGTCGGCGACACCTGGGAGCTGCCCGACGGCGCCGGGTCGATCACCTTCTCCGGGTACAGCGAGTACGTCAGCCTCCAGATCAACCGGGACGGCGCCCGGCTGCCCGCGCTCGCCGCGGCCTCCCTGGCCGTCGTCGGCCTGATCGTCACCCTGTTCGTCCGTCCGCGCCGCGTGTGGGTGCGCGCGACCAGGGGCGAGGACGGCCGTACCCGGGTGGAGCTGGCCGGTCTCGGCAAGACCGAGGCGGCCGGAAACAACGTGGAGTTCCACGAACTCACCACGGAGCTCGCCGGACGCCTCCGGGGCCGTTCGGACGGGGCCCCCGAACCCGAGCCGGATCCGGGCCCCGGTTCCGACTCCGAGCCCGACCCCGAGCCGAGCTCCGAAGCCAACCCACCACCCGACCCGCCAGAGTCGACGACAACGAGGGAGTGACCGGTGACGTACACACTCGCCGGAGCGATGGACGAGGTGATGACGTCAGTCAGTGACTCGTTGATCATCGCGATGATCGTCACGTACGCGGCAGCCCTGTTCCTCTTCGCCATCGAGGCCGCCTACGGACGACGTACCAAGCTCAGGGCCGGTCGGCTCATGCCGGTGAACGCCGGTGCGGCGTCCGGCGCCGAGCCGGACGCGAAGTCCGGTGCCGACGACGGCATCGAGGTGAACGTCCGCGGCACCGAGGGAGAGGCCAGGGCCCCCCAGAGCGTCCTGGGCGGGATCGCCCTGGGCGTGACGACGTTCGGCTTCCTCATGGGCGTGGCCCAGATCGTCACCCGCGGTCTGGCCGCCGACCGGTGGCCGTGGGGCAACATGTTCGAGTTCGTCGTGGCCCTGTGCCTGGTCGCGGTGGCCGGGCTGCTGTACGCGTCCTTCCGCTACCAGGCGCGCTTCCTCGGCGCGTTCGTGCTGGTCCCCGTCCTGCTCCTGTTGGGCATCGGCGTCCGCTGGCTGTACGTGGACCCGGGCCCGCTGATCCCCGCCCTGGACTCGTACTGGGTGCCCATCCACGTGACCGCGACGATCATCGCGGGCGGCGCCTTCATGGTCTCCGGCGCGGCCGGTGTCACCTACCTGGTGTCGCACCGGGCGGAGGCCAGGCGTGCCCTGGGGCAGAAGGTCGAGGGCATCGCCGGGCGCCTGCCCAGCCCGGAGCTGCTCGACCGGCTCTCCCACCGGTTCGTCCTCTTCGCCTTCCCGCTGTGGACCTTCGGCATCATCGCCGGCTCCATCTGGGCCGACGAGGCCTGGGGCCGCTTCTGGGGCTGGGACCCCAAGGAGGTCTGGTCCTTCATCTCCTGGGTGATCTACGCGGCCTACCTGCACGCCCGCGCCACCGGTGGTTGGCGCGGCCCCAAGGCGACCTGGATCAACGTGCTGGGATTCGCGACCGTCCTGTTCAACTTCTTCGCGGTGAACTACATGTTCAGCGGTCTGCACTCCTACGCCTGACCGCCCGGGGCGGGCACGCCCCGCGCCGCTCGTCCGAGTCCCCGTCCACGGCAGCCGTGGGCGGGGACTTCCGCTTGTGCGGGGAGGGGACCCGCGTTCCGGGAGGCGTCGTCCCGGGGGCCTCAGCGCTCCTCGGGCGCCTCGACCAGGCTCAGGATCCGTGCGCCCGCCGTGCCCATGTGCGCGAGCATGGCCTCGCGTGCCCCGTCCGCGTCGTGCCGTGCCACGGCTTCGAGCACCCGCGTGTGCTCGACGATGGCGGTACGGGCGTCCTCCTCCCTGGTCACACTCCGGTCCAGCCAGATCCTCAGGAGCGCGCGGACGCTCTGGAGGACGACGGCCAGGGTGTCGTTGCGCGCCACCGACGCCAGTTCCTGGTGGAAGAGGGCGTCGGCCTCGACGAAGGCGTCGTGGTCGTCCAGGGCCGCCTCCATGTTCGCCAGCTGTGCGTGAAGCCCGCGGACGTCCTCCGGCCGGGCGTTCTCCGCGGCGAGCTGGGCCACGAGCACCTCCAGGGCGGACCGGATCTGCACCAGGTCGCCGGTGTTGCGGTCGCCGAGCATCAGCCCCCAGCTCAGCGTCCGGGGGAGGAGCTCGGACACGCCCGCCTGGAGGTAGGTGCCCGAACCCGGGCGCACGTTGACGACGCCGAGGATCTCCAGCGCGGCCAGTGCCTCGCGCACGGCGGAGCGTCCGGTGCCCAGCATCTCGGCGAGCTGGCGCTCGGAGGGCAGCCGGGAACCGGGGGTGAGGGTGCCGCTGGTGAAGTACGCCAGGAGCTCGGCCGCGACGGCCGCCGAGGGGGTGCGCGCGGGGATCGGGGCGAGCTGGGCACCGAGATTTTCGGCTGGATCCGTGGGATAGGCGGGCATGCGGGAATCCTAGTGGAAACAAATTGGTCAACCGGTTGACTTATTGCTGTGACCTTGGTTTATTGGTCACCAATCGCGCCCGAACGTGGAGCAGATCACAGGAGACTGGCCGATGACCCGCTTGTACAACAGCCCCGAGGCGTTCGCCGATGAGCTCGTGGACGGCTTCGTCGCGGCCAACCACCGGTGGGTCCGCCGCGTGCGCGGCGGCGTGGTCCGTGCGGACGCGGTGCGGCCGGGAACCGTGGCGGTGGTGGTCGGCGGCGGGTCGGGGCACTACCCGGCCTTCGGCGGCCTGGTGGGCCCCGGACTGGCCGACGGCGCGGCCATGGGGAACCTCTTCGCCTCCCCGTCGGCCCAGCAGGTCCACTCCGTGGCCAGGGCGGCGGAGCGCGGGGGCGGCGTCCTGCTGTCCTACGGCAACTACGCGGGCGACGTCCTCCAGTTCGGCCTCGCGCAGGAGCGGCTGCGGGCCGAGGGCCTGGCGTGCGAGACGGTCGTCGTGACGGACGACGTCGCGAGCGCCCCGGCCGGGGAACGCGACCGCCGCAGGGGCATCGCGGGCGACCTGTTCGTCTTCAAGGCCGCCGGTGCCGCCGCCGCCCAGGGCCGTCCGCTCGACGACGTGGCGCGCGTCGCCGCCAAGGCCAACGACCGCGTCCGCTCCTTCGGCGTCGCGTTCGGCGGGTGCACGCTCCCCGGCGCCGACGCACCGCTGTTCACCGTTCCGGAGGGCCGCATGGCGGTGGGCATGGGCATCCACGGCGAGCCCGGAACCGACGAGACGGACGTGCCGAGCGCCGACGGACTCGCCGAACTCCTCGTCGCGAAACTGCTGGAGGAGATCCCGCCGGGGGCCGACGGCCGACGCGCGGCGGTGGTCCTCAACGGTCTCGGGTCCGTGAAGTACGAGGAGCTCTTCGTCGTCTACCGCCGCGTCAACCAGCTCCTCGGCCGCCAGGGCGTCGAGGTGGTCGAGCCCGAGGTCGGCGAACTCGTCACGAGCTTCGACATGGCGGGCGTGTCCCTCACCCTCGCCTGGCTGGACGACGAACTGGAGGAGGCGTGGCGCGCCCCGGCCGCCTCGCCCGCCTACCGGAAGGTCGTCGCGCCGTCCCCGGCCCCGGACGCCGTGCGGATCGGGACCGGCCGGGGCGAGGACACCGACACCGTCCCGCCAGCGAGCGAGGAGTCCCGCGCGGCGGCGTGGACGGTGCTCCGGGCCCTGGACACGATCCACGAGACCGTCGACGCCCACGCCGAGGAGCTGGGGCGGATCGACGCGGTCGCCGGAGACGGCGACCACGGGATCGGCATGCGTCGCGGTGCCGTCGCCGCTCAGGAGGCGGCACGGGACGCGGCCGACCACGGCGGCGGCGCGGGCACCGTCCTCGCCCGCGCCGCCGACGGATGGGCCGACCGCGCCGGGGGCACGTCCGGCGCGCTGTGGGGCGTCATCCTCCGCACGGTCGCCGACGAACTCGGCGACGAGCACGCGCCCGACCCCGCCCGCGTGAGCGCCGGGATCGAGAAGGCCGCCGTCAAGGTCGCCGAGCTGGGAGGGGCGCGGATCGGCGACAGGACCATGCTCGACGTCCTCGCACCCCTGTCCGACACCCTGGCCGACGCCCTCCGGAGGGGCGACGACCCGGTCACCGCGTGGGAGGCGGCGGCGCGCGTCGCACGCGAGAGGGCCGACGCCACCGCCGACCTGGTACCGCGCATGGGACGGGCGCGGCTGCACACCGTCCGGGGCCGGGGCACGCCCGACGCCGGCGCCGCCTCGCTCGCCCTCCTCGCCGAGGCTCTGCGGGACGCCCTCCGCGCGGCGACCGGTCACGACCGCGGGGGTTCCCGCCAGTGACCGGAGCGCCTCGAGGGGACGGACGGCCACTCCTCACGAGCCACCCCGGACGAACACGCACGAACCACATCCGGCCCTCCGGGGCCGCCCAACGACGTACGGAGGGACCATGACCGACAGGCTGCGCATCGTCGTCGGATCGGACGACGCGGGATTCGAGTACAAGGAGGCGCTCAAGGCCGACCTGGAGACCAGCGAGCTCGTCGCCTCGGTCACCGACGTCGGCGTGGACCGGACGGGGAGGACCCCGTACCCGACCATCGCGACCCAGGCGGCGGAGATGGTCGCGGACGGCCGGGTCGACCGCGCGCTGCTGGTGTGCGGGACCGGCCTGGGCGTGGCGATCTCCGCGAACAAGGTCCCCGGGGTGCGCGCCGTGACCGCGCACGACAGCTTCTCGGTGGAGCGGTCCGTGCTGAGCAACGACGCCCAGGTCCTGACCTTCGGCCAGCGGGTCGTCGGCCTCGAACTGGCGCGCCGCCTCACCCGGGAGTGGCTCACGTACCGCTTCGACCCCGCGAGCCCCTCGGCCGAGAAGGTCCGGGTGCTCACCGGTTACGAACAGTCGCGGGAGCACTGATCCCATGCCCCCCGACTTCGTCATCGGCGTCAGCCTGAAGATGTACTTCTCGCACGCGCGGACACTCGCCTGGTGCCGTGAGGTGGACGAGACGGCCGGCGCGCACCCCGCGGTCCGCTCCGGTGCGGCCGAACTCGTCGTCCTGCCGACCTTCCCCGCGCTCGTGCCGGTCCGCGCCCTGCTCGGGGACTCCGTCCGGGTCGGCGCCCAGGACCTGGCCGTCGCCGACCGGGGGGCCTTCACGGGTGAGGTCGGCGGACCGGAGCTGGCCGAGGTCGGCTGCGCGTTCGCCGAGGTCGGGCACGCCGAGCGGCGGAACGTGGTCGGTGAGACGGACGAGACCGTGGGCCGCAAGCTCGCCGCCGCCCTGCGCAACGGCCTGACACCGATCGTGTGCGTCGGCGAGGCGGTCCGCACGGACCCCTCCGACGCCGCGCGGACGGTGTCGGAGGAACTGCGCCGGTTGCTCGCCCCCGCACGCGCGGAGGGCCTGTCCGGCCGCGTCGTCGTGGCGTACGAGCCCCACTGGGCCATCGGCGCCAGCGAGTCCGCGCCCGTCGACCACATCGCCGCCGTGTGCCGCCGCCTCCGGAGCGACCTCCGCGCGGACGCGGACCTCCCCGACAGCCGGGTCATCTACGGCGGCAGCGCCGGGCCGGGACTGCTCACCGAGCTCGGCGACGCGGTCCAGGGGCTCTTCCTGGGCCGCTTCGCCCACGATCCCCGCGCCCTGACACGCGTCCTCGACGAAGCACTCGCCCTCACGGAGACGAAGCCATGATCGGTCTGAGCACCTACGCCTACCTGTGGCGATGGTCGGAGTACGCCCCCGACCCGTTCACGCTGGAGCACATGCTCCACGACACCGCCGGCCTCGGCGCGGACGTCTTCCAGATCTGCGACTACCCGCCGCTGGAGCACATGGACGACCGGGAGCTCGCCCGCGTCCGCGCCGTCGCCGACGACCTCGGCCTCACCCTCGAAGTCGGCACGCGGGGCGTCACACCCGACCACCTGCGCCGCTACCTCCGCATCTCCACGGCCCTGGGCTCGACCCTCGTGCGTTCGATGGTCAGGCCCGGGAACGGCGAGCCCTCCCTGGAGGAGACGGCCGACGTCCTGGCCCGGACGGTCCCCGAGTACGCCGACCAGGGCGTCGAACTCGGCCTGGAGACCTACGAGCAGGTCCCCACCCGGGAGCTCGTGCGCCTCGTGGAGGACGTCGCGCACCCCGCACTGGGCATCGTCCTGGACCCCGGCAACTGCGTGGCCGCCCTGGAGCACCCGACCGACGTCGTCGACCGCGTCGCGCCCCACGTGAAGAACCTGCACGTGAAGGACTTCGCCTTCAGCAGGCGAGACGGGTGGGTCGGCTTCACCCTCGCGGGCGCCCCGCTCGGCGAGGGGCTCCTGGACTACGACGACGTGGTCCGCCGGGTCCGCCCGGTCGAGCGCGGCATCTCCCAGGTGATCGAGCACTGGCTCCCCTGGACCGACGACTTCGCGACGACGGCACGCGCCGAACGGCGATGGACCGAACACGACATCGACTACCTCAGGAGAAGGAACCCATGAGCGTCAACGACCTGACCATCGCCGTCATCGGCGCCGGCGGAAAGATGGGCCAGCGCGTCTCGAACAACCTCCGGCGCACCGAGGCCACCGTCCGCTACGCGGAGAACTCGCCCGCCGGGCAGGAGCGCGTCCGCGACCTGGGCCTCACGGTCACCCCGACCGAGGACGCGGTCCGGGACGCCGACGTCGTGATCCTCGCGGTCCCGGACGTCGTGCTCGGCGCGGTGAGCGAGGAGATCGTTCCCCAGCTCAGGGCGGGCGCCATCGTCCTCACCCTCGACCCCGCCGCCGCCTACGCCGGGCTGCTCCTCCAGCGCGAGGACGTCGAGTACGTCTGCGCCCACCCCGCGCACCCGTCGATCTTCCTGGAGCGCACCACGAAGGAGGAGTACGCCGACACCTTCGGCGGGATCGCCGCGCCCCAGCACTCCGTGGCGGCGGTCGACAGCGGGAACGAGGCCGTCAAGGAGACCGCCGAGAAGGTCATCCGCACCATGTACGCGCCGGTCATCGACGTGCACTGGGTGAGCGTCAAGCAGCTCGCGGTCCTGGAGCCGACCCTCGTCGAGACGATCGCCTGCATGGTCGGCGAGCTCCTCAAGGAGGCGCTGGAGGAGACCGTCAACACCGTGGGGGTCCCGCGCCCGGCCGCCGAGGCCCTGTTCCACGGCCACATCCAGGTGGCCCTGGCCAACGCCCTGCGCGGCGACAACCCGTTCTCCGACGCCTGCCACATCGCGATGGGGCACGGCCGTCAGCTCATCGTCAGGGACGACTGGAAGCGGGTCTTCGACGACGCGGTCCTCGACGACACCATCACCAAGATGCTGAAGATCGACGCCATCAGGCGCTGATCTCCGGCTCATCCCCCCACTGGTCGGCCGCGGCGGCCGTCCCGCCGCGCACCGACGACCAGTGACGCACGGAGAGGTTCCCCATGAGTGTTCTCGTCCTCGTCATCATCGCGGCGGCGGCGATCGCCGCCCTGCTGGCCCTCGTCATGTGGGCGAAGGTCCCGGCGTTCGTCGCTCTGCTGCTCGTCGCCGTCGTGACGGCCGCCGTGAGCGGCATGCCGCTCGAAGAGATCATTCCGACCGTCATCGAGGGCATGGGAGGAACCCTCGGGAGCGTCGCCCTGCTCGTCGGCCTGGGCGCCATGCTCGGGGCCATCGTCGAGAGGACCGGCGGCGCCGAGGTGCTCGCCACGAGGTTCGTCCGCAGACTCGGCAGGAAGCGGGCCGGTCCGGCGCTCCTCCTGGCGTCGGCCCTCATCGCCATCCCGATCTTCTTCGACGTCGGCTTCATCGTCCTCGTGCCGATCATGTTCAGCTTCGCCAAGGCCGCCGGTCACCGTTCGCCGGTCTTCGTCGGGGTCCCGATCGCCGGGTTCATGGTCTACATCCACAACACGGTCCCGCCGCACCCGGGTGTCACCGGGAGCAGCACCCTGCTGGGCGCCGACGTCGGCCTCGTGACGCTCGTGGGGATCCTCCTCCTGATCCCGCTGGGTCCGCTCGCGTACTACACCTCGAAGATGATCACCTCGCGTCGCGAGTTCCCGATCGACCCGATCGTCCGGGAACGCTTCGACCGGACGATCGGCCAGGAGTCCGACGGCGGATCCGGCGGGGTCACCGCCGGTCCGGAGACCGACGGCGGTTCCCACGACGGCGGTTCCCACGAGGGCGGCGCGGTGAAGACCGCCGTGGCCACCAGGCGGGTGACGAAGCCGGGGCCGGGCGCGGTCGCGACCATGATCCTGCTGCCGATCCTCATGATCCTCGTCGGCACGGTCGGCGGCCTCGTGCTGGACCCCGGGACCACCGCGGGCCGCGTCACGTCCCTGGTGGGCCAGCCCGCGTTCGCCCTGCTGGTCGCCGTCGTCCTCGCCATGTACGTGCTCGGCGCGCGCAACGGCTGGGGGCGCCAGGAGGTCGGCGAGATCATGGACGCCTCGCTGGCACCGGCCGCGATCGTCGTCTTCGTCACCGGCGCGGGCGGGGTCTTCGCCAGCGTGCTGACCGAGACCGGCATCGGGGAGACGATCTCGGAACTGCTGGTCGGCACCGGTCTTCCGGTCCTGTTCCTGGCGTTCCTGCTCGCCACCGTCTTCAAGGTCGCCCAGGGGTCGGGCACCGTCGCGACCCTCGCCGCCGCGGGACTCGTGCAGTCGACCGTGACGGGCGGCGCCTTCTCCGACCTCCAGACCGTGCTCGTCGTCCTGGCGATCGGCTGCGGTTCGGTGGCGCTGTCCCACATCAACGACTCGGGCTTTTGGATCGCCACCCGCTTCCTCGGGCTGTCGGTGGCCGACGGCCTGCGGACCTGGACCGTCCTGGCGACCGTGCTGGGCTGGACGGGCATGCTCATCATCACCGCCCTCTGGTTCCTGGTGGGCTGAGCGCCTGTCGCGTGAGGCCGGAGCCGCACGCGGGGCGTTCGCCGACTCCGAGCGCGGACGGGGCGCGCGGCCGAAA
>NZ_ANAX01000039.1 GCF_000341065.1 Nocardiopsis halotolerans DSM 44410 | reverse complement strand
CCCGCCCCGCCCCGCCGGGCCGTGGACGACGGTGACGGTGCGCGCCGCCTACCAGACGGACAGGTCCCGCGCTTCGGCGGTGGTCGCGGAAACGGCGTCGAACCGGCGGATCAGGCCGCCCTCCCCGAACCGCGGCCACCCGGGGTCCCCGGTACGGGCGAAGGCGGTCCACGCCGCGTGCATCTCCGCGGCCAGCGCCTCCGGCGGCTCCTCCGGCCCCAACAGCGCACGCGGACCACGCAGCCCCGGAACGTCCAGCCGGTCGAACACGAACGGCAGTTCCATCGCGTGCGCCGCCCCGAGCCGCCCGTCGAGAGCGGCCGACCGCCAGGCGAACTCGTAGACATGGGCGCCGCCGTGCGCCTCGGCGAGCCTGCGGGCGCCGACACCGAACAGCGCGTCACCGAGGATGGCCGACCGCAGCTCGCCGGGGCCGGCGTCCGGAAGCCGCGCCCGGTAGGCCGCGACGAGCCGGTCTGGGGAGCGGTGGGCGCGGGCCGCGGTCGCGCGCACGTCCTCGGCGGTCGAGGCGGCCAGGCCGCCTCGCGGTGCGAGGTAGAGAGCGCCTTCCTCGGCGTTGGTGCCGACGAGGAGGTCGACACCGGCCAGGCGGCTCTCGGCCGGTTGGCGGTCCAGCACCAGACCGAACGGGCTGAGTCCCATGAGCGGGTCGAAGTGGTCGGCGGTGCGCAGATCGATCCCGGCGAGCCGGGGGACGACCGAGACCAGGTCCTCGTCGGGTACCTCGGCGAAGCCCTCCGCGTCCGGTGCCACGCCCAGGGCGTCCGCGACCGCTCGGGTCACCCGAGACCCCTGTTCGGGGGAGAACGCGCCCAGCCCGCTGCCGCTCTGCACGATCGCCCGGTGGAACAGGCCTTCGGCCCGGGGATCGGCGAGCACGCCGGCGACCGTCGTCGCGCCCGCCGACTGGCCCGCCAGCGTCACGTTGCCGGGGTCGCCGCCGAAGGCCGCGATGTTGCGCCGCACCCACGCCAGGGCGGCGAGCACGTCGAGCAGTCCCCTGTTGCGCGGGGCCCCGGGCAGGTCCAGGAACCCGGCGACGCCGAGCCGGTGGTTCAGCGTCACCAGCACCACGCCGTCGCGGGCGAAGGCGGTGCCGTCGTACAGCGGTGCGCGGGTCGATCCGGCGACGAAGCCGCCACCGTGGACGAACACCAGCACCGGGCTGCGTTCGGCCCCGCGCGGGGACCAGACGTCGACGGTCAGGTACTCGTCGCCCCGCACCCAGCCGGGGCCGAAGTAGGGAGACATGTCGAGCCGTCCGAAGGCGTCCCGGCGGGGCTGCGGCGCGGTGGGCCCCGGCCGCGTCGCGTCGCGCACGTGCGTCCGGGGGCGGGGCGGCGCGGGCGGGGCGAACCGGCCGGCGCCGACGGGCGCCGCCGCGTAGGGGATGGAGAGGAAGCGGGCCGCGGCGTCGTCTGCGCTGCCGCGGACGGCCCCCTCGGTGGTCGTCACGATCGGGTCGGACACTGCACACTCCTGCTCTGCGGTACTCGCTGGTGCGTTCCGGCGTCGCCGCCATCGGTGTCGACGCGCCTCGGTGAGCCGTCCGGGCGTCAGAGCCGGGCGAACGGCGCCCACTCCCTGATGGCGAACGCGTCGCCGTCCCGGGCCACCTCCGCCCCGCCGCGCCCGCCCAGGTGGGCGGGGAACAGCAGCGCGCGGGTGTCGGCGGCCTCGCCCAGCAGCCGGCGCCTGCTGGCGCGGGACTCGGCCGGGTCCTCGCAGAAGCAGCTGTTGGCGTCGGGCTCCATGATCTGTAGCGCGGTGTGCACCAGGTCGCCGACGAACAGGGCCCGGTCGCCGCCCGAGGCCAGCCGCATCACCGAGGAGCCCGGGGTGTGCCCCGGCGCGGGCTCCAGGCGCAGGTTGCCGTCGATGGTGTGGCCGTCCTCCCACAGCAGCGCCTGCCCGGCCGCGTACACGGGGGCCACACTGTCCTCGAACACGTTCTGGTTGCCGCGGCCCAGGTTCGGCGTGTGGCCGTTCGCGGGATTCCAGAAGTCGAAGTCCGCCTTCGGCATCAGGTAGGTGGCGTTGGGGAAGGTCGGCACCCACTCGCGGCCCGCGAGGCGGGTGTTCCAGCCCACGTGGTCGACGTGGAGGTGGGTGTTGACCACCAGGTCCACGTCCTCGGGCTCGACACCGGCCCGTGCCAACTCGCCCAGGAAGTCGCTCTCCCTGCGGCTCCAGACCGGTGCGTAGGGGCGCTCCTTGTGGTTGCCCACACCGGTGTCGACCAGGATGGTCCCGCCCTCGCTGCGCAGCAGCCAGGTCTGGACGGCACTCACGACGACGTCGGCGTCGGCGTCGACGAAGTCGGGTGTGAGCCAGGGGCCGTGCTTCCGCCAGGCCTCCTCCGGCGCTTCGGGGAGGAAGGCCCGCGGAGCGATGTCGACCGGTCCGAAGTACTCCACGACCCGGGTGACCGTGACGTCACCCAGGACGATCTCCCGTCGCTGTTCCCGCATGGCTGCTCCCGCTTCGTGCTCGGCGTTGCTTCCCGGCCAGGATTCGCCACCCGCGTCGTGGTAGCCAGCCCTCCCTCGTGCGTATCCACGGCAGGGTCAGGCTCGCGGCTCCGCGGAGGCGGAGGCCCGCGCCTAGGCTGATGCCATGACGACTTCCCAGACGGTGGAACCGACGGTCGCGGGCCGGCTCGGAGACTTCCTGCGGGCGCGGCGGGCGCGGTTGCGGCCCGGCGACGTGGGCTTGACGGAGCCGCCCGGGCGCAGGCGCGTGGCCGGGCTCCGGCGCGAGGAGCTCGCGCGGTTGGCGGGGGTCAGCGTGTCGTACTACACCAGGCTGGAGCAGGGGCAGTCGGTCAACGCGTCCGACGCGGTGCTGAACGCGATCGCGCGGGCGCTGCGGCTGGACGAACACGAGGCCGAGCACCTGCGGGAGATCGCCGCGCGGCGTCCCCGGCGCCTCAGGCAGCCGCCGCCGGAGCGGGTCGACTCCCTCACCCGCGACCTGCTGCGTTCGTTCGGCGACGTTCCCGCGATGGTCCTGGGCCGCCGCACCGACGTGCTGGCCTGGAACCCGACGGCCCGCGCCCTGCTCGCCGGGCACCTGGACCCCTCCGCGCCGGACCGCGCCGAGGACCGGCCGAACCTGGCGCGGATGCTGTTCCTGGACGCCCACACCAGGGAGCTGTACGTCGACTGGCGGCGCAAGGCACGAGCGGTCGTGGGTAGCCTTCGGCTGGTCGCGGGCCGCCACCCCGAGGACGCGCTGTTGGCCTCACTGGTCGGCGAGCTGTCCGTGCGGTCGCGGGAGTTCGCCGAGCTGTGGAGCGACCACCGGGTCAGGCCCTGCGAGGCGAACCGCTACCGGCTGCGCCACCCGCTGGTCGGCGAGCTCACCGTCACACAACAGCTCCTCACGGTCGCCCGCTCGCCGGAGCAGTCGGTGGCGGTGGTCACCACCGAGGAGGGCTCCGCCGCGGCCGACTCGCTCAGGCTGCTGTCCCGGTTCGCGGGACCGGGCGACACCGACTGACACGCCGGGGCGCGATCGGGCCGGCCGACCGAAACGTTACCGGTACGCCTTCTCCGGTCACCGCGTCAGGGGCGCATGACGATCTTCCCCACGTGCCCCCTGCGGGCGAGCTCCTCCTGGGCCCGAGCGGCCTGTTCCAGGGGGAACACCTCGGCGATCACGGGCCGGACGCCGCCCTGGCGGGCCAGGTCCATCAGGAGGTCGAAGTGCGCGGGCGTGTGCATCGCGGAGCCGATCACCTGCGCGTTGTGCAGGTAGAGGCGGCGCACGTCGAAGGTCACGCCGTACCCGCCGAGCGCGCCGGCGACGACCCACCGGCCACCCTCGCGCAGCAGCGGCAGCCCCTCACCCAGCAGGTCCCCGGCGACGACGTCGAGTGCGACGTCGACGCCCTCCGGCGCGGCGGCGCGGACCCGCTCGGCGACGTCCCGCGCGCGGTCGACGACCTCGTGTGCGCCCGCTCCGCGCACCGCGTCGATCTTGGACCCGCTGCTGATGGCGAGCACCCTCGCGCCGCGCGCACGGGCGATCTGCACCGCCGCGAGGCCGACCCCGCCGGAGGCCCCGGAGACCAGGACGGTCTCCCCCTCCCGCAGCCGGCCGCGCTCGATCATGCCCAGCGCCGTGCCGTAGGCGGTCGGCAACGCCGCGAGCTGGTCGTCCGTGAGGGGGGATTCCGTCACGTCGTGTACGCGCTCCGTCGGCGCGGTCACGTACTCGGCGTAACCGCCGTCGCGTTCGCTCCCCATCAGGCCCACCGGGTTCGCGTCCGGTCCCTGGGCGTCGTAGACCGCCGGGTCGACGACCACCCGGCGGCCGACGAGGCCCTCGTCCACGTCAGCGCCGACCGCCGCCACCCGACCGGCCACGTCGGCGCCCTGCACACGCGGGAAGTCGATCGGACCCCGCCAGCCCGACAGCGCCCCCGGATCCCCCGGGCGGCCGTAGGCGCCCTCCCGGGTCCACAGGTCGGTGTTGTTCAGCGCCACCGCGCTGACCCGGACCAGTACCTCTCCCGCCCGCGGGGCGGGCACGGCCGCCTCCGTCAGCTCCAGTACCTCCGGACCCCCGTGCTCCGTGATCCGAACCGCGCGCATGGTCTCGGGCACGCCCATCGTCCAGACCTCCTCTTGGGTATACTGATCTGTGAACTAGTGTAAGGCTACACTGATCTGTGAAGAGACGTCCAATGCAGGAGACACAGCCCGTGACACCGGCGGGCCGACGCATCGTGGCGGCCGCCGAGGAGCTGTTCTACGAACGCGGGATCACCGCGGTCGGGGTGGACCTGATCGCCCAGCACTCCGGCGTGACCAAACGGACCCTGTACAACCAGTTCGGTTCGAAGGACCATCTCGTGGCGGCCTACCTCGCCGAACGCGACCAGCGCTGGCGGTCCATGGTCCGCACCGCCGTCGACGCCTGCGACGACCCCGTCGAGACCGTCACGACACCCTTCCGCGTGCTGCTGACCTGGAGCCGGACCAACACACGCGGATGCGCGTTCATCAACGCGCTGGCCGAACTCCCGGACCCCTCGCACCCCGCCCACCGCATCGCCGCGGACCAGAAGTCCTGGTTGCGGGACCTGTTCCGTGAACTCGCCGCCGCGGCAGGCTGCTCGGGGCCCGACACCCTCGCCACCCGGCTGCTCGTACTGCACGAGGGAGCTCTGGCCACGCGGCCGCTCCCGCTCGACACCCTCTCGGAGAGCACCGAGCTGGCACGGGCCCTCGTCCGGGCCAGCGCGCCGCCCCGCGGGTAGGGGGCGCCGAGCGACACGCACGGATCCCGGCGCACCACCCCGTCCGGAGCCGCGTCACGCGACCCGGATCCGCACTCCGGGGCCGGGGAACCCCCGGGGGCCGTACGCGCGGAAAACGGCGCCGAACCCCCGGATCGGACCCCGTCGGCCCGGGATCACCGCGCACCCGGTGGTGCGGCGGTCGAACCGCGCACCACCAGACGCGTGTCCAGGGTGACGGTGCCGGGCGGGTCCTCGCTGGTGACGCGGTGCAGCAGCAGGTCGATCGCGGCGCGTCCGGCGGCGGCGGTGGGCATGTCGACGCTGGTGAGGGCGCAGTGCCGGGCGGTGTCGGTGTTGTCGACGCCGACGACGCTGAGGTCCCCCGGAACGGAGGCCCCCCGGTCCCGGAGCTCCCGGACCAGGCCGAGGGCGACCAGGTCGTTGTAGGCCAGGGCGGCGGTGGCTCCGAGGGCGAGCACCTCGTCGGCCACGGCGGCACCGCCCTCCTCCGTGGGCTGGTTGGGGCCCAGGCGGTGCAGGCGCAGGCCGTTGCGCTCGGCGGCCTCCTCGGCGGCGCGTTCCAGACGCTGGTTGGTCCAGGACGCGCGGGGGCCGGTGAGCAGGACGACCTCACGGTGACCGAGGCCGGCGAGGTGTTCCAGGGCCTGCCCGGCGCCGGAGGCGACGTCCATGAGGACGGCGGGCAGCCCGGCGGGCTGGCGGTTGACCACCACGAAGGGCACGTCCGCGCTGAGCTCGGCGATCAGCCGGTTGCTCAGGCGCGGGGCGACCAGCAGGGCGCCGTCGACCTGGGTGGCCATGGAGCGGATCAGCTCCTCCTCCACGCGGGCCTGCTCGTCGGTGTCGGCGACGAACACGTGGTGGTCGCTGCGGCGCGCGTGGGCCTGGGCGGCCTTGATCAGGGGCGGGAAGAAGGGGTTGGCGATGTCGGCGACGATCAGCCCCAGGTTGCCGGTGCGGCGGGTGGACAGCGCGCGGGCGGCGCGGTTGGGCCGGTAGCCGAGGGCGCTGGCGGCGGCGAGTACGCGGGCGCGGGTCTCGGAGTTGACCAGGTGCGCGGCGGAGAAGGTCCGGGAGACGGTGGACACGTGCACCCCGCTCGCCAGGGCGACGTCCTTGATGGTCACGGCCACCCGTGGCCTCCTTCTCTGTGGGATGTCCCCGAGATTAGCGGCAACCGGTTGTGGTTGGCCAGTGCGTGTTTTGCGGGTCGGTGCCGGGTTTTCCGGGGTTTTCCCGGGTGGAAGGGGGTTGACGCGGGTCCGGTCCGTACGGGATGTTCATGCAACCGTTTGCAGCTATCCCCCTGAGGAGCAGGACATGCGAAGACTCGCACTCCCTCTGAGCACGGTGCTCGTGATGACCGCGGTGGTGCCCGCCCAGGCCGCGCCCGACCTGGGCGGACAGGTCCTGCCCGAGGGAGACGGTTGGGCCTCGGCCGGAGGCGGGACGACGGGGGGCGCGGAGGCCGCCCCGGAGAACGTCTTCCACGTCTCCACGGCACAGGAGTTCCGTGAGGCGGTGAGCGGTGACGAACCCAAGATCGTCCGCGTCGAGGGATCGATCGACGCCAACACGGCACCCGACGGCACACCCCTGTCATGCGGGGACTACGCCGTGGACGGCTACACGCTGGAGGAGTACCTGGCCGCCTACGATCCCGAGGTCTGGGGCCGGGAGGAACCCAGCGGTCCGCTGGAGGAGGCGCGGGAGGCCTCGGCCGACGCGCAGGCGGAGCGGGTCCGGGTGGAGGTCGGCTCCAACACGACCGTGGTGGGGGTCGGCGACGACGCCGAGATCACCGGGATGAGCATCCGGGTGATCAACCAGGAGAACGTCATCCTGCGGAACCTGACCCTCTCCGACACGCACGACTGCTTCCCCGGATGGGACCCGGGCGACGGCGGCGAGGGCAACTGGAACGCCGAGTACGACCACCTGGAGATCTCCGGCTCCACGAACGTGTGGATCGACCACAACACGTTCACCGACGGCGACAACCCGGGCTCGGAACTGCCCGAGTACTTCGGGCGCAGGTACGAGGTGCATGACGGCCTGCTCGACGTCGTGCGCGCGAGCGACCTGGTCACGGTGTCGTACAACCACTTCGAGGACCGCGACAAGGCGATCCTGGTGGGCAACAGCGACGGCCGGACCACCGACCGCGGGTACCTGCGGACCACCTTCCACCACAACCACTTCGACGGCCTGGGCCAGCGCGCGCCCCGGGTGCGCTACGGGCAGGTGCACGTCTACAACAACCACTACACGGTGGCCACCGACCTGTACCAGTACAGCCTGGGTGTGGGCTTCGAGTCGTACCTGTACGCGGAGAACAACCTGTTCGACATGCGCGACGGCATCGGGGCGGAGGAGATCGTCGCCAACTGGGGCGGCACCGACATCGTGGAGCACGGGAACGCGGTGATGGAGGACGGTCGCGGGCGCGTCACGGAGGTCGACCTGGTGGAGGCGCACAACGAGGCCCATCCCGACCGGGCGCTGGGCACCGAGCTGACCTGGGTGCCGCAGTTCCACACGCGTGTGGAACCGGTGCACGCGATCCGCGGGCTGCCGCGCGAGGCGGGCGCCGGGCTGCTCTAGCGCGGTGGTGCGGTGCCCCGCCCAGCGGGGTCACGTA